>JAVYAJ010000250.1:0-3982 GCA_032229885.1 Candidatus Anammoximicrobium sp. | reverse complement strand
GAACACTGAACACCACAACATCTAAGCCTTCAACAACTGAACGCTGTGGCTGCCTGAAAACATTGTCAAAAATTTCACGATGTTTGAGGTTAGTGGTACAGGGACAACCGTTTCATAGCGCGTTCTCCTCGGTTGGTGCGTTGCGCGTACCAGTGTTCCGTCGAGCATAGCACATTCGAGCTAATCTCTGGGCAAACAGTCTTGGAATTTCTTATCGCTCGCGGTTGAATTTCGTTCAAGCGCCGCCCGATCGGCGCAGTTGCGCGGCGTGGACAAAGAAACGGGCCGCGTCCTCGTCAACGTCCTGCGCCGCCGATTCCTCCGTGCCGTGCGGCGTCGCAGGACGTAGCGGATCGACGCGTCCGGATTGTCGTCCGCTTGGGCCGATTGACAGAGCGAACGATCTGCATCACGATTCTGGTGGCGGGAGCCGTCGGTCGCGGCCGGCGACGCGTCGTCCGGCGACGCCCTGAACCCGGAGGAGAAATCCGGCCCTCCCCAGACGCCCCGGCGAGCGACCCGAACCAACAGACTGGGGACGCCGGGGCGGATCCACAGCACGGAACGACCGAAACCTCATGTTTTTCAGCTTTGACGGCATCGACGGCGGCGGTAAATCGACGCACATGGATCTATTCGTGGCGTGGCTTGCCGAGCGTGGCCACGAGGTCGTCACCTGCCGCGATCCGGGCGGCACCGAGTTGGGCGAACGGTTACGGTCGATTCTGTTGGACAGGTCGGACCTGCGAATCGGCCGCCGGGCGGAGATGCTGTTGTACATGGCTTCGCGAGCGCAATTGGTCGAAGAATTGATCCAGCCTGCGCTCGAGGCAGGCCGAACCGTCGTCTCGGATCGTTTCCTGCTGGCCAACGCGGCGTATCAAGGCCATGCCGGAGGCTTGGCCGCGGACGACGTGTGGGCGGTCGGACACGTGGCCACCGATGGCGTGAAACCAGATTGCGTGTTCGTGCTGGACCTGCCCGTGGCGATCGCGGCGCAGCGGATGAATCGCGAACCGGACCGGATGGAATCGCAGGGCTGGGACTATATGGAGAAAGTGCGCCAGGGATTTTTGGTCGAGGCGGCGCGGCGGCCGGAAATTGTCGTGATCGATGCGGCACGCGACGTCGCGCAGGTGCAGGCGGACATTCGCCGAGCGGCCGAGCGCGTCTTGTCGCCGCATGATGGATGAGCGAGGTGTATTTTGGAGAAGTCGCAGGGCCTCGCCATGTCGTAGCCACGGAGGCTCGAGCCTTAGTTCTCTGTGCCCTCTGTGTCCTCTGTGGCAACCAGCGGCGCACACTCGTGGCCGAGCAGGCTTGAAACCGTGGTCACAGAATCACGAGCCGCGGGATTCGCGGCACAAGGCATCTCAACATGACGTGGCAGACGATCGAAGGACACGACGCTGTTGTCGACAAGTTTCGTCGCGCGATCGGCACCGGCCGACTGGCCAGCGCATTCCTGTTCGTCGGGCCCGCGGGCGTCGGCAAGCATACGTTTGCGTTGAAGCTGGCCCAGGCGCTGTTGTGCGAACGCCATCCCGAGCAAATGTTGGATCCCTGCGGCCACTGCCCGGCGTGCCAGCAAGCCGCCGCCAAGACCCACCCCGACCTGTTGTTGGTCGATCGACCGGATCGCACCGGCGTGATCTCGGTCGAGGCGCTGATCGGCGATCGCGAGCACCGGATGCGACAAGGCTTGTGTTACGACATTTCCCTGAAACCGGTGCGAGGGGGCCGCAAAATCGCCATCATCGACGATGCCGATTATCTGAAGCAACCCGAAGCGTCGAACTGTTTGCTGAAAACGCTCGAAGAGCCGCCGCCCAAGTCGGTGATCATCCTGATCAGCACCAGCGAGCAGAAGCAGCTTCCGACCATTCGCTCGCGGAGCCAGGTCGTTCGTTTCCGGCCGCTGAGCGACGAGTCCGTCGCGCGCGTCTTGGTGGCGACGGGCTTCGTGAGCGACGCGCGGACGGCGAGCCAGTTGGCGGCTACGGCCGATGGCAGCGTACCGCGAGCCATGCTGCTGGCCGATGAAACGATGCGCGAGTTTCGCGAGTCGCTGCTGGCGTATCTGAGCGATCCGTGGGCGGATTCGGTCGAATTCGCCAAGTCGCTGGGAACGTTCGTCAACCAGGCCGGCAAAGAGGCGCCGCCGCGCCGTATCCGTCTGCAACAGATCTTTGACATGGCGACCGACTTCTACCGCCAGTTGATGCGCGCGCTCGTCGGGCTTCCTCCTCGTGGCGACCAACGGCTGGTGCAGGCGGTTCAAGCCGCCTGCGCGGCGTCGGCGTGCGCCGACGAGACGGCCGCGCTGTGCTTGGAGCGTTGTCTGGATGCGCCCCAGCAGTTGCTGGCGAACGCCAATGTGTCGACACTGAGCGAGGCCTGGCTGGACGATCTGGCCGTGATCGGGCGCACCGGATTTCTGCCGAGCATGCCCTAAGCGCAAAAATCGGGTGGTGGACATATCGGAATGTTCCGATATAACCTCGTAATCGAAAGGAAAGCGGGCATGACAGCCACCTCGCTGCGGTTGACCGATTTGGAGGCTTTGGCACAGGCCGCCGAGTGCTTGCGCACGTTGGCGCATCCGCATCGGTTGCGGATGGTGCAGATGCTGTTGCAGGCGGATTTCACCGTGCGCGAGTTGGCGGACGCGTGTCGGCTGCCCAGCGCCATGGCGTCCGAGCACCTGCGTCTTATGCAGCGCTGCGGTTTGCTGGCGAGCCGGCGAGAGGGTCGCCAGGTGTTTTATCAGGTGGCGGATCTGCACTTGAAGAGCCTTCTACGATGTATTGAGGAACGATTCGGGATCGAACGCCACAGCCGGCAACGCTTGGCGTCTGCCAGCGAACGCTGAGCGTTCGGCGAAGGCATCTCGCGGCAGACGTCGCCGGGATTCGTTCGTCGCGGAAGCGGCGGGCGCGCGATCGACGGGTCCGATTCGTATCGCGTGGATCCGCGCGCCGCAGGCGATGCTGCGGAGGTGGCGAACGAGGCGAATCGCGGCGCGCGCCACGTCTGCCCGGCATGACGACCAGCCGCGGACATCCACCGAATGCGTAAGAAAACCCTTGTTGCAAGCATAGGAATGAACGATGACCATCCAGACGATTTCACCGATCACCTTGAATCAGATTGTCCAGAGCGGCCAGAGTATCGAGTTGCTCGACGTGCGGATGCCGACGGAATACCGCGAGATCCACGTAGCTTTTGCCCGCAACGTGCCGCTGGACAAGTTGGATGCCGAGATGCTGGCGGCGGGACAGGACATAGCGGATCGGACCTTGTACGTGATCTGTCAATCGGGCAGCCGCAGCGCGCAGGGCTGTGAAAAGCTGCTGCGCGCGGGATATGCCAACGTGGTCAGCGTCGAAGGCGGCACGCGAGCTTGGGAGCAGGCCGGACTGCCCGTGGTCCGCGGCAAAAAGGCCCTCTCGTTGGAACGTCAAGTCCGCATGACGATCGGCACGATGGTGGCCATTGGCACGGCTCTGGGAGCCTTTGTCAACCCCTACTGGTTGATCCTGCCGGGCTTTGCCGGCTGTGGGCTTTTCTTTGCGGGAATCACCGATCGGTGCTTGATGGGCATGTTGTTTGCCAAGCTGCCGTGGAACCAAGTTTCTGGCGCTCAGGCGTGTTGCCACACGGCGCCGGCGAGCACGTGCGCCGCCGACGCGCATTGAGCGTCTCGGGCGGGCCTCGATCCCGGAATCTACAAAGGCGGCCGGCTGGCGCTGTGGTCGCCGGGCCCGCCTGGGCGTCGGCGAACGCCACGCGAAAAGTGAGCGCCCATCAGTACCATGCCGCATTTGGGGTGGGGCGAACGGGCGGGAGCTTGCTCGCGGCGGCGGAGTGACGTGGAGGGTGGTTGCAGGCGGAGTGGCGTGGTGGCTCGTTGTTTCGTCGGACGTTCCGGCATGGCAGCAAGGCATCGACAAGCTCGCGGAGATGGCTGCTGCCCGTGGCG
>JAVYAJ010000249.1:0-12359 GCA_032229885.1 Candidatus Anammoximicrobium sp. | reverse complement strand
GCGGCGCCAGCCCTGGGGCGTTGCCCCAGGCTACGGTGATCAGAGGCCTTCGGCCAAACAGATTCTTGGGTTGCGGGCGACAGCCCGCGTTAAGTGATTTTCCAACAACACCAAAGCCACCGGGAGAGCCAAGGCTGGCTAAGCGTAAACGTTCTGCACGTCGTCCGCAACCCAGGCACAAGGAACAAAAGAAGTCCTACTATACAGACCAGTGTACAAGATGCGCGCGTCGTGCGCGCATGATACGAACTGAGACTCTAAGGCTCCGGAGTCTCGTGGTTTGACCGACCGCAGCGCGCCGTGTCGAAGCCGGGAAATCGCCGTCTGGGGCCGACCGTGGGCATGTACAAAACAGGCTTGGCGGGTATTATGTTACGCTCGAACGTGTTTCCTTCCGAGTCTTTACGGCGACGACCATGAAAACCGACGAACTCCGCGAATGTTATCTGGCTTTTTTCGAGTCTCGAGGCCACAGCCGCCAGCGGAGCGATGTGCTGGTGCCCACGTGGGATCCGTCCGTCCTGTTCACTCCGGCCGGGATGAACCAATTCAAGAGCCATTTTTTGGGCAAGGTCAAACTGACGTTCACCCGGGCCGCGACCTGCCAAAAATGCCTCCGCACCGGCGACATCGAGAACGTGGGCCGCACCGCCTATCACCACACGTTTTTCGAGATGCTGGGCAACTTCAGCTTTGGCGATTATTTCAAACGCGACGCGATCAACTGGGCCTGGGAGTTTCTCACCGGCAAGCAATGGCTCGGGATCGATCCCGCGCGATTGACCGTCTCCGTGTACCTGGACGACGACGAGGCAGCCGACGTCTGGCAGCGCGACGTCGGCTTGAGCTCGGACCGCGTGGAACGCATGGGCGAGCACGATAATTTTTGGCCGGCCGACGCGCCCAGCCACGGGCCGGACGGCGTGTGCGGGCCGTGCAGCGAGATCTTCTATCACGACGATTTCGGCAGCTCGGTCGAGATCTGGAACCTGGTCTTCACCCAGTTCAACCGCGTGGGCGACCCGCCGGACAACCTCCGGCCGCTGCCCAGCAAGAACATCGACACCGGGATGGGCTTGGAACGAGCCGCGGCGTGCTTGCAAGGCGTGCCGACGAACTTTCACATCGACATCCTGAGGCCCATCGTCGACGCCGCTGCCGAGGTTTGCGGAGTAGCCTACGAATATGCGTCCGACAACGGTCGCCGTCTGCGGCGGATCACCGACCACGTGCGGGCCTGCACGATGGCGATTCACGAAAACGTGTACCCTGGCCCGCAAAAAGAGAAGTATGTGATCCGACGCTTGTTGCGGCGAGCGGTCTTGGATGGCCATCAAATGGGTCTGCGCGACCCGTTTCTGTTCAAGCTGGTTCCGACGGTCGTCGAGATGATGAAGGCGCCGTATCCGGAACTGATCGAGACCGCGCAGCGCGTCGCGGACGTGATCAAGAACGAGGAAGCCAACTTTTTGGGAACGATCGACGCCGGATTGGCGCGGCTCGACGCGATCTTTGCCGACATGGCGCGGGCCAACCGGACCGCGGTCAGCGGCGCCGAGGCCGCCGATCTGTACCAAACCTACGGCGTGCCGCCCGAGGTGTTCGAGGCGATGGCCGCCGAACGCAATCTGGCCTTCGATTGGGAAGGTTACCGCCGCGCCATGACCGAACACGGCGACACGTCTCGCGGAGCCGCCCAGATCGTCATGGGAGATCGGGGCCCCGTCGACGCCATCAAGCGGGCGCTGCCCGAGACGCCTTTCTTGGGATACGAAACCACGCAAGCCGAGGCCGAGCTGAAGTTCATCGTCGCCGACAACCGGCTGTGCGACGAGGTTCAGCGGGGACAGAATCCCCAGCGGCTCGTCGTCGTCCTGGACCGTTCGCCGTTTTATGGCGAGAGCGGCGGCCAGGTGGGCGACAGCGGCGAGATCGTCGGGCCGGACTTTCGTTTTCACGTCACGGATACACAGAAGGACGACGGCCTGCTGCTGCACGTCGGGACGCTCGAGGAGGGTCGGATGCAGACCGGCCAGAAGGTGACGGCCCGGGTCGACGCCGCGCGGCGACAGGGCATCCGCCGCGCCCATTCGGCCACGCACATTCTGCATTACGCCCTGCAGAAAAACCTGGGATCGCACGCCCGTCAGCAAGGCTCGAAGGTGGATGACGACTGGCTGCGATTCGACTTTACCAACATGTCTTCGCTCACCGCTGACCAGTTGGCGGAGATCGAACGCGACGCCAACGAGAAGATCTCGGCCGCCGAGCCGGTCGAGGCTCGGACCGTGCCCCTGGCCGAGGCCCGCGCCGCGGGCGCGATGATGCTGTTCGGGGAAAAATATCCGGACCCCGTGCGGATGGTCAGCATGGGCGATTTCAGTCGCGAGCTGTGCGGCGGCACGCATCTGAGCAACACGGGCCAGGTGGGAACGCTGGAGATCATCAGCGAAGAGAACGTCTCGGCGGGCGTGCGACGGATCGTCGCGCTGACCGGCGACAAGGCGCGGCGGCACGCCGACCAGACGCGAGCCGCGCTGCGCGCGGCGGCCGACCGATTGGGCGTTGGCTGGCTGCAAGTTCCCGACGCGGCATACCAGTTGACGCAGACGGTTCGCGAGCTGAAGAAACACCTGGCCGCGGGCACGCACGGGGCGGCGGCAGACGTTTTGCGGTCGGCCCCGTCGACCGACGTCGAGCCCGAGTACCCGCAGATCAAAGCAGCGCTGCGCGATGCGGCCCGAGCGTTGAATGTCGCCTCGGCAGACGTGCCGGAACGAATCGACTCGCTGTTGGCCGAGGTCGACCGATTGCGGCAGCAGGTGGCTCAGTTGAGCCAGTCCGGAGATTGGTCCGCGACAGCCGTGCTGGACGCCGCCGAGACGATCGGCGGCACGCAAGTCATGGTGGTCGAGATCCCCGGCGCAAACCCGAGTCTGTTGCGGCAATTGATCGATCAGATACGAAAAAAAACGGACTCGACCGCCATCTTGTTCATCACGGCCACCGGCGATGACAAGGTTCTGCTCGTGGCCGGTCTGAGCCGCGATCTGGTTCAACGCGGCCTGAGCGCCGGCGACTGGGTTCGCGACGTGGCGCCGATCGTCGGCGGGGGCGGCGGGGGCAGGGCCGACATGGCACAGGCCGGAGGCAAGCACCCGGAGAAGGTGGCCGCGGCGCTGGACGTGGCCCGCGACAGGATCCGCGCGATGCTAGCCTGAACCAAGGGGAGCCCGCCGCGCCGCACGTCGAATCACGGTCGTCGAATCACGGTCGTCGAGGCGCGGCGCGGGCTCGTCGTGGATCGGCCGGGGGCGGCCCTATGCGCGGTCGATCGCGGCATAGGCCTCGATGACCGCCCGTTCGCCGGCGGCGCCGGGCCGCGAATTGCCGTGCTCCATCCCGACGACTCCGGCATAACCGCGCGCCGCCAAGTCGCGGAACACTCGCCCATAATCGATCGTCCCCGTGCCGGGTTCTCGACGCCCGGGATTGTCCGCGCATTGAACGTATCCGATCCGCCAGTAGCGCGCCGCCAGCGCCGCGTTCAAGTCGTTGCCCGCCGCGCTCCATCGACCGAGGTCGCACAGGATCTTGAGCGCCGGGCAATCCAAGGCGAGGAGGGGCGATTCTACGGGCGCCCCGTGACTAGACTCGATGACCAAGGTTATCCCGTGCGGCTCGAGGATGTCGCTGCACCGCTTTAGCAGATCCATGCCCGGTCCGGTTTGAAAGCCGATGCCCGCCGCGTTGCGAGCCCGGCTGAACTCGAGCGTGACGCACGTGGCCCGCACGCGGCTGGCGATCGCGACGCTGGCGCGAACGTCGTCCAACACGTGCTGGTACGCCGCATCGTGTGGTGGCGCGCCCGGCCCGGGGACGGCGGTCGAGGCGACAAACAAGCCCAGCTCCATGCCCAGCCTATCCAGTGTCCGACCGATCCGCCGTTGCACATCCACGGGCCGATCTTTCAAGCCGTTGTCTTGCCAAGCGACGAAGCCTTGATCGGCCGCGAACTTCAACTGGTCGCTTAAATCACTGCCCGCCGAATGCTTGAACATGCCGAAATGCGGCGCGTACTTCAGGCGGAATCGTCGTCGAGCCGTCGCTTTCGCGACATCCGCGCCCGGGCCGCTCGAACACGCTGCGCCCGCTAACGTCGCCATTCCCGCCCGCAAGAACTCGCGTCGTTCCATACGACCACCCTTTCATTCCGTCCCCGGCCGCCGTTCAACTTCCTGGCGAGCGTCTCAAGGTGACGGTGCATGTGACAGACTGCTGCTCGCGGCGAACCATGATCTCGACCTTATCCCCTGGCTTCAGGTTTAGCAACCCGCTTTGCAGGCTGGCGAGGTCGGATACGGGAAAATTTCCCAGACGCAGGATCACATCTCCGGGTTCTAGGCCTCCTTCTGCTGCGGCAGACTTTTCCATCACGGCCTTGATCCGCAGGCCTTCGCTGGCGGGGGCGTCGTCGAGGGTAACGCCCAGATAAGGGCGGCTGGTCACGGCGTGTTTAACGCCTGGGCCGCCGATGGCGTGCGGACGCTCGGACGCTGCTAGCAGCAGATCGAGAACCCGTTCCGCATAGTCGATCGTGCGCACCACGCCGGGTACGTTGATGGTTTCGAAGTCGTCGGCCGGCGTGTGATATTCGGTCGTCAGCCCTGTGAAGAAGTGTAAGACCGGGATACCCCGTTCGTAAAACGAGTAATGATCGCTCTGCGGCGGACTGTCTCCGACTTTCTTTATATTCAGCCCCTGGTCACGATTGGCGGAATCCAGGAAGGATGAGAACTCGTCTGCCGAGTCGACACTGTACACGAATAGCTGGTTGTCTCGCAGCCGACCGACCATGTCGAAGTTCAGCATGGCGATGGTGTCCGCGAGGGGAAACAGCGGGTGCGCGACGTAGTGTTTGCTGCCGACCAGTCCCTTCTCTTCGCCGCTGAACCCGATGAAGACCAGCCGCCGCGACGGCTTATGGGATCGCCCCGCCAGCCGCCGCGCCAGTTCGAGCAAGGCCGCCGTTCCGCTGGCATTGTCGTCCGCGCCGTTGTGAATCTGATGCGAGTTGGGCGCGCGCGAGGCGAACTCGCCGCGGCCGACATGATCATAGTGCGCGCCCAGCACGATCGTCTCGTCGGCCGCCGGTCCGTCGCCATCCAGGACGCCGACGATGTTTGCCGTGCGCGCCGTCCCCCGCTCGAACGCCGTCTCCAATTCGGCTGTCCAGCCGGCCAGCGGCTGGGAAACGGGGTGCAGTGCGGCGTCGATCCGCCGTTCCACGGCGGCGGTCGTTGCCAGAAATGCGCCCGCTGGCCGTGCGTCTGCGAGCGGCGTTTCCACCGCGTGCGACTCCGCTGACAGCGTATCTGTCTGTGACATGTCTATCTGCGGCGTGTCTGTTTGCGGCGTGTCTGTCGGCGAGGTGTCTGTCTGTGACGTCGTTGAGGGTCGCGCATCCGAAGTCGCCGCATTCGCCGAAGCCGCGTCGGACGCGCCTCGCAAGGGCGCGGTTGCCAGTACGCGGTCGATCACGGTCTGGCTGATTTGTACGAAGGGCACGTCCTCGAGCGCCGATCCGAAAGCGTTCGGCGCGGACAGCGAATCGCCGCCCTGCGTCGCCGTCGTGAACGGCGGATTGACCAGCAAGACCGCCGCCGCGCCGCGCCGCTTGGCCTGCGCCAGCTTGGTGCTGATATAGGCATGTCGGGTCATTCTCTTGCCATCGAAACGGCTGGTGGGATCGTCCTGCTGGGGCTCGTAGCGAAAGATCACCAAAATCTTGCGCGCCACGTCCACGCCGGCGAAATCATCGTAGCCCAACTCAGGCGCCGAGATGCCATAGCCGACAAACACCAACGGCGCGGCGGCCTTGCCCGGACTGCCCGCCAGCAGGGCTTGAAAATCGCGCCCGCCTTTCAAGGTCCAGGCCTGACCCGCCGGTCCGCGCAAGGTCAGCGTGGCTTGCGGCGAAAGCGTTCGCGCATCGACCGGAACCCGAAATGGCTGGCGATAAGAACCATCCGGCATCCCGCCGCGCAGGCCCAGCCGCTGGAACGTGTCGCGGATATAGTCGCCCGCCTCTTCCAGCCCCCGCGTCCCCGGCCCGCGCCCCTCTCGCTCGTCCGCCGCCAGAAAACGAATGTCGTCCGCCACGCAGCTCGCCGCCGATGCGTCGTCCGCGACGGTCGACCGGACGCCGACGACCAGCGGGCAAAGGCTCGCGATCAACGCTATCGCGAGTCCCGCAAACGCCGCACGGCACAGCGCTCGCGGCACATAATGAACGCCCAGAATCGTGGCCCGCTCGAAGCGCCCGCTGCGCGACCGGGACGTCGCTAGGGAGGCGCGTTGCTTGGACTTCCGGGAAAACAGATGCACGTGAGTTGCCTTGGATGTTGGGGTAATCTCGTTCCGGCTAGCGCTGGCTGTCGGGCAACGTCTCGCGACGTCGGCTTTGGAACGTAGCGGCGTGTCGCCGTAAAATCGTCCGTCGCCCTGCGATCCGCGTGAGGGCGACGACAGGGCATGGCATCGAGTCCGGGATGGCCGCGGATCGATCCCGGCCCAAAGGCGCAGTCACGGCATCGCGACCTTGGGCGATGCCCTAGGCTACGCTGAGCAATGGCCTACAGCTCAAATGGCGGATGTGGACTACGGCCAAAACGCGCAGCCACGGTATTTGGAACTTGTGCGACGTCAAGGCTAAAGGTCGAGGGTAACCGCGATTGTCAGGCAGTGGGAATTCCTTGCCCTGTCGGGTACGACAACATGAAAATGATGCTTGGGCAACGCACTAGCTGGATCGTCCGTTTTTTCTGGACTAGAGACTGCTAGAGCGCCGTACGTCAGAATTCGTCACCCCCTACGAACAGTTGTTGCCTAGTTTATTAGCCTGGAGCATATCCCTCGAGGCACGCCCATGTCGCGCTAGAGGGCCACGCTCCGTCGTGGCCGCAACTGGGTGGACGTGACTGGGTGGACGTGACGGAGCGCATCCACTCCCGGACGGCTTACTTCTCTACGTCGCCGCACTACGAGGTTCTGTTCCGAGCTGCGCGCAGGATCTCTGGAATCGACAGCCGGATGGCATCCGCTCACTCGGCCAGCAGCTTTCGCAGCACGGTCTGCAGGATGCCGCCGTTGCGATAGTAGTCCAGCTCGACGGGCGTGTCGATCCGGACATGCGCCTCGAACGTGCGTCGCGAGCCGTCGGGGGCGACCGCCGTGACGGTGACGTTCGAACGCGGCTCGAGCTGATCGTCCAAGCCCTCGATCGTGTACTGCTCGAGCCCGGTCAATCCCAGCGATTGCCACGTTTGGCCCGGCATGAATTCCAGCGGTAGGACGCCCATGCCGACCAGATTGCTGCGGTGGATCCGCTCGAAGCTCGCCGCGATCACCGCGCGGACGCCCAGCAAGAACGTCCCTTTGGCCGCCCAGTCGCGGCTGCTGCCCGTGCCGTACTCGGCGCCTGCCAGAATGACCAACGGCGTGCCCTCGTCGCGATACTTCATGGCCGCGTCGTAGATCGACATCAATTCGCCGTCGGTCAGATGTCGGGTCCAGCCGCCTTCCTTGCCGTCGGCCAGTTGGTTGCGGATGCGGATATTGGCGAACGTGCCGCGAATCATGACGCGGTCGTTGCCTCGACGCGACCCATAGCTGTTGAAGTCCGCGGGCTGGACGCCGTGTTCGATCAGGAACCGGCCCGCCGGGCTGTCCTTGCTGATGGATCCGGCCGGCGAGATGTGGTCCGTGGTGACCGAGTCGCCCAGGGCGGCCAGCACGCGAGCATCGCGGATCGGCCGAATGGGCGACACGTCGGTCGTCAGGCCGTCGAGGAACGGCGGCTCTTGGATATAGGTGCTGGCCGAATCCCAGGCATACAGATCCGCCTCGTGGACGGGAATCCGATTCCACATCTCGTTGCCCTCAAACGCGTCGCCATAGCGAGTGCGGAACATGGCGGGATCGATCGCCCGATCCATCACGTCCCGGATCTCGACGGGCGTCGGCCAGATCTCTCGCAGGAACACGTCCTGGCCGTCGCGGTCGCGTCCCAGCGGCTCGGTCATCAGGTCGATGTCGATCGTTCCGGCCAGCGCGAATGCCACCGCCAACGGCGGGCTGGCCAGATAGTTGGCCTTGACCAGCGGGTTGATCCGCCCTTCGAAGTTGCGATTGCCGCTCAGGATCGCGGCCGCCACCAGGTCGCCTTGCGTGACCGCCTGGGCCACGGGTTCGGGGATCGGGCCGCTGTTGCCGATGCACGTCGTGCAGCCGAAGCCCACGATGTGAAAGCCCAACTGTTTCAGCGAGGACATCAATCCCGACTTTTCGAGATAGTCCTGCACGACGCGCGAGCCCGGCGCCAGGCTCGTCTTGACGTGCGGCTTGACGCGCAGACCGCGGGCTGCGGCCTTTTCGGCCAGCAGCCCGGCGGCCAGCATGACCGAGGGGTTGCTGGTGTTCGTGCAACTGGTGATGGCCGCGATGATCACGGCCCCGTGGCCGATCGTCTCGGTCGTTTCGCCGTTGACGACGACCGGCGCGGTGCGCGCGAGGTCTTCGTCGCTCAGCGCAAAGCCGCGTTGTTTGACCGGCGCCCGCAGCGCGGCTTGAAAGGCGGATTTGGCCTGCCCCAACAGGATGCGGTCCTGCGGACGCTTGGGTCCGGCCACGCACGGCTCGACCGTGCTCAAATCCAAATGCAACGTCTGGCTATAGTTCGGCCGCGGCGACTGCTCGGTGCGGAACAAGCCCTGCGTTTTCGTATACCGCTCGACCAGATCGACCTCGGCCGCGCTGCGTCCCGTTTGCCGCAGGTAGATCAGTGTCTGCTCGTCGACGGCAAAGAAACCGGCCGTGGCGCCGTACTCGGGCGCCATGTTGCCCAGCGTCGCCCGATCGGCCACGGTCATCGACGACACGCCCGGCCCGAAATACTCGACGAACTTGCCCACGACGCCCGCGCGGCGCAGCAGCTCGGTCAAGGTCAGCACCAGATCCGTCGCCGTCGCGGCGGGCGGCAATTGGCCCGTCAGCTCCATCCCCACGACCTCGGGCATCAGCATGTACAGCGGCTGGCCCAGCATCACCGCTTCGGCTTCGATCCCGCCCACGCCCCAGCCCAGCACGCCCATGCCGTTGACCATCGTCGTGTGGCTGTCCGTCCCGACCAGCGTGTCGGGATAGGCCACCGGGCCCAACGAGTCCCTGCCCAGGAACACGGCCTTGGCGAGATACTCGAGATTCACCTGATGGACGATCCCCACGTTCGGCGGGACTGCGCGAAAGTTCTGGAAGGCGTGCTGTCCCCACCGGAGGAACTCGTATCGCTCGCGATTCCGCTTGAACTCGAGCTCGACGTTCGTCTGCAGCGCGTCGTCGCTGCCGAACCGATCGACCTGGATCGAATGGTCGACGACCAGATCGACGGGAATCAGCGGATTGATTTTCTTGGGATCGCCACCCAGGCGGTGCATCGCGCCCCGCATGGCCGCCAGATCGACAACCGCGGGGACGCCCGTGAAATCTTGCAGAATCACCCGCGCCGGCTTGAACGGAACCTCGACCGGCGCCACGGCGTCGGCCTGCCAAGCCGCCATCTCGCGCACGTTCTGCTCGGTCACCTGATAGCCGTCGCAGGTCCGCAGGACCGCTTCGAGCAGCACGCGGATCGAGTACGGCAGGCGGTCGATCCGCCCGAGGTTCAAACGCTCGAGTCGATCGAGCCGGTAAATTCCGACCGAACCGGATTCGGTCTCCAAGGTGTCGCGTACGCCAAACGGGTCAACCTTCTGGTGTGTATCGTTCATCACAGTCTCGCGCGTCCAGTAGTCGTGCCAGCAGATTCAATGCCGTGGCAGTATAGTGAGCGAGGGGCCAAGTTGCAACCAATGCCAACCCGTCCGGACGCGATGCGCCCGGCGTTCACCGAACGGCGTCGAGCCACTGCCGGACTACCGGGCCTCACGAGCGATGTGCTATCTTGACCGCATGTCGCTAACTGCCTCACAGATCCTTGGGCCCGACGGGCTGATCGCTCGACGGCTGCCCCATTACGAGCACCGTGAACCGCAACTGAAGATGGCCGATGCCGTCGCGGCGGCCCTGCGCGAGGGGCGGCATCTGGTTGCCGAGGCGGGCACGGGAATCGGTAAAAGCTTTGCCTATCTGATCCCGGCGATCCTGGCCATTGCCAACGATCCCGGCGACGGTGACGGCGACGACGAGCCGCGAAGCGGGCCAAAGCAAGCGGAGAGCCGCGACGGCGGGCGGCTGAAAAAGATCGTCATCTCGACGCACACCATCGCCCTGCAGGAACAGTTGCTGCACAAGGATCTGCCGCTGCTGAACGCGGTCATTCCACTCGAGTTCACCGCCGTCCTGGTCAAGGGACGTCAGAACTACGTCAGCCTGCGACGGCTCGACGCGGCCTTGGCGCGGGCCGACAGCCTGTTTGCCACCGAGGACGAGCTGGACCAACTGCGCGCCGTCCGCGACTGGGCCAAGACGACGCGGGATGGCTCGCTGAGCGACCTGACGTTCCGACCGATGGGCTCGGTCTGGAGCGAGGTGGCCAGCGACAGCGGCAACTGCCTGGGCAAGAACTGCCCGACTTACGGCGAGTGCTTCTACTATCGCGCCCGGCGTCGTGTGTTCAACGCCCAGCTTCTGATCGTCAACCATGCGCTGTTTTTCAGCGACCTGGCGCTGCGGCGGGCCGGCGCCAGTATCTTGCCCGCGTACGACGCTGTGATCTTCGACGAAGCCCACACGCTGGAGAGCGTCGCGGCGGACCATCTGGGCATTAGCGTCTCGTCGGGCCAGGTGCAGTACGTCCTGAACAAACTGTACAACGACCGGACGAACAAGGGCCTGTTGGTCCACCACCGATGCGCGGACGAACAGCGGCAGACGGTCCGTTGCTCGCTGTTGGCCGACGATTTTTTCCGGGATGTCAACGCCTGGCTGGACGCCCAGCGCCAGTCCAACGGCCGCGTGCACGGGCCGGGCATCGTCGGCAACCCGCTCAGTCCGGCGCTCGAAGAACTCGCGGCCCTGCTGCGGAGTCGCAGCAGCATGATCACGGACGAAGCGCAACGCCAGGACTTTGTCTCGGCCCACGAACGGCTGACGGCGTTGGCCGGCGAGCTCGAAGTCTGGCTGAACCAGGGGATCCCCGAGGCCGTGTACTGGATCGAAGCTGTGCCGTCGCGACGCGCTCGGCCGACGATCAAGCTCGAGGCGGCGCCCATCGATGTCGGTCCGACGCTGCGCACCGAATTGTTCGAGCCCACGCACAGCGTGATCCTGACCAGCGCCACGCTGTCGGTGGGCCGCCAGGGCTCGTTCGAATTCTTTCGGTCCCGCATCGGTTTGACGCAGGCCCGCGAGATTCGTCTGGGCAGCCCGTTCGACTATCGCCGCCAAGCCAAGCTGATCTTGGTTCAGGAAATGCCGGATCCGACGACGCAGCGGGAATCGTTCGAGGCCCGTTGTTCCGCCATGATCCGCCGCTATGTCGCTCGCACCGAGGGGCGTGCGTTTGTGCTGTTCACCAGCTATGAGATGATGCGCCGTGCGGCGAACGATCTGACGGACTGGTTCGTCCAGCAGAACCTTGCGCTGTACAGCCAAGCGGACGGCATGCCGCGGCACGAGATGTTGCAGCGGTTCAAAGACAATCCGCGCGCCGTGCTTTTCGGCGCCGACAGCTTTTGGCAAGGCGTCGATGTGCCGGGCGAGGCGCTCCAAAACGTGATCATCACCAAGCTGCCGTTCAGCGTGCCGGACCAGCCGCTGCTGCAAGCGCGGCTCGAGGCGATCCGTCGACGAGGCGGTAATCCGTTCATCGAGTATCAGGTGCCCGAGGCGGCCATCCGGCTGAAACAGGGCTTTGGCCGGCTGATCCGCAGCCAGCAGGACCACGGCATTGTCGTGCTGCTCGACCCGCGCGTCCGGACGAAACGCTACGGCCAGATCCTGTTGGATTCGCTGCCCGAGTGCGAGGTCGTGATCGAATCGGCCGACGGCGCCGAAGTCGAATAGGGCGTCCCTCCCTGGGGCGCGCGGGTCACGGGGGGGACAGAGCGGCTGGAAGCCGCTTCCACTAGCGCACCCTCGGGGGGCGCACGAGTCACGGGTCTGTGCGTCTCAACGCGGGCTGTCGCCCGCAACCCAAGAATCTGTTTGGCCGAAGGCCTCCGCTCACCGTAGCCTGGGGCAACGCCCCAGGGCTGGCGCCGCGCGTGCCTCTTTTGGCCGAAGGCCATATTCATCCGGGCCGCGGCGATACGGTGATGTTGGCCTTCGGCCAACACGGTTTCTGTCATCTCTGACTCCTG
>JAVYAJ010000248.1:0-18366 GCA_032229885.1 Candidatus Anammoximicrobium sp. | reverse complement strand
GTCGTCCGCCCGCGTCGTCGTCCGCCCGCGTCGTCGTCCGCCCGCGTCGTCGTCCGCCCGCGTCGTCGTCCGCCCGCGTCGTCGTCCGCCCGCGTCGCCGTCCGCCCGCGTCGCCGTCCGCCCGCGTCGCGCGTGGCGCGACCGCTCGCACGCCATCGCTGACACGACGGGGCGCTCGTGACACGCTGGTCCCCCGTCGGGACACGTCCAGATTAGACTAGCCTCGGCCGCTCGGATCAAGACGACGCCGCGCCGTTCCCTCGTCGCCGATCGTCGCATAGAATCGCGGATTTGCCGCGGCCGTGCGTGATCGGCCCATCGGCGCTTCTTTCCACCCTGGCACGATGACGCGAGCCATGAATGCGGACCCTTCGACGACACCTGTCCGACCCGCTGACGGGCAGGTCATCCGCATTCGCGGCGCCCGGATGCACAACCTGCGAAACGTCGATCTCGACATTCCTCGCGACCGGTTGGTGGTGATCACCGGTCCGAGCGGCTCGGGCAAGAGCAGCCTGGCGTTCGAGACGCTGTACGCCGAAGGCCAGCGGCAGTACATCGAAAGCCTGTCGGTCTATGCGCGGCAGTTCCTGCACCAGATGCAACGACCGGACGTCGATCTGATCGACGGCCTGCAGCCCACGCTGTGCATCGACCAGCGGCGTGGCGCCGCGAATCCGCGCAGCACCGTGGCGACCGCCACCGAGATCTACGATAGTCTGCGGGTCCTGATGGCCCGCTTGGGCGAGGCCTCGTGCCCGCAATGCGGCGACCCGATCCGGCAGCAATCCGAGACGCAGATCGAGCAGGCCCTGGCCGCGCTGCCGGCCGGTACGCGGCTGATGATCCTGGCCCCGCTGGTTCGCGGCCGCCGCGGCAGCCAGGCCGACGTCTTGGGACGGATTCGAAAAGCCGGCTTCGTTCGGGCGCGGATCGACGGCGCGCTGTGCGACCTGGACAGTCTGCCGCAGATCGACGCTCGCCGCGAGCACTTTATCGAAGCCGTCGTCGATCGCATCATCGTCCGCCCCGACATCGCCTCGCGGCTGGGCGAATCGGTCCGCCTGGCGCTGCGGCATGGCGAAGGACTGTTGATCGCGTGTTGCCAGGATCCGCCGCCGACCGACGGCGACCGCCGCGATGGCGCGTGGCGAGATCGTCTGTTCAGCACCCGGTACGCCTGCCCCAACTGCCACGCGAGCATGGCGGAGATCGAACCGCGCACGTTCAGTTTCAACAGCCCCTACGGTGCGTGTCCGCGTTGCGGCGGTCTGGGCGGCGTCGAGCAGTTCGACCCGGAACTGGTGCTGCCGCGAACCGAGGCTTCGCTGGCCAGCGGTGCGATTGCCCCATGGAAGGGCGTCAAACCCGACCCGCTCAAAAAACACAAAACACGGCTGGTCGAAGTCCTCGAATCCCACAGCGCAAGCTGGAACACGCCCCTGACGGATCTGACGGCCGAAGGCTTTCAGGAACTGGTGCACGGCAACGAGCACGGATTCCCGGGGCTTCTCGCCTTGATCGAGCAAGAGTACGTGACCGCATTGGACGAAGATCGACGCGATGCCTTGAGCAAGTACCGGCGCCGCGTCACCTGTCCGGAATGCCTCGGATCGCGGCTGCGGCCCGAGGCCAACGGGGTTCGCGTCGGCGGCCGCACGCTGTACGAGATCTGTCAGCTCAGCATCGACGCCGCTCGCGCGTTTTTCGCGCAGCTCGAATTCCCGCCCGCGCGGCGTCCGATTGCCGCCCCCCTGCTGAAAGAGATCCTCCCGCGGCTGGATTTTCTGCGCGAAGTGGGCGTCGGCTATCTGACCTTGCATCGCGCCGCAGACACGCTCAGCGGCGGCGAACTGCAGCGCGTCCGCCTGGCGACCTGCATCGGCTCGGGGCTGGTGGGCGTGTGTTATGTGCTGGACGAGCCGTCGATCGGCCTGCATCCGCGCGACAACCAACGGCTGATCGCGGCCCTCCGCCGGCTGCAGCAACAGGGCAATTCGGTGCTGGTCGTCGAACACGACGAAGCCCTCATGCGGGCCGCCGACCACCTGATCGACGTCGGCCCCGGCGCCGGTCCGCACGGTGGGCAGATCGTCGCCCAAGGCACGCTGACGGAAATCTGCCGGCATCCGACGTCGCTGACGGGAAGGTACTTGAGCGGTCGAGAACAGATCCCCATGCGGGCCTCGCGACGCCGCCCAGCGAAATCGCGGTCGCTGGCGATCGAAGGCGTGACCACCCACAACCTGCGCGCGGTCGACGTCCAGTTTCCGCTGGGGACGTTGATCTGCGTCACCGGGGTCAGCGGCTCGGGCAAGAGTTCGCTGATCAACGACACCCTGGCCCCGGCGCTGATCCGCCGTTTGGGCGGCGCGGCGCCGCGGCCCGGCCCGTTCCAGCGGCTGCGCGGCGCTTCGCTGATCGACAAGGTGATCCAGATCGACCAGGCGCCCATCGGCCGTACCCCGCGCAGCACACCAGCCACGTACATCGGCGCGCTGGACGCGATCCGCAAGGTTTTTGCGCAGACGCGCCAGGCGAAACAACGCGGGTTCCGGGCGAGCCGGTTCAGCCCCAACATCAAAGGCGGGCGGTGCGAATCCTGCCAAGGCTTGGGATTGAAGAAGATCGAGATGCAGTTTCTGCCCGATCTGTACGTCACCTGCGATACGTGCGGCGGCGCCCGCTTCAACCGACAGACCCTCGAGGTCCGCTATCGAGATCAATCGATCGCGGACGTGCTGAGGATGTCGATCGACGAAGCCGCGACGCTGTTCGAAAATATCCCGCTCGTCCATCGCGGCTTGGCCAGCTATCAGGAGGTCGGCCTAGGATATCTGACGCTGGGCCAGCCGTCGACGACGCTGTCCGGCGGCGAAGCGCAACGAATGAAGCTGGCCGCCGAATTGGCCCGTCCGGACACCGGCCACACGCTGTACCTGTTGGACGAACCCACGACCGGACTGCATTTCGACGATATTCGTCGCCTGTTGGACGCCCTGGGACGGCTGGTCGATCGAGGCAACACGGTGATCGTGATCGAACATAGCTTGGATGTCGTAAAATCCGCGGACTGGGTCATCGATTTGGGGCCCGAGGGCGGCGCGGCGGGCGGACAGGTGCTGGCCACGGGAACGCCCGAAGAACTCGCCGCGCGCGATGACAACCACACCGGCCAAGCCTTGCGGCCGCTGGTGGCCCGGCTTCATCGATGACCCGGTTCCCTCCCCGCGCGCCGCGGAACCTCGCAGGACAAGCTTCACCCTGCCGGGCACGAGACAACGTTTATACTCTGGGCGGCTCAGAACGGCACTTTGTAGAGCAGGCTTCGGGCTCGGTTTGCCGCACGTTGCGTAGCGTTCGACCGGCCACCGTCACCGGTGCGCGGTATAACGCTTGCAACGGTATTTTCGCCCGTGCATCGCGGGGCTCAATTTTTCTATTGGGCACTTGTAGCTGAACCGGTTTTGAGCTATTCTTACCCGCATTGATGATCTGTTACGTGACAGGTCGAGTATTTTCGAGTAATTGGACGCTGCGGCATCGCGCGGCCAGATCGGGCGTCGACGTCGCGTCATGGGCGCGGTGGACAGGTCGGTGGCCGGCTGGCGTCAATCGCTTGCGGGCGGCCAACGGAAATCGCGGGGCGCCGGGAGGACGACCGTCAGCGGAAACGGCATCCCCTGCCGAACCGCATTTCGGTCATTCCGGGTCTGCTCGCGAGTCTCACCCATTGTTCCACGAGGTAGAAACGATGAAAGTCTCGCTGAACGAAGACGATTGCTCGGGGTGCGGCGTTTGTGAAGAGGCGGTTCCGGAAGTGTTTGCGATGAACGATGCGGGGACAGTCGATATCAAGCTGACCCCCATTCCGGACGACATGCGCGCGGCGGTCGAAGATGCGGCCGACAGTTGCCCGTCCGCGGCGATCGTAATCGAGGATTGAGCCCGTCTGCCGGGCAGTGCGCCTCGCGCACCCGGCGAACGCAGCGGCCACCGCGCACCGGTAAAAGCGTGCCCGTGCGCGGCGTCCTGCGCCCGCCTCTGCTTTGCCCCAAAAAACTCGACTCGTGCACTGTCCAGCCATCATCTTTATCTTTGGGTTGTCGCGCTAGTTTACCCCAGCGTTACAAACGCGAAGCGGCAACCCGGCCAAGTTCTGCACGAGTTCCACGAACCGCGCCTTGATCCATTTGCCTACGGTGCGCTCGCAGGCGCGAGGAACACAAGGGTCCGAAACCGTGGTTTCCCTAGGAATCAGCCCGTTGATCGCGCGCTTTGACGCGACTCGTTTGCAGCCACCGGGGTAACCTCACCTGCGCCAACGAGGCCGCACCCCATCGCCATCGCCATGCTACAACGCGATGCGACGCGACGCCGCTCGCGGTCTGACGAATGGCGATCCTTCGAGGCATGGATCGGATTGCGCCGTGGCCCGCTCTCGAGGGCTGCGCCCTGGGCTAAGGACTTGGCCACCGTTGGCGGCGACGACGCGCATCGGCGGCGACGACCGGCAGGCGCCCGCGGGATCCTGGCATGGACGGACGCGATCCGGAAGCACGGCGACTGGCTCTCTGGCAAGAGCGGGGGCTGGAATGGGCGGCTCGGGCAGTGTTCAATTTCCAGGAAACGGGCGGCTTGCGCCGCGCTGTTGCGAGGCCAGGACCAATGCGTCGTCTTGATGGCGTGCTGGGCGGCCGAGCATAGCTTCGGGGCCTAGTTGGGCCAGACGACAACCAGGGCCTGCATGGGCGGGCCGACAACGAGCGACAGGAATGCTTGACTCCGAGGGGCGGACGCGATGTTTGGTCGAGATCTGATTCTGGTCGCCGCGGTCGCGCTGGCGACGGTGGCGGCGCGAGGCGATGAACCACTGTTCCAGGACGGCCGCACGGCATGGGCCATTTATCTATCGCCGCAGGCTGACCCGACCGAGACGTTCGCGGCCGACGAGCTGCGGGGCGCACTGAAGAAGATTTCCGGCGCGGATTTCGAGATTCGCACCGGCGCCGTGCCGCCGACCGGGCCGGCGATCGTCATTGGCACGCTCGATCATCCGGAGATCGCGGTGCGGGCCGCGGCGCTGAAGCTGAGCGCCGATCCGGTCGAACAAGTCGCCGTGTACACGCTGGACGGGCGGCTGTACCTAGCGGGAAACCAGCCGCGCGGCGCGCTGTACGCCGTCTACTGCTTTCTGCAAC
The DNA here is from genome assembly GCA_032229885.1 of Candidatus Anammoximicrobium sp. GTDB lineage: Bacteria > Planctomycetota > Planctomycetia > Pirellulales > Pirellulaceae > Anammoximicrobium. Next base: position 13,165 of record JAVYAJ010000248.1, on the reverse strand, counting down.
GCGAGCTGGGAGTGCGCTGGTTGTGGCCGGGCGCGGACGGCGAGTTTATGCCCGCCCGACAGCGCTGGACGCTGCCCGGACTGCGGTTCAACCAGCGACCCGGATTCGCGTATCGTGGATTCCATCTGTGCGGCGACTGGCGCGACGTGGCCGCGTTCCGCGAGTGGATGGGGCGCAACTTTATCAACATCCACCGCCATGCCGCGCCGCCAGAGGACAAACGGCGAGGATTTTACTCGCTGTGGTCGTCGCACAACGTCGTGCTGCCCAAGGCGCTGTTCGCCGAGCATCCCGAATATTTTGCCGAGATCGACGGCAAACGCTACGACGGCAACGTCTGCTTCAGCCATCCCGAGGTCGATCGGCTTGTGGCGGAGCAACTGGCCGCATACCTGCGGAAACGGCCGTATGTCGATCTGCTCAGCGTCTACCCCAGCGACAACCAGGACTACTGTCGCTGTGCCCGCTGTGCCCGCGTGGACGTGTCGACCGCGTGGTTCGAATTCTATAACCGGCTGACCGACGCGTTGCGGCAGGAATTCCCGGCCTTGAAGTTCGCCACGATCGCCTATCAAGGCTATCGCGACGTGCCACAATGCCAGATCCGCAACAGCGAGTTCGTCGAATACGCGAGCTATAGCCGCTGCAACATCCATCCGTATGGCCACCCCGACTGTCGGCACAACGCGCAGACGATGCAGGCCATGCTGGCCTGGAAGGCCACCGGCCTGCCGCTGGGGAACTATGCGTACGAGTACGACATCTACTCGCGAAACTGCCGTTTCGTCCCGTTTCTGAGCATGATCGCCGACGCCGTAAAGACCAGCCACCGCTTGGGGCACGTGGCGCTGATCCCCGAGGTGTCCCTGTCGCCCAAGGGGGGGCCGGATGTGTACGCCCACGCGATCCAGAATCGCCTGTCGCTGTACCTGTACGCCCGCCTGCTGTGGCAGCCGGATCAAGAACTTGACGATCTGCTGCGCGACTGGTGCCAGACCGTGTTCGGCCCGGCGGCGCAGCCGATGCAGGCCTACTATGCGGCGTTGGACCGCGCGTGGAGTGGAATGAAGATCCACGCCACGATCCTGGGCGATGCGCTGAGCGCTGCGCCGACCCTAGTGACCGACGACTTGTGTGCGCAAGTTGCCGCGGCCTTTGCGTCCGCCGCCCAGCGGATCGCCGGGATCGACGACCCGTCCGCGCGCGAGCGGGCCGCGGCCTCCCTGCAGCGCGAGCGCGCGCTGTTCAGCCAGTGGCAGGATCTGGCGCGTCTCGGCAGCGACGCGCCGCAATTCGATCTGCCGCGCGTCGCGGCGCCGGCCGCGCTGGCCGAGGCCGCCACGCGCCACGAACTGGCGCCCGCGCCGCTGGTCGCTGCGGGCTTGTCGACTCAGGCGCAACTCGGGTGGACCGACCAGGCGTTGCTGGTCCACTGGACCTGTCGGGATCCGCAGCTCGATCGGCTGCGGGCGGCGGCCAGCGGCGGCGACGCAGCGGTGGCGACCGACGACAGCGTCGAACTGACGCTCGAGTCCGGCGCCAGCGGCGAGACGTGGCGTCTGGCCGTCACGGCGCGCGGCGTCCAGTCCAGCTCGCGCGACTCGAGCGTCGGCGTTCGCGAAGACGATTGGAATCCGACCTGGTCGGCCCACACGCGGGTGGACGCGGATCGTTGGCAGGCCGAGATGACCGTCCCGTTCGCCGCCTTGGGACTGGTTCCCAACGCCAACGAGAGCTGGCAAGCTCGGTTCGTGCGCCGCTATGGCGGGGGCGCGGCGGTCGAGGCGACGACGTTCCCCGAGCACGAACCGGCCGTGCTGTGGTTTCGCGCCGCGGCGCGCACCGATCGTCCGTTGTTGTGGTGGTCGGGAGCGCCGGATCGCGAGGCGCAGCGGAACGCCTCGCTGCGTCACGAGTTTGGCGAGCTCGGCTGGCAGATCCATATCGTCTCGGACGCCGCTCGCCTGCAGGCCGGCCCGGACCGTTATGCGGCCTATTGGTTTCGCCATCCCGAAGGCCCGCACAAAGTCCCGGCCGACTACTGGGCCTCGCACCTCGCGCCCGCGGTCCGCGGCGGGGCGCTGGCCGTGTTCGTCTCGTTCTGGCCGATCCATCTGGATCGCTATTTCGACGATCCTGCGCTGAAGGTTCAAGTCGTCTCGTGCGGCAAAATCCCGCTCGCCGGCCGCATCGCTTCGTTCATCGCGCCGGGCGACTGGGGAACCACGCCGCACAACCTCGTCCCTCGTCTGCGCGGCACGATCACGCCGGCTTACGGCTTTGTGCCTGCCGAACACGAGGGCTGGACCGTCCTGGCGACCGCGCCCAGCGACACGCAGCCGTATCCGTTCCTGCTGACGCGCCGCTATGGCCAGGGCATGATCGTCCTGGCGGGCGACGACCTGCGCGTCTCGCCGGCCGAGCTGCTGGAGAACTTCGCTTGGCAGCACGAACATGCGTCCGACGGCGCGCCGCCCGCCCGATGAGCCTAGCGGTGCGCGGCGGCTTGGGCGATAATCCACCGTGTGTGCGCGGCGCTTCAACGGCTGGCGCGCACGGTGGGAAAGATCGAGAAAGCCCGAAAGGCATCGCCATGTTCAACCCTCGAGCTTGCCGTCCGTTTGTCGCCCCGTTTCGTTCGGTTCGCGTCGCGACGCCCGCGCCGCCGCTCGTGCGTAGGTTAGGCCTGACGTCGGCGTTGGGGCTCGCACTCGTCTGTGTATCCGCCTGTTCCGTGGCCCGCGCGGCTGCCGACCCAACGGTCTCGGCAGCGCCGGCGCCCGCGGCTGAATCGTCCAAGCTGACACTGTACGTCGCCCCGAACGGCAACGACGATTGGTCCGGCACGCGGGCGGAGCCGGCCGATGGCGACGGTCCGTTTGCGACGATCGAGCGGGCTCGCGACGCGATTCGCCAGCACAAGGCCGCCTCGGGCGAATTGACGCAACCGGTCGTCGTCCAGATTCGCGGCGGCGACTATTTCCCGACCCGCACGATTCGGTTCACGCCCGACGATTCGGGCACGGCCCAGTGCCCGATCAGCTACGAGGCGTTTCCCGGCGAGCAGCCGATTCTGCACGGCGGTCGGCCGATCACCGGCTGGCGGACGCATCGGGACCAGATCCAGGTGACGACGTTGCCCGCGGTCGCCGCCGGCGATTGGTATTTTCGTTCGCTGTTCGCCGTCGGGCGGCGGCAGATCCGGGCTCGCTGTCCCAACTTTGATCCCAGCGATCCGTATCGCCAAGGATTCCTGTATGCGGCCCGCGACATCCAGGGGTTCGGCTTGGCCGTCAACAATATCCACAATCCGGGCGATTGGCTCGAGTACACCGTGGCGATCCCCGCCGACGGCGAGTATGCGTTTTGGATGTACTATGGCGCCTTGAACGCCCCGTTCGGTCGGGCGGACATGGACAATCGCACGACGATGACCGTCGACGGGGGATCGCCAACGCCGCTGGAGAATCTTCCCGACACGGGCGCGTGGAGCACATTGCGCTGGTCGCGGACGGCGACGCTGACGCTGAGCGCGGGGCAGCACGTGCTGCGGTGGCAGAACGTCAAAGGGGGCGGGCTGACGTTCGCCGCGTTTGCGCTCAGCGACGATCCTGCCTGGCAGCCCGTGGGCGTTGCGTTGGCCGATCCCGCACCCGGCGGACATGCGGTGGTTGTCCAGGCGGCCACGTTCGCCCGCTCGCACGGCAAACAGGTGTCCGTCTCCGGTACGTCGGCCGGTTCGAAAACCGAGTTCCACTACGATCCGGGGACGTTCAAACCGTCGTGGGCCGAGGCGGGCGACGCCGAGCTGCATATCTTTCAGTCGTCGTCGTGCCGAGCCTTCAAAGAGATCGTCTCGCTGGTCGGCGTCGATCCGTCGGCTCGGCGCGTCACGATCGGCGGCGCCGAGTGCTTGACGCCGATCCTGCCCGGGGATCGATATTTCGTCGAGAACGTTCACGACGAGCTTGACAGCCCCGGCGAATGGTATCTCGATCGGCAGACGGGCCAACTGTTCTACTGGCCCGTCGAACCGTCCGCGCTGGCGACGGTCGTTGCGCCCGTGCTGGGCCGCCTAGTCGAGATCGTCGGCGATGCGGACTCGGCGCGCTCGGCGAGCCATCTGCGGCTGGCCGGCCTGACGTTCCAAGAGACCGACTACTCGCCGGACGACGGTTGCGAAGGCTACGGGATGGGCAACGACGGCGTGGTCTATGTGGCGGACGCCACGGCGTGCGTGATCGAGAACTGCGTATTCCAAAACATCGGCAAGTATGCCGTATGCCTGCCCGGCGGCGGCGGCCATACGATTGGCGGCAACGACATCTGCAACGGCGCCGAGGGCGGCGTGCTGCTGCTGAAGACAGCGGGCAACACGGTGGTGGACAATCATATTCACGACTGTGGGTTCGTGTACAAGCACGTCGGCGGCGTGATCCTCGAGGGCCCGGGGACGGACGACAACCGGGTCGCGCACAACACGATCCACGACATCTCGCGTTACGGCATCTCGCTCAAGAGCGCCGGGCTGCGGAACCGGATCGAGTACAATCGCGTGCTGAACACGAGCCTCGAGACCTACGACACGGGCGGGATCGAGGTCACGCAGCACGATCGCAACCTGCGCAGCGACAGCGTCATTGGGCACAACGTCGTCGGCGACTGCGTGGGCTACTCGTCCGACGGCGGCAAACCGGTGTTCATGTCCTGGGGCATCTACCTCGACTCGTTCGCCGGCGGGTACACCGTAACCCACAACGTCACGTACCGTTCCAGCCACGGCGGGATCATGCTGCAGGGCGGCAAGGACAATCGCGTCGAGAACAACATCTTCGTCGACGGCGCGACCAGTCAGGTATACGTCAGCAATTTCGCGAACAACTCGACGGGCCTGGTCTTCGAGCGGAACGTCGTGGCGTATGCGAACGCGGATTCGCTGTTGTTCGCCACGGGGCGGATCGACGCGGACGTGATCCGCATCGATCACAACCTGTACGCCCCGCCCGGCGGCGCGGCGCCGCTGATCCGTGGCGGCACGACGTTCGACCAGTGGCGAGCGCGTGGTTTCGATCGCCACTCGATCCTGGCCGATCCGCAGTTCGTGGATCGGGCGGACGACAACTACGAGCTGCGCCCCACGTCGCCCGCCTTCCAACTCGGCTTCGAGCCGATCGACACCCGCCCCGTCGGCCTGCTGCGCAAACGCTGCGCCTGCGCCGTCACGCGCCCTTAACCCCGCCGCTCCAGGGGCGGCAATCGCGGAAAGACATCGACGAAGCGCAGAGACGCCGAGGGGGCGCCGACCTCTTGAGCGTGGCGGCGAAACGCAGGAGTCACGAGGCCGGAGTGTGTTTCAATGGGGCTTCGCAACTTTGCCGACAGCACGCCCTGCGCCTGCTGCATCCCTTCGGCTGCGGAACGATGGAAAGCCGCCGAGAACACAGAGAACACCGAGACCCCGCTTCAGCGAGCCGTGACTCTTTGGCCGCGGAAAGCGGGGAATCCCGCGGAGGCACTGGGGCCGAGTGGGGATCGCTTCGATGAGGCACAACTCGTTGCCGCGAACAGCCACCTCGGTGTGCTCGGTGTGCTCCGTGGCGTCGCTTTCAATGCCGCCACGACTCTTTGGCCGCGGAAAGCGCGCAACAGTCCGTTTGAGCGGGAGAAAGCAAGGCCGCACTTGGCTGTTATCCGTCAGATCGATAGTCCTTACAAAGTCTCGCTCGATGACAAGCCTGCCGGTCTCGCCGGTCTCGGCCCCTGTTTCTCCGTGGCTCTATGGCTCCGTGAGATATTCCGATTCTGGAAAACAACGCCCGCAATCGAGCTGGACGTTGCCCCTGGGCGCGGAACGCTGATGTCTTGCTTGGGACCGTCCGGGGCGCGCTCGTGCGAGACGGGCGCGAAGGTGCGTCGACGCAGGGGATTCGGCGCGGGCGCTCATTCGTTCATCTTGGCGATTACGGCGCGGATCACTTCGGGGTCGAAGTTCGCGGGGCGCGGTTGGCCGAGGTCGGCTTCGAGTTCTTCGAGCGTGGGAGTCGCCGACGGGACTCCGTCCGGCGGGACTTCGGCGCCCGCGATCCAGACCACCGCGTTCAGTACGCACTTGCGGAAGCTGTCCTGCGCCCAGTTCCAGTGGCTGTGCATGCCGGTAAAGCCGAAACCGCGGCCGCCGTTGGGACGCTGGTAGGTCCAGCCGACGACCTCGGCCATCCCGGTTCGAGCGCGAACGTGCGGGTTGCCGCTGTGCGGTCCGTCGCGGCCTTGTCGCGTCGATTCGGGCGGCACGGCCGACAGGATCGGGGTCACGCCGGCCATGTCGTCCACAAACCGCATGTGGTAGTACCACTCGTCCACGGCTTTGAACGGCTTCAGCCCGCGGGCGACCGGGTGGTCGGGAAAGCTGCGGAAATCGGCCTCCCAGTGCGGGTTGACGGACCAATGCTGTTCATACGCGCCGCCGATCCAGGAAATCAGGTTGCGGACGGCCTGAGGGTCGCCAGGATCGACCGTGTAGTGGATGCACGCCAGCCCGACGCCGCGGTTCATCAGGGGCGCAAGCTGTGTCGCCAGGCGTTTGACCAGCGCGCCGCCATCGCTGCCCAGGACGATCGCGTCGGCCTTGTCCAGCAGCGTCAGATCCTGGTCGTCCTGAAGAACCACCGCGTGTACGGCCGGGACGTTGGCGTTGAGAATCCGGGCCAACATCCGAAAGGCCGGACCGTAGGCGTGACCGCCGTAGCCGTGACTGGCGCGTCCGTGTACGAACACGATTTGTTTCTGGCCGTCGGCCGCCGTTGCCGCCGTCGGCGTTGTTGTCAGGGACATCATCAGGCCTAATGCCAGTCCGAGCGTGAGGTACGTTGCATAGCGTTTCATGTTGCGCGCTCCTCAAGTGCGTTCAAGTGATCGGCCAGCCGTCGGATCGGATCCGAGCGGCCGTCGGAACCCATCGTCGTGTGCAGGGCCGCGGCGGGCGTGGATATGGGGCGTGGCCGAGCCGTTCGCGACGCTCTCAATGGTAGCCGCTGGCCGGCCGCTTGGCGAGATAGGAGAGACAACGACCGAGGCGAAGGCTTCGTTTGCGCCGCGAACCGAGCGCCGGTAGCGGCGCCGGGAACGTGTCGAGCGGTCGCGTCGGGGCCACGCCTCGCCACGCGCTGACCTGACGCCGCGCGGCGCGGGTCCGTTGTGCTCGAGCCCGCTCAGACGCACAGCGAGCGCAGCGCGGCAAAGGTGGCGACGACCACGCGATACCAGCCGAACGCCGTGAGCGTATGGCGGCCGAGAAAACGAACGAACCCGCGCACGGCGAACCAAGCCACGAGGAACGAAACGACGAAACCGATCGCCAGCCACGGGGCATGGTCGGCGCTGAGCGTCGCGCGATTCTTGTACAGTTCGTACGAGCAGGCGGCTGTCAACAGGGGGACCGCGGCGAAGAACGAGTACTCGGCGGCCGTTCGCCGCTCGATGCCGAGCATCATTCCGCCGACGATCGTGGACGACGAACGAGACATGCCGGGCCACAGCGCCAGACATTGAAACAAGCCGACAGCCAACGCGTCGCGCCAGCCGAGCGAGTCCAGACCGCGGCGGCGCACGCCGACGGGCCAGCGCTCGATGGCCAGAATCCACATCCCGCCGAGGGCCAGCCCCATGGCGACGGTCAGCGGCTGAAACAGGACGTCTTTGATGACACGATGCGCCAGCAGGCCGGCGATGCCTGCTGGGACGGTCGTGAGAAACAGCAGCCACAATCCGCGCCATCCTGTGAACCCCGTGCCATCGCGCACACGCAACAGTTGGCGAAACCGATGCGGGTAGGCGGCCACCACCGCGAGGATGGCCCCCAGTTGAATGACGATCTCGAACGTCTTGGCCTGCTCGTCACCGAACAGCGCGTCGAAGCCACACAGATCGGCCGCCAGGATCAAGTGTCCGGTCGACGAGACCGGAAGGAACTCGGTCAAGCCTTCGATCGCGCCCAACAGCAGGACGATCACCAGTGTGTTCGTCCAATCACCCAACATTGCGATCTCGCACAAACGAAGCCTGTCGTCTTTCGCCCGGAGTTTTACCCGGTACGCCGTTCGCGTTACGCATTCACCCGTTCGAGCGACGCGGGCCGCGCGCGTTCGTATCGACGCCGGGCACTTGTCGCGGGTCACTTGGCACGGGTCACTTGGCACGATATGGGCGCCGCTCTATAGGTACGGCCGGTCGGCCGCGATGCCCGCCGATGCGGGCGGGCGACGGCCTTTGTTGGCAACGCAACGCAACGCAACGATACTGTACCGTGCCCAGGATCGGAATGATACGGCGCTGAGCGGCGGGTGTTGATGGGTTTGAGGCTGCGCGTTTTGAGCGAGACGATTGCCAGCGATTAGCGTTGATGGGACGTGGAACGGGGCGCGGACGTAGACTGCCGGGAGACCGATCGGGACACGGCAATGGATGGGAGGCCAGCGGCTGGAAGCCGCTGCCACGGGGAGGTGCTCGCGCGCGGACGCCGCGGTTGGAAAATTAGCGACTGGAAGCCGCTGCTACGTGGCGAGGCCCGGGCGGGCGCAGCGACTTGGGATGCATGTCGATGCGTGGTCGGCGCCAGCGCACGGGCGGCTATTGTCGAGCGGACGGGAATCGACGATATTCTCAATTCTCAGGATCTTGGCGCGGCGGACAGCGACGGCGGCTCGCGCCCTGTGAAATGGCGGAGACGCCGGCTTTCTGGGCAAGCGGGATTTCGGCCGCGCCCCCTCCTGAGAAATAGTGAGAACGTTGCGTTTTTCGAGACGGCAAACCGGCGATGTCGGCCCAGCGGTCTTTGCTTCGTTAGGCACTAAGGTTCGTCAGCCGCAGCAGCCACTCGCCCGAGCGCCGCCGGCGAGACGAGATGCGCGCTTGGCGGCGCGTCGCGTGGATGCGCTTGCCGTGGGCCGAGGGGCATTTGTTCAAGGAGTCGAGATGTCTGCGTTTCCCGAAGTCAGCAAGATCCGTTACGAAGGTCCACAGTCGACGAACCCGTTGGCTTTCCGCTGGTACAACGAGGACGAGGTCGTCGAAGGCAAGACGATGAAGGAGCATTTTCGCTTCAGCGTCGTGTACTGGCACACGTTCCGCGGGACGGGGGCGGATCCCTTCGGCCCGGGTACGATGCAGCGTCCTTGGGAGGATGGCAGCGATTCGTTGGACAACGCCTGCAACCGGGTGCGCGTCGCGTTCGAGTTCATCGAAAAGCTCGGCGCGCCGTTCTACGCCTTTCATGACCGTGACGTGGCTCCGGAGGGACGGACGCTGGCCGAGACGAACAAGAACCTGGACGCGGTCGTCGCGGTGTTGAAGGACGAGCAGCAGCGAACAGGGATCCGATTGCTGTGGGGCACGGCGAATCTGTTCAGCAACCCGCGGTTCATGCACGGCGCGTCGACCAGTTGCAACGCCGATGCCTTTGCGTACGCGGGGGCGCAAGTCAAGAAGTGCCTCGAGGTCACCAAGGAACTCGGCGGCGCGAACTATGTGTTCTGGGGCGGTCGCGAGGGCTATCAGAACCTGTTCAACACCGACATGAAACGCGAGCTGGACCACATGGGCCGCTTTATGCACCTGGCGGTGGATTACGCCAAGCAGATCGGCTTCACCGGCCAGTTTCTGATCGAGCCCAAGCCCAAAGAACCCACCAAACATCAGTACGATTCAGACGCGGCGGCGTGCATCAATTTTCTGCGAGCCTATGACTTGATGGATCATTTCAAGCTGAATCTCGAGACCAACCACGCCACGCTGGCCGGCCATACGATGATGCACGAGTTGGACTATGCGGGGCATCAAGGCGCGCTCGGCTCGATCGACGCCAATACGGGCGACCTGCTGTTGGGTTGGGATACGGACCAATTCCCGACCAACTATTATCTGACCAGCGAAATCATGCTGATCCTGCTGAAGTACGGCGGGCTGGGCCGGGGCGGGGTGAACTTCGACGCCAAAGTCAGACGCGAGAGCTTCGAGCCGATCGATTTGTTTCACGCCCACATCGGCGGCATGGACGCCTTTGCCCGCGGCCTGAAAATCGCGGCTGCGATCCGCGCCGACGGCGAAGTCGACCGGTTCGTCCGCCAGCGTTACCGCAGTTGGGACACCGGGATCGGCGCCGAGATCGAATCCGGCCGGGCCGACTTAGCGGCGCTCGAAGCCTATATGCTGGACAAAGGCGAGATCGCCCCGAATCACAGCGGTCGCCAGGAGATGCTCGAAAACCTGATCAACCGATATTTTTGACGCGCGTCGGAACCACCGGTCCGCATCGGACTCGGACCATCATCTTGCCAGAACGTGCCCGATGCGTCGGGCGGCGCGCGGGTCGGTCGCCGGCCGAGCCCGCGGGCATCGACGAGCACGGACGTCACGAGCACGGGGCCCGCAAGCACCGATGGAGGGCTCGTGGGCAGGCGCCGGAATCGCCGGCGGGCCTCGGGATTGCCGGCGGACGCTGGAATCGCGGACGGACGCCCGGGGGAGGCCCGGGCGGGACGGCTGCTGCGGCGCGTCGCCGATCAGCGGTTTGACAGGCCTTCGCCGTATTCTCGGATGAAGGTCAGATCCTGGAAACGATCTCGGTAATCGGCGTCGATCCAGGCCGCGAAGGTCGTGATGTGTCGGATGCCTCGCTGGCGATAGGCGCGCACGTCGGCCAGAAACACGGGCTGGTTCCAAGGCAGCTTGATCCCGGGGCGCCGCCAGCGCGAGAATCGTGAGACATCGAGCCAGTACTCGAGGACCTGGGCTGTGGCGACCGGAAACACTCGCAAGTTGGCATCCAATGCGTGCAGGCCATCGGCCAGGCTCGGATCCGTCTGCTGCTGGTAGGGGATGTCATAGCGGCGGCTGATCGGCGCAAACTCGAGGAAAACATGGCGACTCGGTTTGACTTGTCGCGGCGGACTCAACGTGTTGTGATACGCCAGGTGGGCCACGGTGGCCGTGGGGTCCATCTGGCGCAACGCGACACACAATCGATTGGCGATCACGACCGCCTGTTCCGACGCCGACAGTTCGCGACATTTTGGACAGCGACACCACGGCTTGCCATCGTCGCCCCAATAGAAATACCGGCCCGTGGTCGGGCGCAGCACGCGGCCGATTCGCACGGCATTCTCGCAGATGACGTCGAGCGCGCTGGCTGAATGAACACAGCAGTTCGAATCCGCGATGCGCTGCCCATCTTCGTCCATGCGAAACATCTGAGCGTCTTGCGCGAAGAGCTCGCGCGGCAGCAACTCTTTCATTGCGTGCAATTCGTACTCGACCTCGAGGCCCAGCGCGCGGCACTGCGCGAGGAACCGTTGCCCCACGTCCGATTCGATGCAACGGACCAACGCCTGGGGCGAGTTCTGATGATGAAGACCGATCGTCGTCAGCCCTGCGTCCTTTGCCCGCTGGGGCCAATCGGCCAACGTCAGATCTTCGGGCACCAGGACGACGCCGCGCGTGGCCAGCGGCGCGTCGTCGGGCGCATCGGCCCGCGTGCGATCGGGGTGGATGGCGGCGGCCAACGCGCCGGCCGCACAGCCGGTCAGGAAATGTCGTCGAGACAGCGTGGGCAACATCTTTGTCAAAGCTCCTCGGGGCTCGTGGGGGGGCTTTCGTGCAGAGGTTCTCGTGCGAGGGATCGTTCGCGAGCTCGCACGGAGGTTCATTTAGTGAGCTCACATGGGGCTCGCGCCGAGCGGCGAAGTCCGTCCGACAAGGGGACGCTGACCACAGCAGCTCATGTCGGCGCGATCGCGAGTAACACAATCGGTTGGGGCACTTTTTACGATCGGGGAACATCGTCTTGGCCCACATCCGTCGCGCCAACAGCGCTTGCCCGTCAGGGCCATTTCGGCGGACGTTTTTCGAGGAACGCCGCCAGGCCTTCGGCCGCGGCTTCGGTCGTACGGGCCGTGGCGGTCGCGGCGGCGCCTGTGGCCAGCATGGTGCTCAGATGCTCGCCGATGGTTTCGTTCACCACTTTCTTGGTCAACTGAAGCGACTCGGCCGCGCTCAGGGCACATTGCTGCGCGATCTCGTGCGCTCGCGCCCAGATCGTGTCCGAGGCGGTCAGCTCGTGATAGATCCCCAGGCGATGCGCTTCGTCGGCTTCGGCCAGCCGGGCGGTCAGCAGCAGATTGGCCGCCGCGCCGCCGCCGATGCGAAAGGCCAACAGGGGGGCCACCAGTCCGGCCACCAAGCCGCGTTGAGCCTCGGGCAGGCCGAACCGCGCCTCGTGCGTCGCCAACACGATGTCGGCCGCCAACACCAGCCCGGCGCCGCTGGCCACGGCCGGACCGTTGACGGCGGCGATGATCGGCTTGGGAAAGGCCAGCATCGCCTCCAACAGTTCCTTGTACTGAACGGCGTCCTCGTGCCAGCAGCTCCAGGCGTCGGTCTGGCGGCTGCGATCCTGGACCTCCTGTAAATCGGCGCCCGAACAGAACGCTGCGCCGGCGCCGGTCAGAATCACGGCCCGAACCGATCGCTCGCGATGAAAATCCTCGAGCGCCTGCCTCAGTTCGTCGATCATCCGCCGCGACAGCGGATTTCGTTTTTCCGGTCGATTCAGAATGATGGTCCCGCTGGGAACATGCTTTTTGACTCGAACCAAGGCCTCCATGTTCTCTCCTTTTTCCCAGGCAGCAGGCTCTTCATCCGCCACGCTCGGCGACAGGCTTCGAACGTCGTTGACCGAACAGAACGCCCGCTCATGACTATTCGCGTTGACAACCCATTTGTCAACCACACGGCCATGTCCGACGTGACGTGGTAGGCGTCGGGCCGGCGCGTGAGCGTACGCCTGAATCAGCCCATATACGAACGCGTGGACGACGACCAAGCCCAGGATGGCGCCGACGGCACTTCCTACCGCCGTGTGACGAAGTCCGTCCGCGACCTGGTCGGCCGAGCCGCGGAACAGTCTAGTGGGTTCGGAACGGCCGGGCGGCAGCAACAGAGCGCACCGGGCGTGGTCGTAGACGCCGATCGCGCAGACCTGCTCGCCCACAACAACTCGCCGTTCGGTCAGTCGAATCTCCGCCCCAGCGCCCGGCACGACCCGAGACGACCGCGCGGAATCCCGGTCCTCGTCTTCGTCGTCCTCGTCTTCGTCGTCCTCGTCTTCGTCGTC
>JAVYAJ010000247.1:0-12535 GCA_032229885.1 Candidatus Anammoximicrobium sp. | reverse complement strand
TGCGCGCATCTCTTTCCGGTCAAACGACAGTGGCCAAGCCATGACAGTGCAGCCGGACCAGCGCGCCGAGCACCTGTTGACCGAGTGCCGTCACGCGCCATCGACGGATGTGGGGAATCTTGGCTAACAGGCCACGGACGTGAAGACGCTTCAATAACCGTGTGACGTTGGTGGCCTCTCGGCGGCGTTGATCCGCATTGAGGTTGTGACCCCACAACGCTTGCCGGATCTGGGCATTGTAGAAGCCCCGTAACAGGTGGTCGCCCGAGAGCAACGCCCGAAAGAGCTGGGCGTGGTCGGAACGAGCTGGGTTGAAACCTGCGTAGGCGCGAGGTTTCCCAGTCTTGGACTTCGTCACTTTGGAGGTCGCCACATGCGACATCTGCTGATACGCCGGGACCGGGGCGTCGACGTCCGAGAGAGCCTCCAGGTACCGCTCATTAGCCGCCCGCGCCACCCGCTATACTTCGCGCGGCTCGAAATGGCACTTGGTACAGCGGACTTCAGTTCGCCTTTGTCATACGGAACCTGATGTTCGCGACGCCATTCTTACCCGCGCTCGGTACGATAGCTCGGCAGGTTCGCAGCACTTTAATCATGGACATGCACCCAATCCGACGTCACAGACCGAATGCCTGTTGATCATCGGCGGAAAATCTGCAATACTAACGCCCAGTTATGGACACGGAGGCCGGCCATCAACGGCCGTTCTGTCCGATCCATCGTGTCGGGGTGTAGCGCAGCCTGGATTAGCGCGCTTGCTTGGGGTGCAAGAGGTCAGGAGTTCAAATCTCCTCACCCCGACTTGATCGCAAAGTATTGAAACACAACGACTTGCGAAGCGGCCGCGAAAGCGGCCGTGGTCGTTTCTTGGCCTTGGTGATACAAATTGTGATACAAAAAGTGCGCCGAAAGGTCTCGCGCCGTCTTGGAAAGCAGCCTGATTAGGCCCGTCGAAACTGAGGACGATCGCTGAGGCGATTCACGATGACGAGCCATCGGCCGTTGGTGTCTCGGCAAGTCGGATACGCAGGGCAGGCAAAATATGATGCAATCGTCATAGGGGGCACGACGCGCTTACGCTCTCTGTCACCCTCGACAGGACAATCCGGCTGTGACATCGGATGATTTCTCGTCGCTGGCCCTGCCGGCGCGTCTGTTAGACCCGAGTTCATCTCGGATACGGGATGCTAAACCGCGGCCTACCCGCACGCGAGCGAAGATTCGGCGCATCGCGACTACGTCGTGTCCAATCAGACCTTGATGGGGTACTGCAAACTCTGTTAGCAGCAGACGCGATGAAAGGGCAACGGCCCGAGTTTTCCGGCCAGAGAGTGTGGGCGCGCAGCAGGGAGAGGCAGGTCGTGACGGCCTCGGCGTAGGGCCGCGTGTTCGTAAATGCCACGAGCTGTCGTGGGGGCAGCAAGCGGGTTTGCACAACGGATTGTGGAGCGCGCTCGATTGTCCGACGGACAGTCAAGCCTTGCGACCGCGTTGGCATGGGCGCGCTGGCAACGACAGCCGGGCTAACAGCCAGGCAGACAGCGGCTGCGGCCGGCTTCCGAAGAATCGTTTCGCCGCCGTACTCCCGTCACGTCGCTGCACCAGGTAGTTGCGGATCACCTTCACGGCCCAGAATTACCAGGGCGTAACCCGATGCAGCCGTGATGCCGCATGGATAACGCACCGTTGCGCCCTTCCACGTAAGAACTGCTCGGCTGGAATAATTCTGCACACTGTCGAGCCTTAGCTTCCAGAGCGATGCGTTGCTCATCGTCCCAGCGACATAATGGGCCGTCCGGCGAACGAACTCGGGCCAAGATCTCCTCGGCCCGCATCCGTAGCCGTTGACGTTCGGCAGCCGTCAGCGTCTTTTGGGCTACGCTGGCCAGATACCGGCTCGGAATCAACTCCTCTCGCATCCACTTGGTAACCGACGCCGGCAACTGCCAACCCGTTGCCACGTCGAGCAACCTATTGGGAACTTCCGTCCGTGTCTCAAAGACGGCTCCCGTCGCCACCGACAATGCAACACTCGCCATGCAGCGCGCGAGAAAGAACATCGTCATCGACGAAAAGAGCAAGCGCAGAAACTAGCCCTGTCCCCGCTTGCCGCTCGCTTGGCTCATGCGCCGGATGTCGTCACCGTTGCACGTCGTTCGGCGCGCGATACGCGATTCCGGAGGCTCGGGCAAGTTCGTAGATGCTGCGCTCTCGCACGTGCAATACCTACGCACCCGCAAGCCGACTAGCAAGGCGATGGGAAACTGGTACCTTTTCCTGATGCGCTTGTGGATGTGGGTCGATACCCACTTCCCCCCCGCGCCGGAAACAGGGTCGGGAAAACATTCCGGGTCAGAGATATAACATCACCCCGTAGGCCACTGGGGACCTCTCACCCCTGCGCACGAACTGGGCCAGCACACCACGTCGAGGGGATGAGTCAGATTCTCGACTACTCCTTCCGATGGTGCACGCGCGGATCAGCCGCGGGCATGATTGACAGACGTTCAACTTGTCAACCATTGATAAAGCAGACGTGCGTATCCGCATAGTGAATCCCACCGTTGCAAACGCGATCCTTGTCCCTGCCCCGCTAATGCTTAGGGTTACAAACGCTCGGCTCAACCCTGAGTTCCTTGCGTGATGTGCTGCCGAGGATAACAGAGGTGGTTGGCGCCAAACGCGTCTCCGCCGAAGCCTCTGGTTTCGACTCGATGGGCATCCGCCCGACCCGACCGCAAAAGACCTAAAACGGGCCGTCGCCCACAACCCAAGAGGTCCAGCTTTGCGCAAAGTCTATGGGCAACCGGGGTTAAGAAGGCACGATCCCGGCCAACTGCATCGCGCGCCGCATCACGTCCCCGTCCGAAGGTCAGCGAGTTGAGCGGAAACATGCTTGTGTCGTGCCAGTGCTGCCGCAGCGCACGAGTATTGCCAATGCCGACTACCCGCACCAGCCGTGATCGAGGATTCCGTCGGAGGCCCCGATTCCCGCCCCCGGAAAACGGCGGCCCTCTTGCGGAAAAGGCGCTCACCACTTCCTGATGGTAGTACTCTAAGCCGATCAGGCGAGTTGGACTGCCGTCCCGAGAAATCAACCGCGGTAGGGTGTCTCAGACGCCTTGACCGGAACGGCGCCATACCCGCTCTGGCTGAGCATCATCCGAAAGCTCGCGACATTCAACGACTTCTGGACGCTGGGACCGACTCGCAGTCCTTGGATCGGCAGCTCCTGGTACAAGGGCGGCTGACCTGCCAGGTCTTTGAACGAATAATAGGGAACCAGCATGTTTCGAGCGGCCCGATAACGCGGTCTGACGGCGGTTTCAGGCCGTGGTGTGAAGATCAGCCGCCATTCCTCCTCCTCGCGAAAGTCCCCATGCTTGAAGGTGGGAATGAAGAAGTGGATCACGGCCGCGGCCTTTCTGGCGAGAACTTCCGTGGCCTGACCAACGTATTGGTCCCACACCAGGCCGAGCACATTTGCGATGATCATCTGCTGGATGCCGGGGTCGTAGAAAACCCTCCAAAAGCGCAACAGGCCATGCGGACATTCCGGGCCTGTCATGGCTTGGAATCCGGTCGGATCAAATTCCAGGCTGACACCCGTACCATTGGCCCCGTAGCTGCGCCACTGACTCAGGAGGTCATCCTTCATGCAAAAGCAGCACACGTAGACGCCTTGCGGGACGGGCACTTCGACCAGTTCTGTAAGCCGGTTCAGATACGCCAATCGTCGCTGGTCGCCGCGGTGTTCCGCGATTTTCTCGCGGACGACCGCGCTGACCACCTTATGGCCAAACGTCAACTCCTCGTCGTCGTTCGAGTATCGCGAGTGCGTCAGCCACAGGTCGTGGTTCTGGACGATGCCCAGCGCGCCCCCGAGGTTCGTGTAGTGGTAAAGCGATTGGCCGCCCGGCAGGTCAAGAACAAGATCGACACTGTACGAGTGCAGGCGTCCCAGCAGCAACGTGAGCGACGGGATGTCGATATCGAGATGCCCCGGTTCAGAAGGCCCATCAGCGCTGTTTGCTACTGCCATGCCCGTTCCTTTCCGAATCACGTCACCAAGTTCAATCGGGATGCCGCCGAAAGCCGGCGGGACCCTTTTGATGGTCCGTCAGTCGCAGGACTTCGATGGTCGGCGTATTGGCATCGTTCGTGCCTGCGAAAGGTCCTCAGATGGCGCCGTGGACACTTGCCGGGCCGATTCGCGCTCATGCCGTCGCGGTTGTCGGCAATACTTCGCCGCCGGGGCCGTAGACGAGCTTGATCCCGAGAACAAGCATTGCTCAGCGAGGCGAGGAACTTGCTGCGGGCCGTCGAGCAGCCCAGTGCAGCACGGGGCCATCCAAGAGTGATTTGGCCCAGCTTCCGCATCAATGGCTCATTGCAAACGTTCCTGACTGCTTTCCGCGTCCCCCTCCTGGAACAGATGGGTATTGCCGTCGCAGTCGGGGAACAACCACAGAGCGTTCACGTTGAGCTCGGCCCCTGTGTCCCCGTCTCGGTCGCATTCGGCGACCAAAATTAGCGTGATCTGGCACACGGGATCGGCCGCATGTGTCTCGACCGCGAACATCGTCTGGGAGTCGAAGCCGCCGGCCTCCCCGCCCTTGTCTACAACAGCCTTGTCTACAACAGCCACGGTTACGTCACCCGCGCAAAGGATCAAACGGACGCGCGCAGCCCGGCCGATATTGAACGATCCCATCGTCTGAACGACCATCCTTGTGCGTGACCGAGCCGACGAGTATGGGACGCGGAACGTGACGGCCTTTGTCGCAACCCTGGCTTCATTCCCCATCCCTGCTCCGCCTGGCGTCGCCCGACAGGGAGCCAGAACGAGATCGGAAAACAGGATGCTCGCATTACAGCCGTCCTCGGCGAGATCCGCGACACAGGATACGTCAACAGGTACTTCCGGGGCCCTGGTAAGCCGTGCCCCAGGAGTCGGCGTGTCGTTTCCGGGTTTTGGCAATTGGACGGTCCTGCTCGTCCCAGCTTCCTGCTGCAAGTCCAGTGGCGCCCCTTCCGCACGAACGGGCTTGCCCAGCAACAAATACGCCCGGGGAACACGGACGGTCAAGCGGCCATCCCCGCCGAGTTTTCCCGTTTGGACGATTGGAGCCTCTCCCGTTTCCCGGTCGCCCCGATACCAAATCTGAAAGTCCTGGCCCGCTTCGCCTTCGATGGTCAAACCAATTTCGTCCGCGGCCATGACTCCTACCTTTCTTGCAAGAGACATCTTTGCATCAAACGGAAAAGACGTTGGTGTCGATCCACTCGTTTCTGATCAACGACCACCAGTCAATTGCCAACTGCGTGGTGACATAGTCATACGGCAGCCATCCGTAACCCTGGGTTCCCCAACCTGTTCCCCACGAGTTGCGGATCAACAACGCGCCAATACGTTCGCTGCCGTCGTTAGAGTTCTGGACGGAGACGGTGTCATCGTAGCCGACAGCGACAACGGCATGCCCGCCCAAGATGTTCTCCTGAGGCGCGGGATACGGGATCTTTCCTGTCGCACCTGCCTGCGATATCGACGAGTACACGGTAAAGCCGAACATGGAAGGGAGGCCCGCCGCCAGATTTGACTTGATGCGTGCGACCAGCGCTGCTGGGGTCGTTCCCGGCGAATCAAGACGGTAATACTGAATGGCTTGGTAATTCTGCGCAAAAGCGTAACAAAACGCCGACGGTTCCTTTTCAAAGTCAGAGATGTTGTACTTCCAATACGACTCCGGCGGAACGCCGAACAACACCATGGCTTTCATGGTGTCGCGAAGATAAGCGCCGGTGTCGCCGGTCCATCCGAGCAAATTGCGCGTAACCTTGTACAAGAACAAACGCGACGCATCCAGATGCCTGCCGAATGCTCGGCGTTCAAAATACTCGACCAGCCCAACACCCGCGTTAGCGGTGCATGAGCCGAGAGTGCCTTGGTCTTCGATCGGTGGACACCATTGTCGGAGGTCAACCGATGGCGGCAGAGTAAGTTTTGCAGGATTGGCGACTCCAGCCGCTTTGAGCAGGCTGTGAACGCTCTTTGTCTCGTCCGAGTAGTCGCGAAAGTCGGGAAGATCGGGGAGCCAACCAAGGGCAAATGTCTCGTCCATTTTCGGATCTCCTTGTGGGGTAGAACTGAAAGCCTTCATATCACGGTCCAACCTGCAATTACCCCGCGTCAAACAACTTGCCGTTTCGGTCAAGATATTCCGACGCGGCGGGATCGGCACTATGGCCACAACTCGTTTACGTCTGCAGGCTTCGACGGCAGACGCGGTGGCGGCGATGACGCGAGCCTGCTGCCATAGCGATCGAGGTAGCACGCCGTTCACTGCTGCCCGTCCTATGCTTAATTGCGCTTCGGACGCAGGTCGGACACGGAAGACGAAAAAAAGTTTTAGAAATTTCGAACGGTGATTTTTGGGGCCCGGGAAATGCATACGCGGACGCTGAGTTATCGCGAGCCGGATGCGGCGATTGAGGCGCTGGCGGAGCGGTTTGACCGCGAGTCGACGCAGGTGGTCGAGATCCTGGGCGCGGTTCAGACAGTCCACGGGCGGCTGACCCCGGAGCGGATCGTGGCGGTGGCTCGGGCGCTGCGCGTGTCGGCGGCGCGAGTCAATGGGATCGCGACGTTCTATGCGATGCTGTCCAGCGACGCGCCGCCGGCGCGGACGATCCGGACCTGCGACGGGCCGGCATGCATGCTTCGCGGCGTGGGACACTGTTTGGCAAGCCGCGGACGATGCCGGATCAGAGCCGGACGATCACGCGGACCGGTCGCCTGGGGTTGTGCCATCTGGCGCCGGCACACTGATCCACGAAAGTCCGGTGGATCCGTTGACCGCGAACCAACTGGCGGCCTGGAGGGGCCGTGGTGCGGCTAGATCGTGGATTGTCGCCAACGGCGGCGGGCGAAGATGCGGGCCTTTCCGCCCGATCCGCGCACGGTGGAAACGAACTCGGTCGAAGCCGCTTTCGCCGCTGGCGAGTTTCCGGCGCGGCATGACGCGCTGGACCGCTCGCCGGACTCGGTGCTCGACGAACTCGATGCGTCCGGACTCCGTGGCCGAGGCGGGGCCGATTTTCTGGCCGGGCGGGGACTCGCTTCGGCCACCGTTGCTACGGCCCCTCACCCGCCGCGTCCGCCGACGTGGACTCGGCCTGGCCTCGCGAGATATCGATCAAGGGGATATCGCCGTTGGCCAGCCGGCAGGCCAGCCAACGCTGGTCCGGGGAGACCGCGAGACGGAAACAGGTATTCGTTCCGCCCTCGCGGAGGCAGCACAGTTGGGCGCCGAATCCGGCGTGCCAGACAAGGATCGCCCCGTCATCCCCCACGGATACCAGGCGATCGTTGCCCACGAAGGCAATCTGGGAGACGCCGGTCCGGTGTCCCATCATCGTCCGCAACAGGACGCCGCTGAGCGTGTCCCAAACGGCAATCCGGCGGTCACGGCCGCAGGAGGCCAGCCGCCGACCGTCGGGGCTGTAAGCCAGATCGGTGACCGTGCTGCGATGTCCTTGCAGCCGCCACAGCGATTGCCGCTCCGTCCAATCCCAGACGATGGCCCCGTCCTGTTCGGTAAACACGAGTTGCCGGCCGTCCGGCGAAAACTCGGCGGCCCAGCACTGTTCGGCCGTCAGGCGGCGTTCGATGCGACCGGTCGCCACAGCGTAGACGGCAACGGTATTGCCGCGCCAATCGACGACAGCCAGGGCGTCGGACGACGGCGAGAAAGCGAGGTGGTCGGACGGCTGTTGCTGCGTCTCCCATGCGAACTTCCATCCGTCGGCCAATTTCTGCCAGACTTCGACCGTGCCTTGCCGATCCATCCCGACGGCCAGGAATTGCCCGTCGCGGGACACGGTCACGTTGTCGCAAGGCCGCCCATTGCGGGACAGCCGCGAGACGAGCTTCCGCGTCTGCCGGTCCCATAGCTGCACGCCATCCGTCGCCGCCACTGCCAGAAGCCGGCTGTCCGGCGCAAACGCGATCGAGCGGCTGGCGGAGGTCGTCTGTCCCGTGAGGCCCAATACAAGGACGTCTTCGCGGTCCTGCGGGGTCCAGACGGCGACGTGCGGCTCTTGGCCGCCCGTGGCTAGCCGGTTTCCGCGCGGATCGAAGGCCACTGCATAAGCGCGACCGTCGTGCGCTTGCCACGCCCGCTCCGGCGATTGCAGGGACACATCGCCGCCGACCGGGCCGTCCGGAAGCCGCCAGACTCGCACCGCACCGTTCTTGTCGCAACTGGCGACGCGGCGTCCATCCACCGCCCAGGCGACTTCCTGCAGGCGGTCGAAATGTCGACCGGACAGCAGCCACTGGTGCGACCAAGGACGGCCCAAGCGGGCGACGCGCACCACGCCATCCGTGTCGCCGGCGGCTACCTTAGTCCCGTCCCCCGACACGGCCAGACACATGACGGGCTCCGTCGAACCCACGTCAAAGTCATACACGCCTTGTCGCGTCATCAAGTCCCAGACCCGGACTCTCCCGTGGCGATGGCCGCTGACCAGCCAGCCGCCGTCCGGCGCCACGGCCAGGCACTCGATCTTGGCCGAGCCGGCGTCCAGTGTGGCCGCCACGTCCCCGTTCTGGCGGTCGATCAGCCGGATCTTGCCGTCTTGGTCGCACGTCGCCAGCAGCGGACTGCCGCTTACGAAGGCGACCTGACGGACGGGCATCTCGGCGACGGGCCAGGCCTGCGCAGCGCCGCCCCGGGCGGGCAAAATCCGCAGCTTGCCGTCGTCCCCGACGGCGGCCAGCAACGTTCCGTCCGGCGAGAACGCCAGGCCGCGCGTGGTGGTGAACGACCGCCAGAACGCCATCACGCGGCCCGTCTCCGCATCCAGCACTTGGATCAATCCGGGCTCTCCGGCCGCGGCGAGCAGGCAGCCGTCCGGCGAATAGCCGATGCTGCGGACCGGACCTCGAAACACGGGCAAACGCTTTGGGCGAGGACGGTGCAGGCGGTCGAGCACGAACCACTCGAAACCGCGCGCGTCCGGTTGGCCCTTCTGCGGGACCTGCTCGTCCAGCAGCCGCGAAAACTCGGTGGTATCGCCCGCCTTCCAGGCCATTTCGCTGTGGTGGATGGCGGCGGCATAGGCGGTCTGGCGCGCGACCTGACGCTGGGCCTCGGCCTCTGCGCGGGCCGCCTCCGCTTGGGCCTGCTGGTGCTCGGCGGAATCCCGCAAGCGGGCCGTCTCCTGCCGGTTGGCCGCGGCTTCAGCCTGCTGAACTCTCGCCGTTCGCAGCGAATCGTCCAACTCGCGGCGCGCGGTCCCCAAGCGGATCGTCTGCACGCCCAGCAGGGTTAGCAGGACGGTAGCGACGATCAAGATCCCGGCGTTCAGGGCCGCCAAGTCCGGATGCCGGCGGACCCATCGCCAGCGCCGCTGCAGCCAGGTCAGCGGCCGGGCCCGCACGCTCTGGCCCGCCAAGAACTGCTGCAAGTCCTCGGCCAGTTCTTGCGCGTCGGCGTAGCGGTCTGCCGGTCGCTTGGCCAACGCCTTCAGGCAGACCTGCTCTAGATCCAGATCGACACGCGGATTCCGCTGACGCGGCGGCGCCGGCTCGCGGCTGCGGATGCTCTCCAATACCGTCGCCGTATGCCCGCCCTCGAACGGTGGCCGGCCGGTCAACAGCACGTACAGCACGGCCCCCAAGCCGTAGACGTCGGCAGCCACCGTCAGCGGTCCCAGCTCCGGCGTCAAGTGTTCCGGCGCCATGTAGGCCGGCGTTCCCAGCAAATCGCCCGTATCCGACAGTTGGGCTTGGCCGTCCAGTCGCCGGGCCAAACCGAAATCCGTCACGTACGGCCGGCCCGCTTCGTCCAGCAGCACGTTGGAGGGTTTTACATCGCGGTGCAGCACGCCGCGCCGGTGCGCGTGGTGGATCGCCCCCGCCACGTCCGCGATCATTCGGGCCGCCGCGGGTGGATCGTCCAGGTAGCGCCGGCAGTGCTGCTGCAAGTCTCCGCCTTCCATCAGCTTCATGGTGAAGTAGTGGACGCCGTTCACCTCGCCTACGTCATAGATCGGGACGATGTGGGGGTGATCCAACTGGGCGATTGTGACCGTCTCGTTGTGGAACCGCCGCCGATCGGTTTCGTTGGCGATCCGATCGGGCCGGATCACCTTCAGGGCCACGATCCGTCCCAACTGCACGTGCCGCGCCCGGAACACCACCCCCATGCCGCCGTGCGCGACGACCTCGCGCAGCTCGTACGGCCCCATTTGGCCGGACTGATGCAAGGCACAGATGGGCGGCAGCGGGTCCGTCGACGGGCAGGACGGGTGCAGCATGCAGACCGGCAACTGCGGGCCCGCGGGCCCTGGGGATACGGCCCCATCATCCATCCAGAAGCTGACTTCCAGTTGCCGGTACAGGCGTCGAGCGAGGGCCGGGAAGCGCGTTTCAATCTCCTCCGCCGTCGGCGGATCGCCGAATTGTTGCCGAGTCCGGATCTCGCCGTACGCCAACTCGAGCAGCAGTTCCTCGTCGTCCCCGATCGGCGGGCACAACGCCAGGTAGTCCTCCACCCGTAGCGGCTCCGACGTGCGCCAGCGGAACGCCTGGTCGGTCAAGCACAGTTCGGTCAACTGTCCGGCCGACAGCCCGCGACCGCCATGCAGCAGGTCCGCGAAATCCGGCAGCTCGCCGGCTTCCCAGGCCGCCGTCAAGGCGTTGGCCAGTAAGGCGAAATCTTGAGTGTCATCGGAAGACATGCAACACGCCGCTGATTAAACCACGACTCTGGTCGCTCTCCCGCAGGAAAACAACCGCTGCCACATCTGCCCCATCCTTAATTCCTTAATTCGTGTCATTCGTATGATCCGTGGTTTCCCCCAAGAAACCGCGGAAGAACCCTAGCGCGGCCCGCAGCGGCAACCAAACAAGGGCCGAGACATATTGAAGAGGACCATGAATCACGCGAATGAAGACATCTCGTCTAACCAGTTTTCTTCATCCCCGCTATGCGTGTCCAGCCGCCGTGATTCGCCTGTCCTGTCTCTCCCCGCTACGACGGGGCGCCGAAATCTCAGCGTCCTCAGCGTCTCTGCGTTTCCACAACGTATTTTCATGGAGCCCGGCCAGCTCGCCCGCGCAAGGACGTCAAGGAAACGCAGAGACGCAGAGGGCACCGCGCTACTGCAAGCACAACCTCTAACCCTTCAACAACTTAACGCTCTCGCTGCCTGAAAACATGGTCAACAAGTTCATGATGTTTGAGGTTGTTACTACACATGACGCAAATCACGCGAACTCGATAACAACCGCGTTGTGTTCTTGTCATTCGTGGGATTCGTGGTTCATTCCCTCGATCCGCACGAGGCCTGTTGACGTCAGCCGGAATCCTCCAGCCCCAGTTCGGCCGCCACCTTGGCCACGGCCCGCTCGTACTGTTTCCGCGCGGATTCGGCAGTCGCCGTCTCGCCCAGCCGGGCCGCGATTTCCGCCCAGCTCAGTCCGCCCTGCAGCCACTGGAACATCTGCCGGGTCTGCTCTGGCAGGCGGGCGAGGGCTTCGACGATCAGTTCCTGTTCCGAAATCACCCTGCTGGGCGTGGGGTCGGCGGCGAACAGCACCGTGTCCGGCACATCGGTCACATCGCCGGTGCGTTTCACGTCGCGACGCTGAGCCCCCCAGAACCGGGCCTCGCGGCACACTCGCCGCTCGGCGATCTTCCGCAGCAGCCCCAGCAACTCGTGGGGACTGGACACATCGAACTTCCCCAGCCGCAAGCCCCACAGAAACCGCAATACGACCGACTGAAACACGTCGCTGTCCGCCACGACGCGCCTCAGTCGGCTGTCGCGCAGCCGGAATCGGATCTCCCGCCGCACGGCGTCCCCAAACTCGTCGATCAATTCCCGAGCCGCATCGTCGTCGCCGTTTCGCAGCCGATCCAGCAAAACGTTGAACGGAGTCGCGTCCGCCGCAGGATTCTTCATGCCAAACCCACGCCAACCCAAGAGTCGCCTCCAGACATCACGAAGGCTATTGTACCCAGTTTGACATCGCCAGTCGAGAAACCCAGACAAGATGCAGCAGTCCCGCAAAATCATATTTTTTCGGCCCTGACGACGCCGGAAATCGTGTCGGGGCTGGGGCCAGGGCGATTGCGCGATATCAAGCAGTTTGGCGTTTGGCATCTGTGGGCCAGAACGATTTCCGCCGCTTGCTGCAGAGTAGCAAGAGTTGAGGAAGACGCACGCGCCAGGAGGTTCAGATCTCCGGACATACGGCTATCGCGTTGTGAGCGTTTCATGGGACCGAATGGCCAACTTAAGGCGGAGACTCGTCTCGGGACATGTAGTTCCTCTATCACTACTGGATCGATCCCGCGTTCGGGTTCATGTCGGCTCGAATTCACACCTGGTTTCCGTTTCCCATTCACGTCCGCCTCAACGGCCGGGAATGGTTGGCACGTCGAGTGGACCAAGACGGCCTGCAATACGAACGGTATGACAACCGTTTTCCTTGGATCGAAGACTTCGCCCGAGCCTAGAC
>JAVYAJ010000246.1:0-18927 GCA_032229885.1 Candidatus Anammoximicrobium sp. | reverse complement strand
GGGAATGGTTGGCACGTCGAGTGGACCAAGACGGCCTGCAATACGAACGGTATGACAACCGTTTTCCTTGGATCGAAGACTTCGCCCGAGCCTAGACGCTCATGGACCCCATGCAGAAGCTCCGTTGGCCCAAAGTGCTGGATGCTGTGGCACGAAGATTGACTCCCGTGCACGGGCGGACGTTTCGCGGCGCAGATAGTTCGCGCGCTGGCATCTCGTACTACTGGTCGGCTTTCCCAACGGAGGGGGCGACGGATACGGCCTTTGCGTCTCCCTTCGTCTTGGCGACATTTTATCCTCAACTAGTGCGGGGAGCGATTGCTACCTACGGGACCCAGGACGTCTTGCGTTTCCAGGCAAGCGGCCGGACTCACGGTATCAAAGGGAAGTCCTGAGTGATTACAAGGAGCGTCCTCAAGGGGTGCGTGTGAAACATCACGCTTACGGTAACTCGATCAAGGCGTACGATAAAGGCCGGTCCATCTTGCGGATCGAAACGACCATCAATCACCCCGCAGCATTTGAGTCTTATCGAGCCAGCGACCGCGAGCCGCACGGTCCGAAGTCCTGGCGCCCCATGCGCAAGGGCGTAGCCGACCTGCATCGCCGCCCCGAAGTCTCCCAGCAAGCCACCGACCGTTACGCCAAAGCCTTGGCGTCGCTGGACACGCCCACACCGGCGGGCCAGTTGGCAGCTGAGCTCTGTTCTCCTGTTTATAAGCAAGGCAAACGCCACCGCGCTTTACGTCCCTGGTGTGAAGGGGACCGAACACTTCTGGAAGCCATCAGCGATGGCGCCTTGGCCGTGGGGGGCTTTCGCAACCGTGATGTGGCTTATCGTCTATATCCACCAACATCCGATGATCCAGACGAACGTCGCCGAATCACATCCAAGGTCTCCCATCGGCTTCGCCTCCTTCGCGCGCATGGTCTTATCCGCACATCACCCGGACGTCGACGCGATCATAACACTGCGAAAGGCCGACACATCGCCACAGCCCTACTGCAAGCACAACATGTAACCCTTCCACAACTTAACGCTGTCGCTGCCTGAAAACATTGTCACAAACTTCACGATGCTTGAGGTTAGTAGTACAGGATGCTCCTTTCAAGCCGAACGACCGGGATCACGCAGCCACGTCACACGATTCGCCATCTCGCGCGACGTTATCGCGGCTCACGTGCATCCCCGTTGTTCGGCAGGCTTACCGATTGCTCACTTTCGCTTCATCGGTGGACCACCGTCGAGCACCGCCTCAGCCGATGTTATCCCTTTGATCTTTTTGCCGCGGAACAGTTCACGCCTTGAATCGTGCCAAGTAAGTCCCACACGGACATGCGTCCGCATGATCGAAAGGCGGCTGTCGCGAACCAACCAATATCCTTGCCCATCCCAGAGATGTCGTGCTCGCTCGTGTTCGTGCTCGGGGCGAGCAAAAGTCGTCGCGACGAAGGTCTGGTCGCGCGTGAAAGTGATGTCGATCAGTTCGCGGCGCCCTTCGAGCCGCCATCGCCCGACGAGTGCCTGATTTTTGGGATCCGTTGGTTCGAGATGATAGTCGAAGAAATGAAGAACATCTTTAGCAATAATGCTGCTACCGTGGAGGGGGTACCTTTTGATAATCTCCGTCAGACACGCCTCGGTCTCTTGGCCTGGAAAGTTCACAAGCGCCATGATCGGATGCAGGAAACGCGACGCCGGCCTTCGTTTGGGGACGTCCAGGGCCGCTTCCATAAGTCGGCAATGGTCATCCGGTTCCACGGGGACGACCGCTCGAATGAGCCAGGTGTCTGCGCCCAGACGATCCCAGACGTCGCAGTCAATTCTGACGAGCGTCCCGCCTAGATGCGCCTTCAGATAGGTCGTTCCCACGCTGCGCTCTTGCTCTCGACTCCATTTGTTCCCGATGACGCCGGCCAGCTTGTCAACGGCGGATCGATCTACGTCGGGTGACAGGCGGTGATCGCGTTGAACGCGTGCTTCGACAGCAGCGAGAATCGACTGCCGATCGACCAGTGGCTTACCATCCCGTGTGATCGCGGCCGTCGAGTATGATTTCAGCGGCTGCGTCAGATTGATTCCGTGAAACACGTGTCCCGATGCGGAACCACCACGATAGGTCCTTCTCACGAAAAACAGCCAATCCTCGTTCACCTCCGGACGTGGTCCATGCGCCCATCCGCGCCATCGCCGGATCTCCATGAGACTCTGGTCCGCGGTCAAACGCGGGCTGACCTTATGCGTCTTGAGGACGCTCCGCTGATTCACCGTGGGCTGCCCGTAAGCGGCCTCAGGCTCGATGTGTACGAAAAGGATCTCATCCGATGAGTCCACAAGCCATTCCAGAGAAAGTACGCCGTCCGTATATAGATCGCCATGTGCCAAACCTCCAGGGTGGAGAAAGGCCACGCAAAGAACCACAATCGTATGGCGAACGGCAAGCCCACGTGGATTGGTCATATCTGCTGCCGAACATTCAAAGATCACTGGGCGACCGTGATCGATTTTGATTTCAAAACCCGGCCGCCACCACCACGCCGGTGCATCCCCTTGCTATGACGCGATTTAGGGTTCGGTTGGACGCAGTTCAACGGCCACCGCCCAATCTTCGTTGAACCTTGGACGGCTCGCCACGATTATAGCCACATTCTTGCACGGAGCATACCGCTTCTAGAACCAGTAGTGTTTCATTTCGCGTAAGAACTGCCGTGTGATTGGGGAGCCAGATCGGGAGCCGATCACGCTATCGATCCCACATCTGGGGCAAAGGGCCGTCTGGTTATTGTCGATCCACGTCACGATCTCCGCAGGCGGGTAGATCGCGCAACAATAGAAACACCCGCACTGGTCGCTTGCCAAGATCTCTTCGCGGTGTCGACTGCAGTGACGATGAGCCTGGCGAATCGCCTCCGAGGAGTTCGCGATTGGCGCTTTCTTGTCCGGGTACCAACACATGGCCGAACCTTCGCCTACAGTCCACAAGACTTGCACCGCGGTCGCCGGTACTATTTTTCGGAATCGGCACTTGTGGAGGCGGACATCTGGGGTCTGATTTACTGGTTAACCATTCGCCGCGAAAAGACCTTCGCCCGACATCCTGACCTCGCGGGCGGTCTCTCCGGGTTCGCTGTAGTTCGCGATTCCGTCGTAATTCCAACGTGATCTGCGAGGTCGGCCACTTTCCTACAAGCGGGGATTGTAATCAAGTCTGTAATGGCAAACTACCGGCGGTTCGCTGGCGCCACTGCGGAAACGGCCGTGTGGCTCCGCGAGTCAATCGCTCGTGTTCGCCGCCGTGAGGGCCAGCAGCGCCGGCGTGCCGTAGCGGCTGCCTTGGTCAGCGTATTCAAGGTCCACCGTGGCGATCGGCGCCTCGGGCCGCGGGTTGTGCCAGGCAAGTTGGTACACGACGGCCTGTTCCGGGATCTGCCGCCCAGGGAAGGGTGCGGCCCAGGCGAGGCTGGCGTTCTTCAACCCGGCCGGATCGGCACTCAACCAGTGGTCCACGCTCTCGCCGTAAACCACGGGGATTTCAGCTCGCTGGCCATCCGCATAGTGCACGATGTAGCGGAATACCACCGGCGGCTCGTCGGTCGGCCGGTTGCGGCGCCACTGGGCCGTGCGATTGAACGCGTGCAGGAAAAAGAGGACGTCCGCCGAACGGCCGACACGCAACCCGGTGACCGCCTGGGGCAGTTGCCCTCGCGCGCCCGGCCCGGCTAACATGACGCACGACGGCGACGGCGACGTCCGGAAATCGCGGATCGCATAGGCGACGCCTGCGAAGTCCTGATTGCCCACCGGCAGGTGCGACAGATCCAGCTTGGCGTCGAACCAGCCGCGATCCGCTGTGAGGTACTGGTTGCATTGCTCTTCGAGCGGCAACGGGTGGAATCGCAAATTCGCGGTGGTCAGCACGCGGCCACCGGCGAACGTCGCGTGGAGATTCCTCAGCAGCGTGGCCACGATCGTCTGTTTTTTCTGCGCGTTGACCGACACGGCCTCGCTGGGCTTGATCAGCAGTTGATTCAGCACCACTCCGCCCTTGCCTTGCGGGTATTTGACCAGCCCGCCGAGATTCAACAATGGCTTGACCTTGTCGTGCCACTCCGCCGAACGGGTCACGCGGATCCACACGTTGTCGATGCCGCTGATCTTCTGCACCAAGTCGAATCCGCCCAGCTTGAGCGTCAACCGGCGGGCCTTGCGCGGAGTCAGTTCGAAATCCTCACGGCTGTTGTCGGCTTTGGTGGACAACACCACCGGCTGGGGATCGTCGTCGTAGAAGAGTTCCACCTTGGACGCCTTGGCGTAGTGGGTGTTGAGCACGATCGAGATGCCGCGGATCTCTTCCTCGCGGGGCAATTTGAAGGTGCGGCTTGGGTTCGCGCATTCGACATAGTGGATCAGCTTCCAGCCATCCGCGCTGGTGAAGCCATTGACCATGTTCCGCGGCCAGCCCGCGTTGGCCGCCCGAGCCGCGGCTGCGTCGCCCGCTCGGCTGCCTGGGATCTCGCAGAACGGGCCGATGTCGTCCAGATCGACCACGTAGGAGAACTCATCGTCCACCAGGTATTTGTCGCCGGCCCAAGGGAAGATCTTCTCGGCCGATTCCAACGTAACGTCGCGAACCGTCAATCCGGCCGCCAGCGGATCGCGCAGCGTGGCCAGCGTCACCCGTTCCAACTCGAAGGGCCGCAGTACGTGGTCGACGCCCACGAGGCGAGCGAAGTCCGCAATCGCGTCGGGGCCGACGTTCCAGGCCATCAGCCAGCCGCCCCGGGCGGCGAACGCTCGGACGCGATCCGCCGCATCGGCCAGCGTTTTGACGTTTTGCGGCGTCGCCGCGAAGATGACGATTTGGTACGCCCCGTCGGTCAGTGCGGCCAGCGGATCGTCGACCGCTGTGAACTTCAGCCCCGAATCGGCCAACAGCTTCAGCGCCGGACTATCGGCCGGCATCGCCACCGCGGTCGCCCGCTGTTCCAGTTGGTACTGCTCGCCATACAGAAGCAAGTTGTCGAACAGGCGCTGGGCCACAGGGTCGGTCGCCAACTTGTCGCCCACCACCATCTGGCACAACACCAACAGGCCTTGGTTGACCGGACATTCGGCGATCGCCGAGCAGCCCAGCATTTCGTCGCAGTGGGCCAGCGAGATCGCGCCCTGCGTGGCCTTTTTGTATGGGTTGCGGTACACGACATGGTCGCCGGACCAGGTGAAGAAGTCGGCTTGGTTCAGGCCCGCGAACAACGGGTGGTCAGTGTTCTCCATGAACGCGACCCGGCCCACAAAGTCCGTGGGCGTCAAATCCGCGGGCAATGCCTGGAAGTGCAGCGGCTGAGTCTGTTCCAGCACCAGCACGCGAGCGCCGCGGGCGGCCAGCGCCAGCCAACGAGGATCGGTGGCGTCGCGAGCCGACAGCGCATCCTTGCCCACCAAGACGACGCGGGCTTGGGCTGGCACGTCCGCGACACCGCCCACCTCGGTGAACGCGATGCCGCGCGAGTGCAAACGGGCCTTCGCTGTGCCATGCGGATCGATCACGGCCAATTCGGCCGCGGCTAGGCTTGGCTTGGGAGCCGCGTCGGGCGGCAGGATGGCTACGGGCTTGACTTCGCGAAACACCTCACGGCCGCCGCGGCTGCACGTGAGGATGAATTCCGCGGCCGTCCGGCGCTCGACGCGGGAGACGGCCAGCGTGATTTCAGTCTGTTGGTGCTGACCCGGGGCCAGGGCGAACGTCTGCTGTTGGCCGGCGGCCGAGCGGCCTTCGACGCGCAGCTCCCACGCCATCTGGATGGGATCGGCAAAGTGTGTATCGTTCAGCACCATCAGCGTGCGCGGCACCTGGGCGCCGCCGCCGAAGGTCCAGTTCCATTGGCGGCAAAAGACGCACACGGGCTTCCACGAGTTGAAGTGCATTCCGTCCACGTCACTCGAATCGAGCCAAAAGTGATGTGCGGCCACGCCGTGCCAGCGGTGACCTTCGGCGATCATCTTGGCGATCAAGCCGGCGCCGCGCCGCGTGGCCGGACCCCAGCCGGCAAAGCAGGCCTCGCCCGCCATCTGGCTGTACGCCGCGGGACTGTTGCCGCGAACGAAAAACGATTCGCCCATGAAAATCGGCCGATCGGGAACTAGACGCCAGGGGATTTTGCCGCCGGAGGCCCAGGCCAAGCCGCCTTTTTCGTGGGCCGCGTAGGCTTTTTCCAGCGTGTACGCTTCGTCGGGGTAGTCGCGCCAGCATGGCTCTTGATAATGCACGCCGTTGACCGGCAGCGATTCGTCCATCAGGCAATTGCCGCCATCGACCATCACGGGCCGCGTGGGATCGAGGGCCAGGATGGCCCGCGCGCCGCGGGCGATCTCGGGTTCCACACGCTGGGCGAGCCCCAGGTTGCGCGAGTTGATGAACGTGATCTCGTTCTCGATCGACCAGATCAACACCGACGGATGGTTCCTCAGTTGCCGCACCTCGGCGCTCAACTGGTCGATCCAGTTGTCGAACAGTTCCGAGCCGTTGGCCAACTGGTGCAGGTATTGGGCGCCCATGCCGTCGAAGATCCCGCTGCGGCGGACGATGATGCCTCGAGCGTCCATCAGGTCCAGCGCGGGTCCTTTGTCCAGCCCGCCGAAGCGCTGGCCCCAGAACCGCCACATGTTTTGGCCGTCGGCTCGCCAGCGGGCGATCGCCGCCTCGGGATCGTCGTCGCCGCCGGCAGCGGTTATGTCGGCCCAAAGTTGCCACGGCACGCCGTTGAGCCGGAACTGGGGGCCGTCCCATTCCCACTGGCGGAAGCCGAACGTGGTCCGGCACACGTCCGCCGCGCGCCCGTCGGCCTCGACCGTGGTCACGATCTGGTATAGCGCCGGATCGTCGGGCCACCACAGCCGCGGGTTTTCCCACGCTTCGGCCAGTTGAACCGTCCGCTGGCTTTGGGCCGGGACCGTGATCTCGCGCGTGGCGAAGGTTTTTTCCGGTTCACCGTGGGGCGTAAACCCGCCCGCGGCCGGGCCGGCATAAGCGACCGGGACGATCCGGTTGGTCACGCGGACCGTGCGGGCCTCGGGCCACGGATTGGCCAGCGTCAGTTCCAGGCCGAGCTGTTTTTCTCGCACGGCGGGCCGAGCGAACACGTCGGCCGCGTACACGTTGCCTGCCGCGATCAAGCTGGGCGTTTCCAGCAGTCCGGCGGCCTGGCCGTAGATCTGCTGGGCGATGGGAAAATCATAGAACTGCGTCACCCAGCTCTTCGTGCCCATCCACTCGACGGGCACGTTGAACGACGCGCGGCAGCTCTTGCCCGATTTCTTCTCACTGAACGCATAGTACGTGTCCTTGATGACGACACAGATCTCGTTGATCTCGCCCGGACGCATCGCCCGGGTCACGTCGCAATCCCACTGGGCAAAGGGCGCCTTGGTCCAACCGAGGAACTGGCCGTTGACGTGGACACTGGCGATCAAGCTTTGGGAGGGAAGCCGCAGGATGAACGACCGCCCGGCCAACTCGGCGGGCGCCTTCACTCTTGCGCGGTAAACCAGCCGGTGGCAGAAACGCAATTGGGGCTTGACCTCGAACTTGTTGCCGGGCACGGCGATCGCCAT
The DNA here is from genome assembly GCA_032229885.1 of Candidatus Anammoximicrobium sp. GTDB lineage: Bacteria > Planctomycetota > Planctomycetia > Pirellulales > Pirellulaceae > Anammoximicrobium. The sequence continues at coordinate 11,315 of JAVYAJ010000246.1, read as the reverse complement.
CCAGCGAGCGTTGTCGGCGTCCGGCAGCACCTTGGTCGGGCCTGTGCGGTCCGTGACCTCCTGTTCGTCGAAACGGCACACCTGCCACAGCCCGGCGAGCGGCGTTTCGATGCGCTCGGCGGACGCGGCGTCGTCGGAGATCGCGAACACGTTCGCCGCAGCTTGCCGATCCTCGTCGGTCTGCCAATCGGCGTCCGGCTTGAATGCGCCGTTGGGTCGGAATGGACCGGCGGACACGCACAGACAATCCGATACGTACAGGATCTTCTCGGGCCGCCGCATCACGACCTCCCGATCCTTGCCATCTGGGCCTGCCTCGCGCGTTTTCTCCTCTTTGAAACTCGGCAGCGGGCGGATTTGCAAGGTGTGGCGGCCAGCATCCAGCGTCACCTCGCCCAGCTTGATCCAGGCGACCTCGCACCAGAAGCCCATCTCGACGAGATCGCACGTGAGCATCTCCGGCGCGATCGTCCGCCACGCGCCTTGGTCTACGCGCCATTCAAAGGGCGAGCGAACGCTCTCCAAGCCGACTCGATTCCAGACCTCGTATGCGCCCGACCGCTCGATCGAGAAATCGTATTCGAGCAACCCGCCGTCGCGCGGCCACTTCTGGGCGATCTCCTCCGCGTCGCGAGCCACCTTGAGCCATTTCCGCCCGGACAGACGCGCATCGCCCGCCCATTCGTCGGTGTTCACCTCGACGTTGGCCCGCGTCGGCTGTTCGCTCTCCAACCAGACGTAATCCGCCTGTGCCGCGGCCGCGCTAGCGGCGGACAGCATGCACCAGCCCAACCCCGCCACCGCCCAACAACAAGACGCAAACCGGCGCCAAGACCATCCCGCCAACATACGATCAACCTCCGAACGCGATTCTGCACGACCGACCGTCGAGCGTATCACAGCCGCGATGGCCTGCCTAGCAAGCCCCGCCGATCGGCCGACACAGGTCGGCTCGCGCGAGATATACCACCGTCACACCGCCCACCAACGCGGCCTGTGCCCCGGATTCGCGCAACGGCCCGGAAAAACACGGCAGAACTACGTGATTGACCGGTGGAACGCCAGAACAGGCTTTGTCAACGGTCACGCTTTAGCGCGGACGACCTTCGACCGCCTGCGCGACGGATCGCCCGGCAGGAGTTAGCTGCCCGTCTTCGGCGACCATACCGCAACCGCGGGAGTGAAGTTCCGGACTTTGCCGATGGTTATCCGCTGGCTCCGCATCACGACGCCTACGCCGCGGGCCATGAGGTCCACGTCTCCGGCCGAGGACGCGACAAGTTCGGGCGAGGTAAGCAGCGACCGAACCACCGGCAGCGAAAGTGGGACCTCCCAGAGCGGCCAGGAAAAGAACGTCTCGTTTCGGTCGCCACGCGAAAAGCCCGTTGTTTGCAGCCGCGTCGCACCCGCGGCGGTGGGCAGTAGGGGGATGGCTTCGATGGCGAGACGATTCGCGCCCAACATCGATCCGGACGACTTTCGATCCGGATCGCCACTTGGGTTTCGCCAGCGCAAAGCGTATCGGTTGTCGTCGGTTGGATCGAAACGAAGGGAAAGCGTTTGCGTGGGGTCGCTGTAGTCCCAGGTACGGAAGAGGGCTTTGTCCAGATGTTCGGGCCGGCATTGTTTGATCAAGTTCCGCATAGTCTCCAAGAAATGCTGATGCCCGGCCCCGGCCATCGTGCGCAAAGCCGTATCCTGGATCGTGACGCCGTCGTTGACGGAGACGCGCGCATCGGATCCGTAGGCCGCTAGATAGTCCGCGCTGATGCGCTGATGCTGATCCGCCGTGGCGACGGCGTCGAGAAGACACTGACGAAAAGTGAGGCGTTCGACGTTGATGTTCTTGCCGAGCGTGACGAAATGGGGATCGTCTTGTCGGTTCTCCAGCGCAGCCTGGAGCGACGAAATGAGCTGCTCAGGCGATAGCAAACGGTTTGTGACGAGTGCCGGACGCCACACCCCGTCCAGCTCCCACTTCATGCGAATCTCGGCGTCCGGCAACGCAGCGGTCGCGGTCCGCAGTACGCCGAGGGCCGCCAGAAAGGCGAGCGGATTGGCGCCATTCAATCCTGGCAATGACAGTGAATGCTCCTCCTCGTGCGCGGTTTGCAAAGGCGACTGCGAGGCAACAAAAGGAAGCGTCTGTTCTGCTGCTTTGCGAGGCCGTGCACTGGCAACCCAGTCGGCCAAACGCAGGATGGATTCCAGCCATGCCAGCCCCCACCAACCCACTCGCCGCGTCAGCATCCAGAAGCGATCCGGGATGCCGGAATCAAGCCGATACGCGGGAAGCCGGCCGCGTTGTTCGGCCGAAATCGTAACTGGCTCCCCGGCCGCATCCGATGGAGACAGCTTTTCGAGGCTCACCGGTGGAGGATCCTCGTCGATCACGATGGGCGCCAACGGCCGCGCACGCCCGTGATGCGTGGCGATCACGTGCAGCATGACATCGGCTGCCACCCCGTCCAGGCCGTGTCGCGATCGCTTGGCGAAATCGAGCGAGAGCATCTCATGGCGAAACCCGCTCGGCAGTTGATCGGCCGCACGCTCTCGTCGGGCGTTTGCGGGAGCCGAAACCGCACCGCGTGCCGACTTGGCCCACAGCGTCGGTTGCATGTAGACCACATCGAGCGACGAGCCGAGCAGCATGGCCTGGAAACGCGGATCCGCTTTGCCCAGATCATGGCGCTGGGCGGCGGCGATAAGCGCATCGGCCAGCGAGGGTTCGAGTTCGATGCCTTCGAGTATGCGCTGGGTTTCCTTAGCCGTATCGTTCAAGTGATCCGCCAGTCGCAGCCGCTCGCGGGCATCGAGATTGTGCTCGTCGAAATCGTCGCCGAAGCTGGCTCGCGGCAAGCCTTCGCGTCCGGAGATGCGCGGGCCCAGCAGTGCGAAGCCGCCGGGATAGCGCACCAGCTTGACTTCACTCGCCCGCGCCCGCTCGAGCGTCTGACGAACTCGACGCAGATTCGCGGCGCGATCAACCACCGAACCAGGCATATTCGCGTCTGCGGTGGCCTCGGTGTCGTCCGGTGCATCGACCCGAGGCATCCGCAATTCCGTGTGACTCCATTGGCGATTCAAGTCGTCGACGAAATCCCAGAGGCCAGCCAGCGCCGCTCGGTCCGCTTCGGCGGTCACCAGGTTTTTGTGAACGCGGAGAATGAGCCGATCCCGCGTTTGCTCGAAAGCCTCCGACGCGATATCGATCTGCGCGATCGATCGCCGCTCGTCCGCGGTCAGCGGCTCGCGTTTGTCGCCGTCCGGACGCACGCCCGATTCATCCGGTGCGTCGGGTACGTAGCCAAGCGCTCGCCACCCATAGGCGGACGCTGGAAGCACGACCACGGCATTCGGGTACAAGGACGCAAGCTCGTCTTTCGCCATCGAAACGCGTACGCACTCCCGGCCGTTCCAAAGCACACCCCAGCGCTGGGGCACGCGCCCAGACTTGGGCGACCCGCCTTTCAACGGCCCCTCGTCGGTGGACGCTTCGCCGATGACGTCGCCGGAATCGTCGAATGTGTCGTCGTCCCTCGCTTGGAGCCAGGCTTTGAATCGCGACAGCGGGACGTCGAGGCACTCGGCGGATGACGGCGGGCACACGGCCAGCGTCTGGCGACACTCTTCCAGCCAGTCCTCCTGCTTCTTCTGATCGGTTTTCTCCGGCAGATCGGCGCGCCAGCAGACGCGGATCTCTGGCACTCCCCGATTGGGGCCGTGAAGGTGCATCGCGACGTCCGGATCGACCGCTGGACGTGGCGCTGTCTGGCACAGCAGATCCAGGTGGGCAGGCATGAGCACAGGCGCGTCGGGCGCGGGGGCCGCCAGCTTGGCGACCGCCTTTGCGTCGTCGTTTCGCGCCACCGCGAGCCGGGCATCCAGCGAACGGATGCCGAAATCGATCACCTCGTCCGTCGCCTGTCGCTCGAGCCATTCCCAGGTGGCCGGCAGCGATTCACCGTAGATGGGGTCCGGCTTTCGCGGCGCCCGATCGCCCTCGGCCATCACGATCACACCACGGGCATGGGGCGATTTGCCGAGCCGATTGAGCCGTCCAAAACGCTGCCTGAGCGCATCGAGACTCGCGCATTGACACACCATGCCGTCGAAATCGAAGTCGGCCCCGACTTCGAGGCATTGCGTCGCGACGACAAAATGTGGCTCGGCCAGTTGCTCCTGGCTGTCGCAGCGGAAACGCGCTTGCAGCATCTTCGTCAGCCGATCGCGATCCAGCGGCCGCATCCTCCCGATCATCAATTCGACCCGTCCGCGATAATCCTTCTGGAGCCGCTGAAATGCCTGTTTGGCACACTCGACGCGATTGACCACGATCGCGATTCGCAGGCAGCGTGCTTGGCCGTCGCTTCCCTCGGCGAGCGCTTTCGCCTGGGCGACCAAGTCGTTGGCCAGTTGAACGTTCTGCTTTCCGCCCCTGGCCTTCGATCGCTCGAGCCGGATCGGCTTTGCGCAACCGTGCCGCTCGTCGAGCGTTTTGTCGATTTGGTAGTCGACATCACCCAACTCGAACACCGCGTGGCCCGACGCCTCGCGCGGTGTGGCGGTCATCTCGACGAAGCCAAACGGCGTCCGAATCGGCTGCTCAGCCCACCGCGGCCGCTCGTTCGGTCCCATGACCGCATCCCGGTAGCGGGCGATCGCTGCCATCGTTTGGCCAAACGGCTTCGAACAGTGGGCCTCGTCGAGCAGGATCAAGGAATCGTTTGCGGCGAGCGCCGCGTGAATCGGCAGATTCGAGTCGGATACGCCGTAGCCACGGAACAAGAGCCGCGACCCGACCTGATCCACCGTGCTGGCGATGATCGTCGGCTGCAGCGGCGAACGCACCCACGCATCGTCTCGGTAGATCCCGCCGCGGAGTTCGAAGCAGTCCAGCGGCGGCGCTTCCTGATCCCGAGCCAGCGAGCGCAACCAGTAGGTGACCGGAAACAGGGCGCTGTTGGGATCCTCCACGGCCTCGCATAGTTGCTGTTTCAGTGCGTTAGCCCGATTGAACCCTTCGTTGACGATGATGCGGCGGTCGACGACCAGGAAGATCCGTCGCGGTGCATCGATCGCGATCCGGTGCGCGTGCTGGCGCCAAGCCTGATGCGCCAGCGCAAACACGGCGATATCGAGGCAACTCGTTTTTCCGCTGGCGGTGGGCAATTTGATGATTCGCGGCCAGTTGCCTTGGCACGCCCGCTCGGCCAAGCGTGTTTGCCAGTGGAACGGCGACCGGCCGTAGACCGCTTGGAAGAATACCGCGAAGGATTCGGGCCGAAGCTCAGGGTGGTCGGTCACGTTGGTGCTCCTCGAGGCGTGATCGGTTTGCATAATCCGTATCCCTGGAAGCGGCCAGCGCCGAGCAACATCGGTCCGGAAACTTCCCAATTGAACCGCAACCACACGTGAACTTGTGGTTTGGCGGGTCGCGAGCTTTTGGATGGCATCAAGGGAAAGCCATCGCCGAGCGGCGCGGCTGCTGGCCGCTCGCCCCAGGCGGAAATCTGTCGTGTCTTGCCCCACGCGCGAGGCACGCCCGAATGCCAAGGCGTGGAATCCACATCGACTTGGATGGGCTCGGGGAGTCCAGCTCGCGTGCAGGACGCCCGGATAATTTCTACGACCTCGGCGTGCCACGCCTCGCGATCGTCTCGGCGTGACGACTTGGGGAACCGATCGAGGACAACGGGCGTCACCGAGGCCCACGTTGTTGCTGGCGCGGTCCAAGTCTCGGCCTGTAAAATCAAGGGCGGAGAAAGACGTTCCTCGAGTTGCACCGTCCAGTCGGGCAAATCCCTCCCCCAAAGTCTGAGTTGCGGACGGGCCGCTTCTCCGGTCTGTTGGTCGATCAGCAGCGGTCCGAGCCAGCGGCCGCGTTCGGCCGCGGGAACGGCCTTCGGCAACGCGATCGCGAGACCCATCACGTGCCCGTCGGCGTGAGGGTAGCCGGCGAAGGGCAGCGCCAAAAACGCGGCGTGCGGGGCGGATGTCGGGGTGCCGTCCGCCTCGTGGCCACACAACCACGCCGGGATCGCGGCGTGGCCGTGCGCTGCGATCAGCGCCGCCCGCAAGGCTGTTGTCAAGCCCAGCGTCCGTTCCACGTCGAGCGATGGCCCATCCAGCTTCGCGAGGACCAAAAGATCCCGTTCGAAGTACGTGTTTTCGTAAACCGGGCGGCGGGTTGGATCGGTCGCGCGGCGACGGTAGCCTTGCCAAGCGCCCAGCGTTGGGGGGATCGGTTCTGGCGGCCGGAGGCTCGAGTTGAACGGCTTGCCGAAAGCCGCCTCGAACCGTTTTTTCGCGACCGCCTGAGCCTTGCCTTTGGACGATTCGATCTCGATTTTCAAATCGCCGAACAAGTGGATGCGATCGGCTTGGCAGGCGGCTTCGAGGCGATCCAGTTCGCCCGTGGTTGCGACGCGGCACGTGAATTCGGCTTCGCTCGAAGTCGGTTCCCAGCAGTCGTCGGCCGTCGTTGCGTGCGAAACTTCGCACCAAACCATCGCGAAGGAAGAGGAGTGTCCGATGCGGATGGTTTGTCGACACAGGCGTTCCAATGCCGCCAGATGCTCGGCGGGCTGCGCGTCGGGCGGCCACTCGTATGAGACATCGGGTGCATCGGCATCGAGTCCGTCCGCTTGTGCGGGGATGGCCGTCGGAAACTCCCGCGCTTGGCGAGATCGAGGCATTCCGGGCGCGGATTGCAGCATGGCCGTGTTTGGCTTAGGGGCGTCGTTGACCGGGACATACGAAGTGACTTGGCTGCGGCTTTCGGCCGGGCAACAAAGAATGCGCGGGGCCGACAACGTGGCCAACCAGTCGAGCGCTCCGCGCTCGGCCGCTTTGTCAGCATCCGTCCCGTCGGTCTCGAAATAGACCGCCGCCAGCGCCATATACAGCCGCCCGGGGTGCGGCGGCCACTCGGGCTGCTCGCGCGAATTCACACGTGTGGCCACACAGCGGCCCGTGATGAACCGCACGTGAATTTTGAAGCTGCGCTGCCCAGCGGCCCCGTCATCGCGTGTAGCCATCTCGGTCATCATTCGCCTCCTTCGCCGCCGCCGCTGGCGATGGCCATTTCCTGACTCTTGCGAACCAGCTCGACGAGCTTCTTCGCCGGCCTGAGTTTTAACGGCTGGTCCATCCAGGGTAGGCCGACCGCCTTGGCCCGACCGACTGCCTTGGCGAGCAATTGAATGGCGGCCGGCGCGTCGAGTTCGAACGGCTCGGTGGCGTTGCCCGGCCGATCGAGCAATTCCCAGCGAAGCGGCGCTGTGGGCCAGAGCAGGCAGCGCGAACGCAAATCCAGCCCGCGTTCCGCGGCGAGCACCGCTCCGCAGAGTCCCAATGCCGCCAGCACGGTCCGGGCGGCGTGGTTGACTTCCGGCGTCACTTTGCCATCGATCGGAAAGTGTAATCGTCGCAGTGCGGGCAGCGAGATCACCGTCACCTGCTCGGCGTAGGCGATGGTGACACCGCCGGCGAGCGGCACGCCGTCCCTCGAGACAGCGGACAGCGACGGAACGATATTCCCATGATTGGCCTCGGATGGCTTTCCATCTTTGCCCTTGAGAACTGGCTTCTTTTTCTCTTGGGCCGCCTCAGCCGGTGACAACGTCCAGCCCCGACCCGGAGTTTCGTAGATGATGGCTGCGTCCTTTCGGATTGCCAACGGGTCGATTCGGCTGCTGGTCTTGGTGCCGTAGCTCGCGTCAACACCGATGATCTCCGACGCCAGCGCGCGCTGGAATTTTGTCCCCAGCCCGCCTTTGGGCCCGGTGGAGTCCCACAATCCCAGCAACAAAGCCGTCGGGCAAATCTCGAACAACGGCGTGGCGTTGCGAAGATTCGCGAAGCTGATCTTTTTCCCGGCGGGCGTCTCGCGAAACGCAACGCCGTTTTCGTCCTCGCTATCGCGGAGGATTGCGTCGGCAGCGCGGTGCGGCGCTTGGAGGCTCGTGACGCGGCCGATGGGTTCGAACAATCCTTCTCCGGTTTCTCTCGGCTCGACAACGGGGATCTCCGAGAAGTCGACTTCGATGACTGGAATGGAGATCCGACCTTCGTCAACGGCATCCTGCAGGGCCTCCTCGATCCGATTGGCCTGGCTCTGGACCGAGTCGAGCAGCACACACTCGACCGGGTCCGGCCACCCGGGCAGCCGGCGTTTCTCGGTGGCGTAGACCGCGCCAGAATACGTCGGCGGAAACACCTTGTCCCCTTCGCCGCCCGCCGGCTGCAATTTGACTCGCGTGCGAAACGCCGCCACTGCGCCGGTGACTGCATCGTGCAAACGATCGTAGATAAACTGGACGGTCATGGTCTCTCCTTCTGAAATTGAGGTTTTCCGTGCATGGTGTCTGTCAATGCAAAACGATGGCTCCAGGACGTAGTTGATCGCAGCCCAACACGCTGTTTGCGCCCGTTGACGCGACGGGCAACCGATGCTGCGTTTATCGTCGCGACCGGATTGAGACGCGCTGTGTCCCCCGTACGGGCTCGAACCGAATCCACCTCAGAAGCATTGGGAGAGGCTCTCTTTACTCGCGCCGGCATTCTCGTTAGACGGCCGCAGCATGTTTGCCTGTAGCCGCGATTCTCTCGACTGTCAATCGAGGGAGCGGATTTTTTCGATTGGGCGATGATCGATTGAAGGTGTACCTTCCTCGGAGAAAGCCTTTGATCGGCAGAGGTATTGCGTCTCCATTGCAAGACAGTTTCTCGTGTGTTGCGGCCGAACGAAGTGGAGCCCACGGACGTCCCACGTTGGGGGCCGACGCCGCTTTTTTCGCCGACAATGGCGACGGCGCAGGCATCAAGCTTGGTCATGCTGGCGGCGGGGAATGACGGTTGTTGTCACGGCGTTGCCGGCTTTGTGACATGCGGCACGGAGGAACGCCAGAAAGCATATTTCAAGCGGGCAGGGCGACAGACGCGATGACGGGCCGGGCCGAGCGAGTCGCGCGGCACACGGCAAGCTACGCACAAGAAACGACGAGAGGCAGGGCTCTTGATCCGCTGCGCTGCGGCAATTTGGTCGGCGATAGGCTCGCCTGTTGACGTTCGGCGGCGATGGGGCGAGCGAGACGCGATCCTCAAGCGATGGGCAGGCCGTATGAAAAGCGTGCCCTTGTTGTCTGGTTGCCTGAAGGGCGGAGATCACGGCCGTAAACGATGCTCCGTGGGGCCCCGTGCAGGGGTAGTTTCGCCGTGTCGAGGGTAGGCAGCGCACGACGTATTGTGACGGAGGCAAGCGGTCGGTCGAGACCGCCGTCGGCGTTCCCGGTCCGCTGCAGCGGGTCGGCCTCGCCCCGGGCTGGATTCGGGTTCGACGCGTCGTCTGCCGCCGGCCGTGCGCGGCCAGCGCGGTTGAGCGAGCGGGTTCTGGGCCGACGAGCTCCGTGCGGTCGGCGCCGACGCCATGCGTTGTTGTCGGACGACGCTTCCGCGCGCAGGTCGGTTGTCGCGCGGCGTCTGCGCCGCGGGTTCCCCACGCGTTCACCGAGGCGCCGGATCGCGCGCGGCGCGGTTCACCGGCGAAAGGCCGACCTCGCCGTCGGTTCGTCCGCTTCCCAGTGGGCGCTGGGAACGGCGCTGCGGGCGTCGGCGGCGTCCGTCGCACGGGACTGGGCCGTCGGAGTCGCCGCGGGCGTGTGCGGCGTGAGCGACGCGCCAAACGAGGTGTCCGGATCGCCCTTTCTCAGCACGGCTCGCTGATACGCGACGTTGACATGCGCCGAGAACGACTCGCGCACCGCCGGCTGGACCTTGTCCAGTTGCCCGGCCAACCGCTGCATTCCGGGACCGTTCGCCTCGGTGGCTTGGGACAGTTGCCCGACGAACTTCATCGACTCGCTGAAATTAAAATCGACGGCTTTGGCTACCGCCGGGTACAGCGTCTTGACCACGAGTTCCGCGCCGAGCTGATCCAGCCGCGCAAACACATCCATCGTGCAGGTCACCATCGGATTGCCGCCCTGCAGCGCACAGCTCGACCGGATCAACAGGACGCAACTGCCTGTTACGGGGCGCGGAAACAGCGTGCCTTCGTAGTTGCCCTCGGCATAATAGATGTGCATGTCGCGCGTGGCGTGCACCAGCTCGGCCTGGCTCGTGGTTCCCGCGCCGTCGATGGCGTCGAACGTCACCGGCCCCGTCCGCTGGACTTTGACCTTGGTCACGCCCATCAACTGCCAGATGTTGACCACGACTTCTGGATATCGCAACAGGAAGCCATGTAGATCCGGATCGCACGCTACGGTCTGCGTCGGCAACCGACGATAGATCGTCGGCCGCGACACGACTTCGTAAATCCTGCTGTGCGCGGATTCGCTCAGTCGAGCCTGCTCGATCGCGTGCACCGCGTCGTCGCGGAGCTGTTTGTTGAAAACCAGTTGTGGCGGCTGTGCCACGGCCGCCTTCAGTCCAGCCACCAGCAGCAGACTCGCGTACAGGACGGCGCGCCAGATGACAGGCCCTGTTGGCGCACGAGGCGCGCACCGCCACCGTCGAAAAGTCGCGATCGCGCTCGCCGTGGCGCGCAGCGCGACCGGACACCGGTCGAATTTCATGTTCCCCCCCTTTGAATCGGCGCCGAGTCGCAGTCTCAAGATCTACCGATTCCCAAGAGTATTCGGCCAGAACCAATCCTGACGGTCAGCAAAAATGTTCTGATCCGGTCGCCCAATCGCACAGGGCCGCGGTGTTCGCGGAATACTATCGTATAGAGCGCAACCGCGGCCGCATTGCTCGGGTTCCGAGTCTCAATTGATCGGACGCGCGCCGATCGGAATCATGGATCGTGCGGATCTCACAACTCGCAGATATGGCTAGCTGCTATGGCCGGAATCGTGTGATCTGTAGGATCCGGGGCCTGCTGCGGCATTCTTCGTGCCCTCGTTGACCAGCGAGGGCGAGCGTTTCCGTTTGCCTCAGAGATCTCGCTCGCGATGCCGCGGCCACGACGAGCCTGGTCGCTGATGGCCACAAATCGATGGCATGAAAAGGGCAGGGCAGACGGTGATGCCGCGCGTCGGCGGCGCTCGGAACCAGTGGCGCCGCGGCGAGTGGCGCCACTGTACTATTAACGCGGGCCAGTGCCCGCAACCCAAAAGTGTACTGTACGAACCAGTGTACAAGATGCGCGCGTGATACGAACGAAGACTCCAACGGCCAATAGCACGCGGTCGGGCAGCCCCGTGTGGACGCTGAATCTGTTGGCCGAAGGCCTCCGATCACCGTAGCCTGGGGCAACGCCCCAGGACTGGCGCCGCGCGCGTATCTTTTGGCCGAAGGCCATATTCATG
>JAVYAJ010000245.1:0-13139 GCA_032229885.1 Candidatus Anammoximicrobium sp. | reverse complement strand
GGCCGAGATCAGCGCCGCCACTTTGGCGCGGGCGGCCAGATACGCTTCGGGATCCTGACTCCAGTCGTTGAAGGAGCGGGTCAGCCCGGCGACGATCTCGTCTACCTGTGCTTTGTGGCCCTGCTGGCTGGCCAGCGTCAGGTACTCGAAATCCTCCAACGCCTCGCGAATCAGCTTCAGTCGGATCGAGGGCGCCGGGCCGCTCAGGCCGGCGTCTTTTCCAGGATACAACAACAGACCCTCGCCCCAGAAGGCCCGGCGGAAGTGAGGCCCTTTCCAGGGATCCTGATCCGGCGCGCAATAGATGCTCGACCAGTACAGAAATCCCTTCACGCCATAGTGCCAACTGACCCAGAACGGCGCTCGGAAATGGACGGGCGCAAAGTCGATCTGCCAGAACGGCGCCGTGCCTTTGCCCTGGCACAATGCGGTGTAGGTCCAGATCTCCTCGCCCAAAGCCTGACGCTCGCGGGCCGTCGGCTCGTCGTACAGACACCACAGCGGACACCAGATGTCCACGGCGCCATACAGCGTGCCCCACGCCGGGTTGGACGTCACCGTCTGCTCGGTGCACAACCGCTTGATGCCCGAATCGCGGATCAACGCGCCCTGTCGGCGAACCGTCTCGTATTGCTCGGCGTTGTTGGGTTCATCTTCCAGATAGATGTACGCTCGATCGAGCCAGCCCTTGCTGCGCAGATACTCGGCTATATCGTGTAGATAGGCTTTGCACTTGTCGGGTTCCGACTGATATGCGAAGGGAACGGCAGCGCGTTCACATGTCGCTGTTCGACCATCTCCCGCAACCGCTGGCCAGACTGGCTGTCGTCGATGCCTCCGTCCGGCGTCCACTTTGGCCAGACGCGCCCCAGCGACGAGGGAATCGCGCGGTGGGCCAGCAGCGTCTCGATGTACTGGTCCTCGATCGCCGCGAACGTCGGCGATCCGACGTCCATCCCCAGTTGCCGAGCCAGACTTCCGCCGAGGCTTCCGAAATTGGTCCGCATGGCGAACGTGTCCGGCAGCGTGAATCCCAGCACGCACAGTTTTACCGATACCTGGGCGAGCGTCGCGCCGTCGGCCGTCACGTGAATCGTCCCCGCATAGTCGCCCGGCGCTGTGTCGCGCGGGACGTATACGTCGGCCCAGAACGCCTGGTTGGTTCCCGGCTCGACGCGGTGCGCCATCGGCGGGTACTTGGCGGAGGGATCCGCGCTGGCCAATGGAATCAGGGCATCGGGATACCAGCCGGGCGGGGCCTTTGATCGGGAGCTGGGCTCGAAGATGTCGATATAGTGCTCGCGAAACAACGCCACGTTTTTGGCGTCGATCTGTCCGGCGGGCCCGCTCAGCTCGCTCGCCGCGACAGTCACGTTCTTCAGCGCGACGTCCCCGGCGCGGACTACGACGCGCAGCGGTTCGTACTCGTTCCGTGCCGCGCTGATCGTCGCGGCTCTGGCCGGCCCTGGGGTCGTGCTGCGCAGTACGTGTTCCCATGGCGAGGCCACCCAGACGATCGGTTCGTCGCCGCACACAACGCCGGCTCCGGCCAGGCCGGCCATCAGCAACATCATCGCTCGGACCATTGCTCTGTTCCTTTCTCGCCTTCGAATTGCGCCTATCTCCGGTCGCAACGTCATGCTGGCGTCGCGGCACGTTAATCGTCCTACCCTGGCTCGCCCGTGTCAATCGCCGTGCGCCGCTACGCCGCACGCGCGGGCTGCGATGCGTTGCGCCTTTGGCGTCAGCAGCGAAATACGCAACTTCAAGGACGGAAATCCACCCTACAAGGTGGCGTTTTAAGCCGCGCGAAGTATAACAGACATCATGGCCGATCGTGCGGGGCATCAAACACTTCGCGATCGCGCGGTACAATTGATAAGAGGCGAGGCCAGCGTCCACGGACATAGACCCGCGATCGCTCCAAGCGGCGTGCAACGAGGGTGAGGTCATGAAGGTCAAGCTAAGGATGATGAGGGGGACGCTGCAGGATGCGCAGGGGCGCGCGACGGGACACGAGGTCCGGGTCCGCGGCCCCCGGTTCGTGATCGGCAGCGCTGCCGATTGCGCGATGCGTTGCCGCAGCGACTCGGTTCTCCCGCACCACTGCGAAATTATGACCGACGGGCAACAGACGTTCGTTCGACCGTTATCCGACGTGGCGCCGACGTTTGTCAATGGCCGCCAAGTCGAACGCGAACAGACGCTGCAAGCCGGCGACCAACTGCGGATCGGACGTTTCGATTTCGAAGTGCTGATCGTGGTCGAGCCCGCGGGCGCCGACCGCCAACCGGCGACACAGGCCGCGCCGACTCGTCCGTCCGCGTCAGGCCTCGCGGCGACGCCGAACCCGGCGGCCACCGACCTGTATGATCTGTTGACCGAGGCAGACGAGCGGGAACGTGTCGATCGGCAAATGCACCCCGAACTGCGGGTGCTGCATCTGGCGTCGACGCCACCCGAAGCGGAATCTTCCGAATCTTACCAGGCGGACGCGATCGAGCAACCGGAGCAGAAACCCGGCAAGAAGAAACCGGGCAAGCTCCCCACGCCGCCTCCGAAAAACGAGATCTCCGGCGAAGACTCGACCGACGCCGCACAACAGGCGCTGCGCAAGCTGTTTTCGCGGTAGGTCGGCGCGGACACGGACAGGGTCGCTTGATCGATGTCGCGAGGAGACAAGTCTCCGTGACGAGAATCGATCCAAGCTGATGAACGCTTTTTTTGCGGAGGGGCAGCATGATCATCGGCATACCGAAGGAGATTTTGGATCGCGAAGGTCGGGTCGCGGTGATTCCTGACACGGTCCGCCAGTACGTTCAGATGGGATTCGAGGTCGCCGTCCAGGCGGGCGCCGGGCAGGGAGCGTTGTTCGACGACCACGCTTACGCGGATGCAGGCGCGCGGATCGTCGAGCATCCGCTCGAAGTGTGGCGCGCGTCGGACATCGTGATCAAGGTCAAACAGCCGTGGCGGAACGGAACGGCCGGATACCACGAGGCTGAAGTGATTCGCGAGGGCGGGATCCTGATCGCGTTCCTCCATCCGGCGGCGCCGATGAACCACGAGGCGATCGCGACGCTCGCCCGTCGCAGGGTCACCTCGTTCAGCATGGACTTGATTCCGCGGATTTCCCGCGCCCAACGGATGGATGCGCTGACGTCGATGAGCACGATCACCGGATACAAAGTCGTCGTCCTCGCCGCCAATCGATTCCCCAAGCTCATCCCGATGACCGGAACGACGATCGGGACCGTCAAGGCGGCCAAGGTCTTGATTGTCGGCGCCGGCGTCGTCGGTCTGCAAGCGATTGCCACCGCCAAGCGACTGGGGGCAACGGTGACGGCAGTCGACGTGCGCGAGGAAGCGCGAAAGACCGCGGCCAGCCTGGGAGCGAAGGTCGCCGGGATCGAGGCGCCCGCCGAAGTGGCCCTGACGCCGGATGGGCGAACCCGCGCGCTGCCCGAAACGTGGCTCGCCCAGGAACGCGCGCTGCTCGACGAACTGGTCCAAGACGCCGACATCGTGATTCTCAGCGCCCTGGTTCCCGGCGAAGTGGCGCCGATCCTGCTGACCAAAGCGGCGGTCGACAAGATGAAACCCGGATCGGTGATCGTCGATGTGGCCATCGACCAAGGAGGCAATTGCGACGCGACGAACTCGGGCGGCGAGACGACGCGCAATGGCGTGCTGATTCTTGGACAGTGGAACATCCCAGGCTCGATGCCGGTCCACGCCACGTGGCTGTACGCGCACAACGTGCTGTATTTCATCCAGAACCTGTATGCCAAGGACCCGAGCACGATCGATCTCGAGGACGAGATCATCCGCGAGACGCTGGTCACGCACGACGGAAAGGTCATGCATCAAGGAACGCTGAAAGCTTTGGGGCAAGCGTAGGATCCACGGTGCCGTTTGGTGGTCTGTGCGGCGATGCGGTAGGGCAGAGTCGTGCCGCTCGCCCGGCAGACGCCTTGTCAGATTGCTCGAGCGCCGCCGCTGCGCGGGGGACTCGCGCGGCGCGCTTCAGCACGCAGGCCTTGCCAGCGTGGATTCCTGTCGTGAAAAGGTAGTCTGATCGCCATGCTCGATGTCGTCTTGTTGCTGGCCGTATTTGTCGTCGCTTTTGCGGTGGGCGTGCTGCTGATCGTCCGCGTCCCGCCGCGATTACACACGCCGCTGATGTCGATGACCAACGCCGTCTCGGGCATCACCGTGCTCGGCGCGTTGCTGCTGTTCACCGCTTCGATCGATCGAACGGCGGTCGTACTGGCCGCGCTGGCGGTCGCCGCCGGCGCGTTCAATCTCGTAGGAGGCTTCGCCGTGACCGATCGAATGCTCGGGCTGTTCCACAAGCGGGATGAACGCCGTGAATGACGTGTCGCCATGGCTTATCGACCTGGCCGTGCTGACGATCTTCCTGATCGGGATCGCGCGATTTCGACGTCCCGAATCGGCCTGCGGCGGCAATTCGCTGGTCGGCGCGGCAATTCTGGGTGGCCTGGCGATGACGCTCGGTTGGAGCGTCTGGCATCACGCTTCCGTGGCATTGGCGGCCGCGGCCGTGGGGGCGACGCTGGGGTGGTTCACGGCGCGCCGTGTGGCGATGACCGGAGTTCCCGCCATGATTGGATTCCAAAACGGCGCCGGCGGCCTGGCTGCGGCGTTGGTGGCGTTCGTCGAGTTGACCCGCCGGCCCGCGGCCGACTCGGCAATCGTCGTCCTGGCTGGCACGCTCAGCCTGTCGATCGGGGCCGTCACGTTCGCGGGCAGCATGATCGCGGCGGGGAAACTCGCCAACTTGCTCGCCCAGCGGCCGTCCGAGCTGCGCGGGCACGGATGGATTCTACGGGCATCCTTCGGTGCGGTGGCAATTCTGATCCTCTGGGCGGCCATCCATCGCAGTGGTCAGACGCTGCCGGCAATCGTCGGCATGAGCGCACTGGCGCTGTGCGCCGGCGTGGTTCTGACGATTCGTGTTGGCGGCGCCGACATGCCGGTGCTGATCTCGTTCCTCAACGCCCTGTCCGGTCTCGCGGCGGCGTTCTGCGGAGTCGCGATCGCCAATCGGCTGTTGATCGCCTGCGGCGCGACCGTGGCGGCTTCGGGGTTCATCTTGACGCACGCGATGTGCCGCGCGATGAATCGCCGCTGGCAGTCGATTCTTCTGGACGGCGGCGCAACCCGAACCGACGACGCGCCAGTCGAACGGACCGCGCCGGTTTCGTCTGGCCGGCCGCCTGGCCCTGCGATCGCCGCCGCGAAACAAACGCTGCTGGATCAGACGCCTCTGGATGAAGCGCCCCTGGATGAAGCGCCCTTGAATCAAGCGCGGTTGGGTCAATCGCCTCTGGACCACGCACTCGCCGCCCTCCGCGCGGCGATGCGGATCCTGTTCGTTCCGGGGTACGGCATGGCGCTGGCCGGCGGGCAACAGGCGTGCGTTCAGCTTGCCAACCGCTTGCTGCAAATGGGAAAAATCGTCAAGTTTGCGATTCATCCGATCGCCGGCCGAATGCCCGGACACATGCACGTGCTGTTGGCCGAGGCCGACGTCGATTCCGATCTACTGGTCGATCTGGACGACATCAATCCCGAGTTCGCCCAAGCCGATCTGGCGGTCATCGTCGGCGCCTGTGATGTCGTCAATCCCGCGGCGATCCACGTTCCGGGCACGCCGATCTCCGGGATGCCGATCCTGAACGCCCATCTGGCCGCTCGGGTGTTGGTCTGCAATCTGGATCTGCGCCCTGGATACTCGGGCGTCGATAATCCGCTGTACGCGGATCCGAAAACGATCCTCCTGCTGGGCGATGCCAGGGACAGCCTGCAAAGCCTGCTGGATCGGCTGGCGGATCCTCCGCCGTGACGCGTCGGGCGGGGGCACAACGGGCGAACGTCCGAGGTCGGGCGCAGACACGACCGTCGCCGGCGGCCCTCAGTCCGCGACGGGCAACTTCAACGGCGCGTGCCACAGATACAAGGCGTGGTCGACATTGTCTTCCGACGAGGCGATATGCAGGACCGTGTCCGGCGGAATTCCTGAGATGTCGAACAGGTGCGAGACGATTCTCGCGCCGGGCCGAAGTTGTCGCAATTGAGGAATCAAACGCCTGTTCAGTTCGGGCAGCAAGTACAGAAAAACGACGTCAGCGTCCCGGAGGTCGAGCGTGAAGATGTCGCGTTGTTCGATCTGGACGAGCGTCTCGACGCCGCCGCGCTGCGCGTTGCGCCGCGAATCTCGCACGCGCAGCGGGTCGATATCGTAGCCGCGCCCCCGCGCCCCGTATGTCTTTGCAGCCGTCACGACGACGCGTCCGTCTCCGCAGCCGAGGTCGTACACCAAATCATCCTTGGAGACCTGCGCCAACTGTAGCATCTGCTCGACGACGTCTTGCGGCGTCGGCAGGTACATCACATGCCCGCCCGGCGGCGGAACAAACCGCGCGTCGGGCGGTTCGATCGTGGCCAGCAGCAGCGCGCGAAGCGCGACGGCCGCGAGCGCGGCCAGCACTACGGCAACCATGACGCGCCGACGCACGGGACGCCGTCCGCGACCACCGGCGCGTTCCGGGGGCGGTGTCTCGCGTGCTTCGGATTCAGAGTCGAGTCGGCTGGCCATAGCTTTGCCGGCTTCGAGGCGAGGCTCAAGTTGGCTTCGATACGTTCGTCCGACGCCGGGGCGCAAGGGACGCCCGCGCGGCCGGTTCAAGCACGTTTGGCCCTCGCGTCAGCGCCCGCGCGCCACGCGAAACGCAACACGAGCAGGCGTTTCGAACTTCCGGTCCGCAACGCGCGCTCGGCTGCGGCCACATCCGTGGATCGAAGTGCCCAGCCCCGCGGCGCGACGGGCGCCTGCGTCAGGATTGGCCGATCAGTTCCAGGCAGATCTCGCGGACGGTCGCCGGGTTGGCGTTTGGGTTCTGGCGCCTGGCCTGGCCGATCAGCGCGCCGAGCGCCTTTTGTTTGCCGGCTTTGATCTCCGCCACCGCCTGCGGATTGTCGGCCAGAACGCGACGACACAGTTCGACGATCTCGCCGCGATCCACGCTGGCAATGCCCAGGCTCTGCACCGCCTCGACCACGCTCTGTCCGGACTCGAGCATTCGGTGGAACACGTCTCGCGCTCGTGAATTGTCGAGCTCGCCGCGCTGCACGAGGCCGAGCAGTTCCCCCAACGCAGCCGCCGATACGGGGAAAGCTTCGATGCCGATCAGCCGTTCGTTCAGCGCGCGGAGCACGTCCTGCTGAATCCAGTTGCTAGCCCGTTTGCCATCGCCGCACGCCTCGGCGGCCGCGATGAAATAATCGACCACCGCGCGGCCCTGATTCACGATCACCTCGGCGTCGTCCATCCCGATGCCAAAGGTCTCCTGCAAGCGAGCGCGAATCGCCGCCGGCAATTCGCCCAGTTCGGACCGTACCCGCGCCACCTCCGCTTCGCTGACCAGGACCGGCAGCAAGTTGGGATCGGGACAATATCGATAGTCCGCGGATTCCTCTTTCTGTCGTTGTGGCCGTGTAACCTCGGCTTGTTCGTCCCAGCCGCGGGTCGTCTTGTGACCGCCCGGGCCGCCTCGTCGATGGCCGGTTTCCTGCCACGCCTGATACTGCCGCCGGGTTTCGTAGGCGAGCGCGCGTTCGACGGCGCGAAAGCTGTTCAGATTCTTGACTTCGACGATCGGCGTCGCAACCACGCCGTCGGCCGTGGGGATGTGCAGATTGACGTTGGCATCGAATCGCAGGCTGCCTTCTTGCATGTTGCAGTCGGAGACGCCCAGGTACGTCAAAAGCAGCTTCAGTTCGCTCAGGAACACGCGGGCTTCCTGGGGCGAACGCAAGTCGGGATGCGTCACGATCTCGAGCAGCGGCATTCCGCATCGGTTCAAGTCGATGCGGCTGTCGGCCTTGCCGGCCGCCTCGTCGTGCATGCTCTTGCCGGCGTCTTCTTCCAAGTGCGCGCGGGCGATGCCGATCCGCTTCGGCTCGAACGCGCCCTTCGCATCGCGGATTTCGAGCCAGCCCTCGCGCGACAGGGGTTGATCCAATTGACTGATCTGGTAGCCGTTCGGCAGATCCGGATAGAAGTAATGCTTGCGATCCCATTTAGAGGATGGGGGAATTTCGCAATTCAGCGCCACGGCCGTCTTCAGCGCCAACCGGAACGCCTCGCGGTTCATGACCGGCAGCGTTCCCGGCAGGCCCGCACAGCCCGGACAGGTCTGCGTGTTGGGCGGCGCCCCGAAGGCGGTGCTGCACCGACAGAACAGTTTGGAACGCGTCAGCATCTGGACGTGGACTTCCAGACCGATGACCGTGTCGTAGCGATCCGTGCTCATAGCTTTTTGCCTGGTGACGGTGGCCGACGGGTGTGCCAGTCCGTCGCCTGTTGGAACATCTGCGCCGCGCGCAGCAACCGTTCGTCCTGCATCGGCGGGCACTGCAGGTGCAGCCCGATCGGCAAACCGGCGGCCGTCACACCGCAGGGCACCGAGATGGCCGCCAGTCCGGCGAGATTCGAGCCGACCGTATAGCGATCGCCCCGGTACATCAACAGAGGATCGTGAAGCCTGCGGCCCAGCGGATAGGCCGCGGTTGGGGCGACGGGCCCGACGACGACGTCCACTTCGCCAAAGGCGGCGTCAAAGTCGTCGCGGACGAGCCGCCGCAGTCGCTGGGCCTTCACATAATAGGCCTCGTAACAATCCTCGCTCAACACCTGAGTCCCGAGCAGAATCCGCCGTTTGACTTCCGCGCCGAACGCCTCGCTGCGGCTCGCGCGGTACAGACGCGACAGAGGAGGCTCCAAGTGGTCCAAGGCCTGTTGGTCGTGGCGAGCCTCGAGGGCGCGGCTCTGGGCGTTCCAATCGGCCAGCACGGCCGCTTCATCGGCCCGCCGTCCGTAATGGATCCCATCGCATCGCGCCAGGTTCGCGAATGCCTCGCCGGACGCCAGGATGCAGAAAGCGGCGACCGCATAGCGGCTATGCGGCAGCGAGATCTCGCGCACTCGAGCGCCCAACGTCTGATAGACGCGCACCGCTTCGCGGACGGCCGCCTCGATCTCGGCGTCGAGCCCTTCACTGCTGGGGTCGTCGCCGTCCAAGCATCCGTCGTAATGCTCGCGGACAATCCCGATCGTCAGGCCGTCCAGCGGCCGACGAATGGAGTCCGTAAAATCGGTGATCGGCGCGTCGATCGACGTCGATTCCGACGGGTCGTGGCCGGCCAGGACGTTCAGCAGCAGGGCCACGTCCGCCACGCTCCGGCCGATGGGGCCTACCTGATCCATGCTGCTGGCCAAAGCTACCAAGCCATACCGACTGACGCGCCCGTAGGTGGGCTTGAGCCCGGTGACCCCACAAAACGACGCGGGTTGGCGGATCGAGCCGCCCGTATCGCTGCCGACAGCCAGCGGCGTCATGCCGGCCGCCACCGCGGCCGCCGCGCCGCCGCTGGATCCTCCCGGGACGCAACGCGGATCCCACGGGTTTCGCGTCGGACCCCAGCACGATGTCTCGGTGCTGCTCCCCATCGCGAACTCGTCCATGTTCGTCTTGCCGATCAAGACGGCGTCGGCCTCGTGCAGCCGCGTCACGACGGTGGCGTCATAGGGAGGACAGAAACGCTCGAACATTCGCGAGCCACACGTCGTCGGCGCATCGCGCGTGCACAGATTGTCTTTGAGCGCCACGGGCAGCCCAGCCAGCGGCCCCATCGCTTCGCCCGATTTGCGTCGCCGATCGATCTCGGCGGCCTGGGCCAACGCCGCGTCGCGAGCGACATGGACAAAGGCGTGAATCGTCGCGTCGTGCGCGTCGATCTGACGCAGGCATTCGGATGTCACTTCAACCGACGAGATCTCACCGGCCTGCAGCCTAGTCAGGAGCTCGGTGGCCGAACAAAAGGAAAGCGACATTTATTCCCCAAAGATCGCAGGCACTAGATAACACTCGTCGTCCCGTTTCGGAGCGTTGGCCAGAATCGCCTCGCGATCGCAGCTCGGACGCACGACGTCGTCGGCAAACACACCTGCTAGTCCGGTGATGCTGACCAGCGGGGCAACGTCGGATGTGTCTGAATCCGCCAGGCAAGCATCGAGATAATTCGCGATTCGCTCGAGCTGAGCCGCAATCTGGTCTCGTTCGTCCGGAGTGAAACACAGGCGGGCAACCAGCGAGACCTTGTCGATGTCTTGCGGTGAAAAATCCACGGGTCCATTCCCAAAAAACTATTTTGTCGCCAACAACTATTTGGTCGGCAGCTTGAAAGGCTTTTGTCGCACGACCTTGCGCACCGCCCCGCTCCGCAGGCACTGGGTACAGACGCGGGCCGTTTTGTGCGTCCCTTCGACGGTCGAGATCTTGACCCGCTGCAGGTTGGGCACGAACTTGCGTCGCGTGATTCCCGTCTTTTTGGTGCCAACCCCGCCCAGATACTTAGCTTTTCCGCGGATTTCCACGGTATTTCCCGTCTGTGTGCCCTTGCCGCACACCTCGCAAACACGCGCCATCGAATACTTCCTTCCTGCGCCTGAAGCCGAATGGACTGCACCTCAATATTTCTTAAGCGTGCTAAGTATACACAAGCTTTCTCCGGCTGCAACGGAGACTCAAACTTTAGATCGCGGCAAACCCTGAACACCCGACCGGCTTGGGCGTGTGCTCGAGGTGCGTGCAACCTTGTCGATGGTATTGTCTTGAATGGTCTTTCGCGGCCGCACCGCGAAAACAGGCGTTCCACCTCACTTGGTGGCGACCAGGATCAGATCCGCACTGGTCTGCCGGGCGTACGGCTCGTCTTTATAACTGCCGACGAACCGGCACTCCGACATCCCCGCATCGCGGGCAATCCGCTCCAATTCGTCGGATTCGACGCCCAACAGGGGCACGGACTCGGCGTGCATTTCCGTCGCCCGTTCGACGTCCGTCACAAGCAGATCGAGAAACCCACGGCTGCCGCTGCGATGCACACCCTTGAAGATCAACAGTTCGCGACCATCCACTTTCGCCCGAAGGCATTTCTGCCAAATGCAGGGGCCATCGGCCAGGCGCCACAAGTTCAGCAGATGGACGACCAACAGGCCCCCGGGTCGCAACGCCGCCGCCAGGGCGCGCACCGCCCGTTCTACGGTTGCCAGATCGGGCGCGAGCGCCAACGAGTTTCCCACACAGATCACCGCATCGAATGGCGCCGACGACGCGATCGGATGATCAAAGGGACGGGCGATCCAGCGCAGACCGTCGGGCTCGCCATGTTCTTGACGCGCGCGCTGGAGCATGGCCTCGCTGACATCCGCCCCCTCGACTTCCAATCCCCAGCCCTGGAACATGGCCGCATGATGCCCCGTCCCGCACGCCGCGTCCAGGACGCGGCGAACCGTGTGCTGCTGGAACCAGCGGCGATAGAACGGCGCCTCGCGCGCCAGTCGGCGCGGCCAGTTCACCAGCAGCTCGTAGATGTCAGGCAGGTTTTCAAACAGCGTTCCCGCAGCCATGTCGGAGGCTCCTCGTCCGTGGACACTCGACAAACGATTGGCGCCGCATTTCCCGCGGGCGGTTTGCCGAGCTTGCATTGTGATCTCTGTCAGTTGAGCACGCCCGCGATCGACCGCGCGAACGGCGCGTTCGATGGGCCAGGGGGGCCGAAGTCCGCTCGACGGCATCGACGGGCGTGGTCTCGTTGTTGTGTGCGAACCCGGCGCCTGTGAGTACGAGTTTGAGGCGCAGGGCGCGCATCTCGTGCACCGTCTCGCACACCGGTTGCATCCTGTCTTAGGTCGTAGCGCCGAGCCGCGTTGAGTTGCGGTCTCGTGCGGCGCCGAGGCTTGGCGTATGTCGCCGAGAGACGCTGGCCGCGCCCGGGCATGCGCGGCATCGCTCAGGCACGCGGACCTTGTAGCGAAGCCAGCAGCCGCAGAATCTGATCGGCAATTCCGGGCACATCGCGACGCGGCCATCGAGGGGCCGCCACATCGGGGTGGTCGTCCGTCACGACTGCCATGATTTCCGATCGTTCGGCTGCGATGCACGGCGTGCCTACCTCGGCCCGCCAGACTTCGATGCTGGCGTCGCCGGCGTCCAGATCGCCTTCGACCAACACCAGATCGCAATCCGCAAACAAAGGCGCCAGCCGCTCGTAGCAGTCGTCGCCCGGTTTGCGATGCAGAAAGACGCCCACCGAATCCTGGCACAAGACCGCGGCCGGATCGGCGCCCGCCTGGCGGTGTCGATACGAATCTTTGCCAGGCGTATCCAGCTCGTGGATGTGTCGAGAATGCTTGATGCTTCCCACGCGGAGCCCCCGTCCGCACAATTCCTCGACCAGCTCGACGACCAACGTCGTTTTCCCGTGGTTTTTGCGTCCCACAATATGGATACAATGCGGCATAGTCAACCAAGTTTCCGATCGCTGCGAGGAACGCCTCGCGCGTGGTCCAATCATAGTTTTCGGGTTGTCGCACTCGCCAAGGCACGAAGGTTCGCGGCCAGACAATTGGGGTTATCCGCAAAAGTAAGCCTTGACGTCGCACTCGTGCCCAGGCCGGTCCGGCCAGCCCGGATTGCGCGGCGAGCGAGGGCCACTCGCCGCGCCACGCTCAAGTGGGTCGGCCGGCGCAGAGGTTCCGCGAGGTTCACTGCCCCATTCGCGGGGCACGTCGCCGTCCGACTCGCTCGCAGCGCGGTGTGGCGCCTGCGACTGCGAATCGAACGCGACATTATTGCGACAATGCGCGCGCGGGGCAAGTGCGCGGGCCCGGAGCGCCGGGTTCGAACTCGGCACGGAGGACGGGGGAGGGATGAAGGGTGAAGGGTGAAGGGCCAAGGGTGGCGGATGAGATGGCGGCTTCGCGCGCGGGGCGACTGACCACTGACCACTGACCACTGACCACTGACCACTGACCACTGACCACTGACCACTGACAACTGCCAACTGCCAAATGGCCGCTTTGCGCGCGGGGCGATGTAGAGTCTTAGCTCGTATCATGCGCGCACCGTGCGCGCATCTTGTACACTGACCCGTACACTACACTTCTGTGTTATTGGCACTGGACCATGTTAGGTGCAATTGGCATTGGCTGACTGTTGCGCAGCACAGACGACAGGAAGCGTGTTGGCCGAAGGCCATCACCAACGTAG
>JAVYAJ010000244.1:0-40570 GCA_032229885.1 Candidatus Anammoximicrobium sp. | reverse complement strand
GGCACGCACGCGGCGCCAGCCCTGGGGCGTTGCCCCAGGCTACGGTGATCGGAGGTCTTCGGCCAAACAGATTCTTGGGTTGCGGGCACTGGCCCGCGTTAGGCGTGGCGAAGCGCGATCCGCAGCGCCGCTTCCAGCCGATCGATCAGGTCGTCCGGCTCTTCCAAACCGATCGAGATCCGAATCAGGTCGCGATCGACGCCACAGCGTTCGACAAAGTCGAGCTCCTGATAGTGGGCCAGCAGGGTGAACGGACAGCAGAGGCTGAAGTTGCAGCCCAGATTAGGGCCTTTGCACAGTCGAAGCGCATCGTAGAACGGGGCGGCCGTGCGCCGCGAATCCTTCAGCAGCAGCGAAAACAGCCCGCCATAACCGCCGTCGGGGCGCTGAAACGCACGGTAGTTTTCGGGCGTACGGAACTTGGGGTAATACACGTCCGCGACCGCCGGATGTGCGCGGCAGAAGTCGCAGACCTGCTCGGCCGTACGATTGATTCGCGCGACGCGCGCGGGAAAATCCGCGCTGTACTGGGCCAGCAACACGGCGTCGTCAGCCCATAGCGCGTCCTCGTAGGCCGCGTCCATCGCCTGGCGCAAACGGTCCGCGAGCAAGCTGCGAGGATTCACGATCGCCGCGCCGGCCATGACGTCCCCGGCGCCCACGACGTACTTCGTCAGGCTCGTGAGCGCCACGTCCGCCACGTCCATGACGTCGGTATTGACATAGGTGCCCAACGTCTCGTCGACGATCAGCGGTATCCGGCGCTGCCGCGCTAGTCCGGCCAATGCGCCGAGGTTCGGGCTGCTCAGCAGCGGGTTCGAAGGGAACTCGCAGAAGATGGCGCACACCGGTTCCGTGTCCAACAGACGCTGCAGCTCGGCCACGTCGCCGTGGGGCAGAAAGTGCGCGCCGGGCCCCATGTCCTGTTGGATCTTCAGCGTGTCCACGTAGGGAAACCCGAACTGGACGGTCGGCCGATTCGGCCAGAGCCGAGTGACGACGCGATGGACGGCGTAAACGGCGCTCATCCCCGACCCGAACAGATACACGTCGTCGGCCTCGGCGCGGGTCCATTGGGCGATCCGGCGACGAACGAGTTGTTTGGCGGCGGTGGGGTCGGGCGGTGACCGACCCTCGTACAGGGCGGCCGCGCAGCGCGACGAGATGCCGTCTCCGCTGTGACGCCAGTGCTTGCGGGCGGCTTCGTCCGCCGACTTGGGAAACGTGACCACAAAGGGGCCGCCATCGGTCCACGCGTCGACCCGTCCCTGTTGGCCGCTCCAGAGTTGGATCGAGCCGAGGCTGCGTTCCGCCGCAGCCAGCGAGGGGTACACGTGGCACAGTTCGTCGCCCCGCGCGAATCGGCGGCGACACGCTTCAAACAAGCGCGTCGTCAGCGGATTGACGAAGAACCGCGGATATCCGGCCTGCAGCCGCGCAAGAATCTGCGGATCCGCCTCTTCGTAACCGACCACGTCCGCCCATCGCGGCAGGCAGACCGAGACGGCGTGGACCGAGTGCGGCAACGGCCGCCCCAGATCTTCCGGCCGCCACAGCGGATGATGAAGCAAGTCTTCGGAACCTGTTTCTACCGTCGTCAAGACGTCTGTCCTCGGAATAGAGACTCGGTCCGTGTCGTGTGAAAGCCGTATTTGTCTCGGAGAGCGGGGAATCGGCTGAACAACATATCCTGTGTGCGGGTGGAAATGAACGCTCGCCCGTCAACGACCGCCCCGTCAAGGCGGCTCGAAATCCGCCCTACGGGGCGTCGGTCCGAGCCGCGCCGGGCGTCGATCGGCGGACGGCGGACGGCGCCAAGTCGTTTCTCGAACGACGAGGATCGGCCGGGCCGAGCGATCGGTCGTCCGCGAGCGCCCGACCGTCCGCAAGCGATCGAACGCGCGGTGCGCGCGGCGCCTTCCGGCAATTTGCTCGGCTCGGATGTCCTACATTCACGTCGCAGTAGTCGCCTGTCCGTAGAAGTTGCCGGCCCGAAAAGCGTCGGCGATGGCAAGCGGAACCTCTGCCTCGGCCATGACCAGGCGTGCGCGGTTTTCGCTGACTTTGGCCAGATTCTCCTGTTCGGTGGCCACGGCTTCGGCGCGGTGTCGCTCGGCCTCGGCGCGTCGCTTGCGCATGTCCGCCTCGGCCTGGTCGGCCTGGAGTCGCGCGCCGATGTTCTCTCCGACGTCGATGTCGGCGATGTCGATGGAGACGATCTCGAACGCAGTCTGCGAATCGAGGCCGCGGGCCAGCACGGCTTTGCTGATGCGGTCCGGGTTGGCGAGCACTTCCTTGTGCGATTCCGCCGAGCCGATCGCGGTGATGATGCCTTCGCCGACGCGCGCAATGACCGTGTCTTCGGTGGCGCCGCCGATCAGTTGTTCCAGGTTTGTTCGCACGGTCACGCGGGCGCGAACGCGAAGTTCCACGCCGTTCTTGGCGATCGCGCTGAGCGTCGTCTTGCCGCCGGGTTTGACCTCGGGGCAGTCGATCACTTTGGGATAGACACTGGTCCGCACCGCATCGAGCACGTCGCGACCGGCCAGATCGATCGCCGCGGCCCGATCGAAGTCCAGATCGATGTCCGCGCGATGCGCGGCGATGATGGCGTACACCACTTTCATGACGTCGCCCCCGGCCAGAAAATGGGCTTCGAGCCGCGACGTGCTGATCCCGCTGCGCCGGTCGGTCGGCAGTCCGGCCTGGGTGCACATGATCTTGGCCGTAACGATCATCGTAGCCTTGACTTGGCGAAATCCCATTCCGATCAGGCTGAAGATGCTCACATCGGCCCGAGACATGAACGCCTGAAACCAGAGCTTGCCGTAGGCGGCGGCGACCATCAACACCGTAAAGAAGAACAGCGCAGCGATCAACGAGATGCCGGTCACGACCAGCCAGGTCACGTCGCCCGCGGCCAGGATGGGAAGCAGGTTGTTGAACATCGTCGCTCTCTCGATTGTCGTTGGAATGAAAACGTGGCACGAGCGGCTGCCCGCGGTCGACGCGCGCGGACGAGCTTTGTTGGCGAGACCGGCGCTGCGCGGCAGCGTTTGAAGACAGAGGCGGCCGCACTCCCAAGGTCAAGCCTGCCCGCACGTGCAGCGCAAGGCGCGCGCCTACCGGGTCGCGCTGCCAACCGCGTTATTTTAACGGATCGGCAGCGTCGGAAATAGCTCCCCGCGGTCGAGATTTCCTCGTGAGCCCCGCTGGGCGTCGATCGCTCCGTGTTCGCCAACACGATCCGCCGACAGTGATCGTCCGGTCGCGAACCCGCGCACGGAGGCCACGGCGCGGCGCCAGCCCGTCCCTGTACGACGATCGCCCGGGCTCCGAAGGGCCACGCCCTGTCGTGGTCGTGCGCGCTCGAAGACGCGGTTGACGAACTTCACGATGATCGAGATTAAGCCGTGTCTGGGCGTCACCTTGCCGACTGGGCCTCGCGGGCGGAGAATACGCCCATGTCCCGCCGCCGACGATCCAATTGGCCGTTCACGCTCGCGATTCTGACCGTCGCCGGCCTGCTGCTGGGCTACGCGGTCCTGTGGCCGTTGGCGGCGGCCAGCGGAGCTCGACCTCGGCCATTGGTTGCCGCGCCTCACCCGGTTCTCGCCCGGTTGGCCGAACAGGTTCCGATCCGGTTGTTCGAGTTCTTCATCCTGGCCTGGCTGTTTGTGTTCGGTTCGTGCATCGGCAGTTTCCTGAATGTCGTCATCTACCGCCTCCCGCGCGGGTTGTCGCTGCTGGGCTCGTCCTTCTGTCCCCGCTGTTGCGTGAAGATCCGGGCTTGGGACAACGTTCCCGTATTTGGCTGGCTCAAGCTTCGAGGCCGTTGCCGCTGTTGTCACCTGCCCATCTCGGCGCGATATCCGGTGGTCGAGTTTGCCGTGGGCGCCGCGATCCTGGTTCTGGCGACGCTGGAAATCCTGCTCGCGGGCGCGAACCTGCCAGAGGTGGGCCTGCGGTCGAGCGCGCAACTGGACGTCGGCTGGCTGGTCGGCCGCCCCCGTTGGGATTTGATCGGCGCGTGCATCTTGCACAGCGGCCTGGTCTGCGTGCTGCTAAGCTGGGCGCTCATCCGATACGATGGCAACGCCGTGCCGGTCCGGTACACCGCGTGGGCCTTCGGCGCCGGATGGGCGATGCTCGTCTTGGCGCCCCTGTCGGGCGCGGTCGCCTGGCCCGCGGGTTGGCTCGACCCATCGCTGGCGCGTGACAGCCGCGAGGGGCTCTGGGCGATGCTCCGCGGCTGGGGCGCGTGCGGCGGTCTGGGGATGCTCGGTGGCTTGGCGCTCGGCGCAGTGATGGCGACCGCGGGCAGTCTGGGCAGCCACGGCCGGTCCGGCAAATGCACTGCGCGGGTTTCAGCGACCGAGCGAGCGGAATCCGCGGTCGCGGTGGCACGGACCGGGTTAGCGCCGGCTGACATGGCGTCGACCGACTCTGCACCGGCGGAGGAGGAACCGACGGAGTCTACGCGAGCCGAGTCTGCGGTGACGGAGGCTGCGGTGACGGAGGCCGCCACGACGGAGACAGGGTTCGAGCCGACGACGGCGGCGAACCAACGGTGGGATGCCCTGCCGGGGTTCGGCCTGGTGGGACTGTGCCTCGGCTGGCCCGCTGCGGTTTCAGTCGCGATGCTGGCCGCGATCGCGCGTCTGGCGGGCGCGTTGACCTTGGGATTGTCGTCGCGGATACGCCCGGCGTCCGTGCTCGCTTACACGTGCCTGGGCACGTTGATCCATCTCTGCCTGTGGCGAGTGCTGGACGGATGGTCCTTGTGGCCAGGTCGCGCGGCTGACTTGCCCATTTTCGCCGCGGCGATCACAATGGTGTTCGTGTTGACATGGCAAGCCAGCGTTCTGGAGCGGTTGGTCGGCGCTACGTGAGGGTGCGCCCCGCTAGGACGCACTCGGTAACGACGCACACGGGGGCGACGCCGTTGCAATCGGGTTCGATCCAGGCTCGCTCGGCGGCGATCTCGGCGTCGCGCCTCGAGGTCCATGTCCGACTCGCGCCGACCCGTTTCCAGGAATCTTGATGGCGAAAGTACCGCGGATAGCTGGTTCCTTGTCCGTCACGCCAATCGACGATTTCCAACGTATAAGCCATCATTCCTTCCTCGTGCGGCCCCCGGGCCGCAAAAATGGGGTCGCGTCGCTCGCGACGCGCCCACGCACGACAGTCGAATTTCCGGACGCGCGCGTCCGCAGCGCACGTCGCACCGGCAGGAACTTCCTTGTGGCTTGCGAATCGGCTACGAACGACGATCTGCCCCGTCTTCCCCACAGTCGTTCCGGGCGGAGGAACCAGAGCGAATCGCGAACCACGAACTTTGCCCCGCAAGCCTCGACCGCGACCGCGCGTTCGCCACCTTGCCATCCGCGCCGAGCGACTGCCGCGCGCGCTGCCCGGCTCGGCCTGGTCTTTGCGAACGCGTTCCCCAAGTCCGGTCGATCCCTGGAATCGGCAGACGAGAACAAAAACTTCAACAAATCTCTCAACCCAGCCGCGGAGCCGCCTCCAGCTCGATGCGTCCCTCGTGTGTACGAGATGCGCGCACGCGACCTAGCGCGGATACCGTGAGACTTTGACGCGGGCTGCGGCCAGCCATCAGACAAGGGTCCAAACGTGCCGAACGAGACCACGGATCACGCCGACCACACGGGTCGAGACCTCGCATCGATCCGTTTCCTTCATCCGAGCGATGCGCGGTTCCGACGCGGGCGCATGGCGCGGGCCGCGGCGGGCCTGAAATTCTAAGCCATCTCCCGACGAATCTCCCGACGACCGAGTCACGGCTTCTCGCTATCAAGGAACTCCAGCGTGCTTATTGCTGAACCACCCCGGACACAATTCGACCTGAACTTTCGAGTCGCCGGGTTTCACGTCCGCGTCCATCCGTTCTTCTGGCTGATGACACTGTTGCTGGGCGCGCGGGACGGAGACCCGTTGGGGTTGCTGATCTGGGCGGGCGTCGTGTTCACCTCGATCCTCGTCCATGAACTCGGGCACGCCTTTGCGATGCGCCATTTTGGCCAGGATGCGCGGATCGTGTTGTACCTGATGGGCGGCCTGGCCATTCCCGAATCGTCCGCCTGGGGCGGCGGGCGACGATCGCGCGGAACATGGGAGCAGATCCTGATTTCCGCGGCGGGTCCGGGCGCCGGCTTTCTTCTGGCGGCCTTGGTCGCCGCATTGGTTTTCGTCGCCGGAGGCGCAGTGCACATCGTTCTCGAGCAAGGCTTCCCGCCTATCCGGTTCGCCGTGTTGCCCGACACGGCCACGGATCCGTGGCGCGAGGCTGCTTCGGGCCTGCTGTGGGTGAACATCTTCTGGGGATTGCTCAATCTGCTGCCAGTTCTGCCGCTGGACGGCGGTCAAATCGCTCGCGAACTGCTGTGCGCCCACGACCCCTGGCAGGGAATGGTCCGTGCGCTGACGCTGTCCGTCGCGGTGGGCGGCGCGATTGCGGCATTCGGCCTGCTGGCCCTCCACGATCGATTTCTGGGGATTCTGTTCGGAATGCTCGCCTTTTCCAATTTCATGGCGCTGCGGAACATGCGGGGACAAAGCTGGTGATGGCCCGAGCTGGACCGATGGACGCGGACATGGACGA
The DNA here is from genome assembly GCA_032229885.1 of Candidatus Anammoximicrobium sp. Taxonomy (GTDB): domain Bacteria; phylum Planctomycetota; class Planctomycetia; order Pirellulales; family Pirellulaceae; genus Anammoximicrobium. Next base: position 33,948 of record JAVYAJ010000244.1, on the reverse strand, counting down.
ATCACGATTGCGACCGCTCCTCGCCGGACGCGTGGTCCTGTTGGGCGCAAGCAATGTCGCCCGCGGGATCTCGACGATCCTCGAGACGGCCGAACTGGTTTGGGGCCAGCCGCTGGACGCCTTGATCGCCTGCGGTCACGGCCGCTCGTATGGCGCCGCCAGCCGTCTGCTGGGCCGGTCGCTGCCGGGCATTCTCGAGTGCGGGCTGTGGGACGAGCTGGCGCGCCGACCGGCGCTGCCCACCGCGGCCCTGGTGACGGACGTCGGCAACGATATCCTGTACGGCGCCAGCGTCGCGCGGATCGCCGCTTGGGTCGATCAATGTCTGGCCCGGCTGGGCGATGTCTGCCAGATGGTCGTGATCACCGAGTTGCCGATGCAGCGGATCGCCCTGATCACGCCCCGCCAGTATGGGTTGTGGCAAAGGCTCCTGTTTCCCGGCTCGCAGGTGACGTTCGACGACGCGATGGCGCGGGTCGACGAGCTGAATGAATGCCTGCGCGAGCTGGCGCGGCGGCACGGCGCGACGTTGTGCGTCCAGCCGCGCGCGTGGTACGGGCTCGATCCGATCCATATCCGGCGCGCCGATTGGTCGCAGGCATGGCACGAGATCCTCGCGAGTTGGACCGGTCATCCGTCCGCCCAGCGGGCTCGCGGGTCGTGGCGGCGCTGGTTGCGTTTGCGCGCCCAACGCCCCTTGGTGCGCAGCCTGTTCGGCATCGAACAACGTCGCGCGCAACCGTCCTGCGCGCTGCGCAGCGGCACGCTCGTCTCGCTGTTCTGACGGTGCGCTGAAGCGGGCGAGAAATCTTCCGAATTTTTGTGGAAAACATGTCGAAAACATGTTGCATAAATTCCCCGGATGCGTACAACATTAGCTAGCATTCTGTGGAGATCATGTGCCACTCGTGTTTGGGCTCGCTTCATTCGGGATGAAGATCGACTCAGGCACCTCGGCAACGAGCGCGTGGCAGTCAGCAGTTGGCGAGTCAAGCTCGTCGGCTCGGGGCAACCTCGAGGCCACCGAGAAGGAACTCGCCGAAACCTTGTTAAACGGAGGACGTGTAGTGGCCACGAAGAAAGCAGCCCCGAAGAAGGCAGCTCCGAAGAAAGCCGCTCCGAAGAAAGCCGCAGCCAAGGCGGCGCCCGCCAAGGCAGCGCCGGCCAAGAAGGCCCCCGCCAAGAAGAAATAGCCCGCTGCGCGCGCGCTGGCCCGCGGGTCAGCAGATCGACGGCGCAATCGCCGTCGAAGCCGCCGATAACAACGAGACAGGGCCGTCCTGACGATCAGTTGGGGCGGCCCTAATGTTTGCGCCCCGCCGAGGGACGGTCTTGTCGCGGCGCGTCATTCCCCGTTCGGCGATGCGGCGCACGGCTTGGAATGGAATTGCCCAAGGCGGACGATCAGCCGTCTGAGTGCACCGGAACTAGACGCTCGCGTGGTTGTCGTCACCCGTGCACAAGAGAAGTATAATGCGTTCATGAACGATCCCACGAGATTCGGTTTGGACGACAACCAGGCTTCTCACGCTGCGACGTGGTCCGCTTGGCCCTGCTGTCCGCGGTGTGGCGCGCCGCGCGAGACGGCTTGTCCGGCCTGTGGCGTATATGGCAGCGATTTCGAGCTGGCGGAAGCGGACCCTGCCGCGCACCTGCCCGCGTCGGCCAGCGACAGCGCGGGCCGTGGCTCGGGCTGTTGCCACGACGCCTGTGGGTGTTCGGAGCGCGACGACGCGGACGACGGGGACGATCGCCGCGAAGACGCGGGGCCGTTGGCCGAGGGCGGGACGGGCGGCTCGACGGTCATGCTGCTGTGCCCGATCTGTGACGAGCCTTTCACCCCGCGCTTCGCCCGCCGTTGTCGGCCCTGCCGCCATGATTTTGGCAGCGGGCCAGAAGTCCATTTCGCCGACGTGTCAGCGCCCAACTATCGCGTCCTGCTGACCATGCTGAGCATCCTGGCGATGATGGCCGGCGCGGGCGTCTATCTGTACCTGCTGTTTGCCGAATAACCACGCGGAGCCACTGCGATGAACGGTCGCGAACGCATCCTGGCCATGCTCGAGGGCCGCCCGCCCGATCGGCTGCCGTTGATGCCGATCACGATGATGTTTGCCGGCGATCATGCGGGCGTCCGATACGGCCAGTACGCGACCGACTATCGGCGTCTCGCCGCGGCCCAGGTGGCGACCGCGCGGGATTACGAGTTTGATTACGTCTCGGCCATTTCCGATCCGGCGCGTGAAGCGGCCGATTGCGGGGCGGACATCCAGTTTTTCGAGGACCAGCCGCCGGCGATCAACGAGAGCCGTGCGTTGTTGGAGGACAAACGCGTCCTGGACACGTTGGAGATGCCCGATCCGACGACTTCGCCGCGGATGTCGGATCGCGTCCGCGGCGTGGCCCTGTTGAAGGAGCAGGTGGGCGGCGATCGGTTGATCGAAGGCTGGATCGAGGGCCCGTGCGCCGAGTCGGCGGATCTGCGCGGCATCAACACGCTGATGCTGGACTTCTATGACGATCCGCCGTTCGTCCATCGTCTGTTCGAGTTTGCCCTCGAGTTGGGACTGCGCTTTGCCAAAGCCCAGATCGAAGCGGGCGCCGAGCTGATCGGCGTCGGCGACGCGGCCGCGTCGCTGGTGGGACCGCGATTTTACGAGCAGTTCGTGTGGCCGTACGAACAGCGGCTGGTGGCCGGCCTGCAGGCCATGGGCGCTCGTGTGCGGCTGCACATCTGCGGCAATACGACCAAGATCCTCGAGGGCATCGGACGGCTGGGTTGCGAGATCGTCGACCTGGATTTCTTCGTTTCGGTGGCCGACGCCCGGCAGGCGATGGGGCCGAACCAGGTCTTGTTGGGCAATCTCGATCCGGTGCGCACGATCCGCGACGGCACGCCCGAGTCGATTCAGGCCGCGTTGGCCGAGTGCCACCGACAGGCCGGCCCGCGCTTCATCGTCGGCGCCGGCTGCGAGATCCCGCGCGGCACGGCGCCCGACAACGTGCGGGCGATGACCGAGTACGCGCGAAATCACCGGCCCTAGCCTCCGGGGGGGCGCCGGTTTGCCCTCTGCCCGCCAGATCGCCAGCAGCGCGATCTGGAAACGACATGATCGTAAGCGAAATCGTTCGGCAACGACCGCAAGGAATTACGCCGTCCTGGAGGGACGCGCTCCATCACGTCCGCTGCGCTGCGTTGCGTCCACCCAGTTGCAGCCACGCGTAGCGCGTAGCCCTCTGGTATGATATGGACTGGACTCGAGGGACGCCTGCCAGACAAGTAAACAGGTCTGACAACCGGCAACCTTAGTGTGGACAGCGCACGAGAAAGCACGTCCCGGCCTCGCCCACCGTCACACAAGGTTCCGCCATGCAACGACCCGGACGCACATCTCTTGGCGGCTTTGCGCCTTTGCGTGAGACCCGTTGGGCAATTCGGAAGGTCGCTCTGGGCGAAATCCTCACGTCCGCTGGAATCCCAGGACCGCGGGGGCGTACCGTCTGAGGTCCCATTCGCCGAGCGCAGCGAGTCGTTCGAAATCGAAGCCCTGGTCAGACTCGACCACGAACTCGCTGCCCGCCGGCGCCAGCCCGTGCAGCGTGCTGATCAAGTTCACCATGTCCGCCGTTCGTTCCGTGTAGAACGCATAGGGCGGCGAGCAGAGGACGACCCACGGCGTCTGGGTCCAAGGCGTCCAGTCCCGCGGCTGTCTGGGCCAGACAAACGCATCGGCGGCGTATACGGCCGCCCGATCGCCCACACCCAGCGTGGCGATGCTCTGCTCGATCAACCGAGCCGTCGGGAAATGGCGTTCGATCAATGTCGCGCGGACCGCGCCGCGGCTGAGCGCCTCGAACCCTAGCGCGCCGGTGCCGGCAAATAGATCGATGGCATGTTTCCCTCGGACGGCTGTCGCTAAAATATCGAACATGGCTTCGCGAACCCGCTCTTTCATGGGCCGCGTCCGGAAATGACCGCTGTAGGCGATCGTCCGCCCGCGCATCTCGCCACCGATGATCCGCAGCGGCTTGGCCTGCGGCCCGCGGGCAGCGGCGCCAGAGGGCGTCTGTTGGCGTGAACTTTTTCGTCGCGACATCGTATATCCATTATTCTGCGCAGCAGTGGGGCGCAGCCGGTTTGCGCACGCCGCAGCCCTGGCGAGAAACGGGGCAGTAGATCGAACGAAAAACGGACTGGCTCGCGTTGCAGCTTAGTACCGATCGAGGGAATAATGACGGCCGCCAGCCCAGCCCTCGCGAGACCAGCCATCGCAAGACCGACGACCGCAAGACCGGTCGCCGCCCAGTTGGCCATCGCAAGGTTGGCCGTGTCGACGGGTTCTCTCGACGGTCGCCCGCGGCACTCGGCTGTCGTGCGAGGTCCGCTGTCGCGACGTGCGCGGGCGGCGCGGAAGACTGGTTTATGTACGACATGAATCCCATTCCAGATGCGTTTCAGGGACTACGGAGGTCTGTTCGATGTTCCGACATTGGGTTCGTTTTGCACAGCTAATCGGGGCCGGCCTGGCGATCATGCTCGCCGCCCAAGTCGGATTATCCGGCGAGTCGCCAGATTCGCCAAGCCCCCCGACCGACGGCTCACAGACGACACCCGACACGCCAGCCGAGAAACCGGCCGCGCCGGCGTCGGCCGACGTGCGGGCAGACGCGGCCAAAGAAGAACCAAAGGCTGAGCCAAAAGAAGAACCCAAGCCTGAGCCGAAAGACACGGCACAGGAGCAGCCCCAGCCGGCGACGGACGGTGCGTCGATGGCAGGCTCGAACGCCGAGCCGCAGGCGGAACCGAAAGCGGAAGCCAAGGCCGAGCCGCCAAGCGCGCCGGCGCCCGGGGCGCAGCAACCCGAGGCCTCCTCCGAGGATCCGGCTGCTGTCTTCGCGGCGCGGTTTGCCGAGTGGAAGGACACGCTGAAGGAATTGCGCAGCCTGCGAATCGACTTTCGCACGGCGACGCCCGACAAGGCAGACGAGATCCGGGCGAAATGGACCGACGCCGTCGCGCGCGCCGAGGCGTTGATCAAGCCGTTGGCCGAGGCGGGAAAGGCGGCCTATGTGGCGGCGCCGAACGCCAATCCCGAGCTGACCGAGCTGCTGGTCAAGGTCGTCGCCGACGAAGTGAAACACGACGACTATGAACCGGCCATCGATGTGGCCCGGGCGCTGTTGGACCACGGCTGCACCAAGAAAGAGCTGTACGATCCGGCGGCCATCGCCGCTTTTGCGACGAACGACTTCGATGCAGCCCAGACCTGGGGCCAGCGAGCCCAGACCGAGGGCACGCTCAGCGAGACGGGCGGCAATTTTCTGAGCCAGATTCCGGCCTACAAAAAACTGTGGGCCGACGAACAGAAGATCCGGGCGAAAGAGGCCGAGCAGGACGACCTGCCGCAAGTCCGACTGACCACCAACAAAGGCGACATCGTCGTCGAGCTGCTCGAGAACGAAGCCCCGGAAACCGTCGGCAACTTTGTCAGCCTGGTCGAACAAAAGTTCTACGACGGCCTCACGTTCCACCGCGTGCTGCCGGGCTTTATGGCCCAGGGCGGGTGTCCGCGCGGAGACGGCACGGGCGATCCTGGCTACAAGATCTACTGCGAATGCACCAAGGACAACCACCGCAACCATTTTCGCGGGTCGTTGAGCATGGCCCATGCCGGCCGCAACACGGGCGGCTCGCAGTTCTTCATCACGTTCGTGCCCACCCCGCATCTGAACGGCCAACACACGGTCTTCGGCCGCGTGATCGAGGGCCTGGATGTCCTGGCCAAGCTCCAGCGAAACGACCCCGAAGCCAAAGGCGACGCGCCGATCGCCGACAAGATCATCAAGGCCGAGGTGATCCGGAAACGCGATCACCAGTACAAGCCGCACAAGGTGGAGTAGCGCAGGAAGCGTGTGGGCCGAAGGCCATCTGCCACGTAGCCTGGGGAAACGCCCCAGGAACGTGTCGCCCCGGCGAGCGTCACGACCCGTGGCCGGCGGCCAGCAGGCGCGAAAGCGAGTCGGCCAGCTTGGTCAGGGCGGCTTGGTCGGGCAGCGTGACGGTTAGCCGCGGACGGCCGCTGTCGTCCGGCTGAACGCACTCGGCGAGCCGGTTGCGCAGATCGCCGGCCAGTTGTTGCGAGGCGGGCGTCTCGGCGTATTCGGCCATCAGTTCGCCCAGAAAGTTGAACGCCGCGCCGAGCAGTTCCCCGCCCGCGGCCGCAACTCGCTCGCGGCGGGCCACCAGGGCCGCTTCTTCCTGGCACGCCGCCTTGACCGATTCGTCGACGGCCGCTTCGGGCTTGGCGCCCAACAAGACCTCGAGCCGCCGCTTCAACTCCTCCATGCCCGACGCCATGTCGACTTTGTCGATTTCGGAATTTATGTCCAACGCCGCCAACGCCAGCTCGTGCTTGGCGGACAGCGTGTTCAGCAGCTTCTCTTCGAGCGTGCCCTCGGTGACCAGCACGAATGCTTGAACCGGTTGGCTTTGGCCCATGCGGTGTGCCCGCGAGATGCGCTGTTCGAGCACGGCCGGGTTCCAGGGCAGATCGACGTTGATGATCGTGTTGGCCGCCTGCAGGTTCAAGCCCGTGGCGCCGGCGTTGGTCGTCAGGAACATCTGGCACCGCGGATTGTTTTGAAAACGGTTCACCAGGGTTTGCCGTTTGCTCTGCGGCACGGATCCGTCCAGTCGCACGAAATCCACGCCCCGCTTGTGCAGCAGCGGCTCGATCATGTTCAGCATCGTCGTCCATTCGGAAAACAGCACGCCTTTGCGATCGTCCTCCTCGAACAATTGGTCAAACAGCTCGTCGATCCGTTCGAGTTTGCTCGAGTAACTGGGCGTCTTCTTATCGACTAGAAACGTCGCATTGGCCGCCATCCGGCACATCAGCAGGGCGCGTTGCAGCCGCAGCAAGTCCATCTCGGTCAGGTATTTTTTCGACACGATTTGACGGACGACCTGCATATAAGCCGCGTGCACGGCCAACTGTTCGTCGGTCGGCGCGATCCGGATGATCTCCGTCGTGCGGGGCGGCAGTTGCTGCATCACCGAGCCGCGGGTCCGCCGCAGCAGGACGGGCCGCAAGTTGTGCCGCAACTGCTCCAGATTCCGATAGCCCAGCACTTTGCCATTCTCGTCGACGACACGATGGCGGTTGAAGAAACGAAACGCCGGCGCCAGCCGTCGATCGTCGATGAATTGGACGACCGAGTACAGTTCGTCCAGGCGGTTTTCCAAGGGCGTACCGGACAGCACCACCGCAAACGGGCTGCGTAGACTCTTGATCACCGCGCTGGTCTTGGCCTCCCAATTCTTGATCCGCTGGCCCTCGTCCAGGATGATCAAGTCCCACTTGACCCGCTCGATGGCCAGGATGTCGCGCAGCACCTGCTCGTAGTTGCAGATAGTAAAGAAGCAATCGTCGCCGTACTGGGCCGCGCGGTCGGCGGCCGAGCCGAGGATCAACTGGGCGTCGCGGTCGCTGAATCGCTGGATCTCTGCCCGCCACTGGGATTTGAGCGACGCGGGGCAGACCACCAGCACCCGCTGGATCCCCGCTTCGCGGGCCAGCAGTTCGGCCACGCCGATCCCCTGGATCGTCTTGCCCAGCCCCATGTCGTCCGCCAGGACCGCTCGGCCGGCGCCGACGGCGAACGCGATGCCGTCCAATTGGTAGGGCAGCACTTCCGTTCGCAACAGGGTCTTGCGCAGCGGATGGGCGGCCGGATCGCGACGGATCTCGGTCACCAGCTCCCGGATGCGATCTTGGAACATCCGCTGGTCGAGATACTCTTGAGCGTCCGGCGCGATCATCACGTCGATATCCAGACATCGCAAACGCTGAATTCGTCGCAGCAAATCGCGCACATCGTCCACGTCGCGGTCTCGCAGCGACCGTACGATCGGCTCGGCCGCCTCGGGGATCTCGTCAGGAATCTCGACGCGCAGCGTCAATCGCTCGCCATGTTGCAGATAGACCAACATCTGATCGCAGCGGAACGGCTGGCGGCGCGCGGCCACGGGAAAACGACGCTTGACCTTTTCCAGCGCGTGCATGATGTGTTTGCACGTGCCCAGCGTGTTGGTGCGGAAATCGGGGCATGAACAGAACGAGCGGCCTCGTTCCTCGCCGCGCAGCGCCAGTCGATAGGTCTTGCCGGACTCGGCGCTGGTGATCGTATACTCCGTCCACGGTTGCGATGGATCCAGCGATTGGAGCGCCATTTTCTCGGAGATGGCGCGCTTCTTTCGCTCGCGAAGCGCCCGCCGGACGAGCTGCTCTTCGCTCAGGCATTCCAACGGCAACTCGTCGGATGGCATCTGGGACAGGCCCAGCGTCATCTTGTCTTCGAGGATCGTCGAAAACGCCGCGCCGACCTCGGCGCACGCCGTGTTCGACGCGCTGCAGCGCCACCGGATCCGCCGTGTCGCCCCATCGTCCAACCAGATCGTCACGGTCGTCTGCTGGGGGTCGAGGAACCGCAGCTCGAAACGCTCGTCGTTCAATCGCACCTGGCGGTCGATGTCGATCGTGAACTGGGCGCCCGCCTGAATCCACTTGGCGCCGTCTTCGCCGATCAGCTTGCAGGCGTCTACGTATCGAAGGCGGGACAGCCGATCGCGGAGGGTCAGATCGGCGCTTTTCTTGGTCGTCATGACGATAGACTCCTGACGTGCGACGGCGAGCCACGCGGCCGCGCACAAGACCACGAACCGAAGCGTTGCTTTCCAACGCCGCGCTGGAGAAAGCGTTAATTTACGGACTCCAGCGCGTCGTGGCAAGAAGCCGCGCCCGTGAAAACGCGCGTTCACGATGGCCAGACGGAAGACAATCCGCCCGTCCGTCACCGCCTGCGACTTGGCGACCGCCGTCTGAATCGCCCCCTGTCAACGGCGCTTTGGCGTGCCTTGGCTTCTCGCGCGGCGCAGTGGCGCTCTGATGTCGCCAGCGCTTATCGCGCTGTAACTCGTTGTGTTTCTTGTGCTTCGGTTGTGGCGCCCGCTAAGAACGTTTACGCTTAACCATCCCTGCCTCTCCCGACGGGTCTGGTGGCGTGTCGAATCACCGGACCATCGTGGAGAGCCTCTTTTTTTGCCGAGCTCCATTTGGCCGCCCAAACTCGAGTTTGGCTAAAATGCCATTTAATGAAGCAACAACATTTCGGACACATGACACGAACGATGGCGCCGAAAGCCGGAGACGATACAGAAGCTCGGCTGGGTGATGAGGATTCACGAGGCGGCCGACTAGTGGGGCGTCCGCCGCGGCACGCTCTGTAACGGACGCCGGGACGGGAAGATCCTCAAATACCGCCACCCGGTCAAGAACTGCCGCTGCTTTAAGCTGCGCGACCTTGCGCGGCTGTTGGTCGCCATCGACCGGCCGGCCAACCAGGCTCGCCGCTCGCGCCCAAGACCATGCCCGCGATGACCTCGGCCGGCGCCGGCGAAACGAGACCACCCAGAGGGACGGGATCACCATGCCAACCGTGAACACGCTGAATCTCAGACCAGAGTTCCTTGCCAAACACATGCAGGCAACCGCGATCGAGTTGTCCAACAAGGAGAACTGCGGGTGGGCTCAACGGTCCGATCCTACAGGCTTGCTGGAGATGACCTATCCCACGGCCGACGTTCAGCGTTCCTTGGACGCCATATCGACCGCCGCGGCCGGGCGACCCGTCGTTTTCATCGGCCAACGCGGGCACGGCAAGTCGCACATCATGGCCGTCCTACACCACGCCTTTGCCAACCCAGGCCCGGTCCAGGCATGGGCGACGGCGTGGGGCGCAAAGCTCGCCTCACCCAAACTCCAGGGCATCGTCCTCCAAAAGGGTTTCTTCCCGATTTCGGAAACGGTGTCCAATCAGGAGTACCCTTCACTCTGGGACCTGATTTTCGATCGTCATCCCAAGGGGGCCTACTTCAAGGGCTGCTTCGCGGCATCAGGCACGACGCTGCCGGCAAAGTCGCTGCTTCAGGACATGTTCCGCCAGCAGCGGACCGCCCTGATCCTCGACGAACTCCAGACATGGTTCGACGGGCTTCAGGATGACCCCAGCGACCACGGCCCGAAGCGGCGCCAGTGGGCGTTTAACTTCCTCCAGATTCTGTCCGAGTTGGCCAAGGATCGTCCCGATCTCCTCTGCCTGCTCGTATCTGTCCGCGACAGCACGACGGAGGCGTTCCGGCAGGTGCATCGCGTGGGGCCGCTTCTGATTGACTTCAAGGGGCAGACGGCACGCGAGGACCGTAAGCGGCTCCTGCTGCACCGACTGTTTCAGAACCGCGATAACTTTGGCGACGCTGAAATCGAACAGGCGGTGGCGCCCTACGCGACGGAACGAGTCCGCTTGCTGTACCCCGACCGCACGGCCGCCGAACAGGCACGACTCCGGCACGAGGTGGCAGCTTGCTGGCCTTTCGCCCCGGAACTGCTGTCGCTTCTGGAAGACAATATCCTCATGGCAGCCGCCGCCCAGGACAATCGTGATCTGATTCGCGTTCTCGCCGAGGTCTATCGCGAGCGAAAAGACCCAGCGGCGGTCGTCACGCCGGCCGATTTTGCGGTCGATAACGACGACTGCGGCGTCACGTCGCTGCTCGACGCCTTTACCGCCAGCGCCGATCAGGAAAAACTGCGGGAAAAGGCCATTCGCAACTTGGCGGCCTTGCGGGATACCAGCGTTCCAGCACCACACGCCTTGCCCGTGATCAGTTCGCTATGGATGCGGTCGCTGTCGTCTGGCCATGACGCAGGTGGCGCCCGGCAGGAGGTGCAGCTCGACATAACCCGCAACGCCCCGGTCGATGACAACGGATTCACGCTGGAACTGGCGGAGATCGTCGACAACAGCTTTAATATCCACGAGATCGGCACGACTGAGAAGCGGTATTGCTTCAGACTACCCGAAAATCCCGTCTCGAAAGTCAAGGCGTGGGCCCGAAACGACCACCACTTTGTCCCGGAGACCGCCGCGGCGCCGGGGCTGCTCCCCGTCGGCCGCGACCAAGACTACGTTCGGAGAGCGCTGAACTATATCCTGAGACCGGTCGATGCGGCCAACGAGCCCCCGTCTCGCCCCCTCGTTCTCGATCCGAACTGGAGCACTGACCCTTGGGCCAACGTCCAGCTTCAGACCGATGTCCCTACACAATGGGAGGAGCGAGACATTCCGGTCCTGATCGTGCTGCCCGTGGCGCCGGCCGATCCATCGGCTGTTCTGGGGCCGTGGCTCGCTCGGCACGTCACCGTCAATCGCAACATGATCCGTTTCCTGTTGCCCAAGGCCGGTTTGCCCAGCATCTACGACGATCGGGATCTGCTCTTGAGTGCCCGTTGTGCCCTGGTGGCCGAGGAGTTCGGCGCAAAGGAATCGGTTTACGAGTCGCTCTATAAGAAAAAGTTCTATCCTGAACTGAAGAAGAAACTAGAGGAACGATTTGATCGTTACGCCGCTTTGGAAATCTGGGACTTCCAAGACCCCACGGCATGCACATTCCACGTCGAGAGTCATGGGGGCATCGGAGGGGCGATATGCGGTGCGGTGGAAAAGCACTTTCGCAAGAACCATTTCGCACCTGAGAACTTTACTCCGTTCATCGTCGAGGCGGCCACACGGGGCGACACGGTCGGGGTTGTACTGTCCCTGCTCCGCGGCGAGCCGCTGGCCGGCCACGAAGCGATGCCCTACTTTGGCGGGACCCAGACATACGAGGATATCCTGGGCGTGGCCTCGAAGGACAAGATCGCCTTGAACGTGGGCGGTACGTGGTTTCACCGCGAGGACGGGGAAACCGAGGACGCTGCCCTCGCGCGACTTCGCCAAAAGACCTTCAAGATTGGAAAAGACTTGCGCGCCATCAAACTGGGGTTGCCGAGCCAGGTTGGCGGCGGCGGGATTGTGGCGGTGGCGCCCTCTGCCGTTTCGCCCGGTACGAATCCGCCGGGCGCCCTGCCCGGCGGTTCGCCCGTGATGCCGCCAGTCGGCTTGCCGGCTGCCTCACCAGTTGTCTCGTCCAGTCCCGGTGGCATGGGCGTGGGAGGTGATGGAGCGACGCCATCAGCCACGCCCGCGATCGAACCAACGCAGGCGCCACCCGTCATCCACAAGACGCTCGGCGCCAAGTCCGGCGTCAACCTCCTTGGCGACATCGAAATCTGGGGCTACCCCGACAAGCTACACATCACACAAGCGTCATTGACCATCAACGGTCTGTCGATCAAGGATCTTCGCGACCTCTGCACGAGACTCCCGACCAAGATCAAGGCCCAGTTGCAGATCACGGTCCCGGGTGACGGAGGACAGAACAGATGACCGCATCGCCAAAGGCAACCAGTGTGTCGTCCGTCTCTGCCGAGCAGTGGCTCCGTCTGATCTTGAAGCCGGCAGACCCCACCGACATTTGGACGGCCATCTTCGCTCGGCTTCGTGATTTGGCTCTGTCCTTGGCTTCCTCGCCCATCGGCACGGGTTGGGCGGACAAGCTGCATCGCGAGACGATCGTTCCGGATCGGCTGCTCGCCGACAGTGCGTGGGACCTGTGGCAGGACTTTGCGCGATGCGCCCCGACCGTCGTCGATGAACTGAAGGCGTTCTGGGTGCAAACCGCGGCGGCGGGAACTGCCGTCCTGATCCTCGACGGTCTGTCGCTGCGGGAGCTTCCGTTGATCGTCCAGTCAGGCCAGTCCCGTGGCTTGTCGCCGGTGCGTGTCGAAGTCCGAGGCTCGGAAGTCCCCAGTGAAACCGATCGTTTCGCCGCAGCCCTAGGGTTGCCAGGTCGCTCGAAGCTGTACAACACCCTGGCTCCCGGGACGTTCATCTTTTCCGGCTCGGATGTCCACACTGACGTGCTCGACGCCCCGTTTGCTGATTGTCTTGGGGCGATCCCGCCCAGTCCGCGGCTGTTCCTGTGGCACAAATGGCCCGACGAGCCGCTGATCCACCTGCACGCGGACAAGAAGAACGGCCCCGCCGTGGTGGCGGCCCAGACAAAAGCGGAACTGGCGTCAGACGGTTTTTGGGCGTTTCTCGATCGCCTGCGTCAGGGTCGCAGGCTGTTGATCACCGGCGATCACGGTTATGCTACCAGCAGCGATTTCTCCAACGAGGAAAAAAACGAGGACACGATCAAACTGTTGCGAACCCATTTCGGAGCCAGCCGCTCCGTCCCAGAGAACCCCCAAGCTCCCTGGCCGCGGCAGCACCTGCCTCCATTGGTCGTTCGGCACGATGGCTCGCTGGTCGTAATCGGCCAGCGCAAATGGGCCGTACAGGGCGGATTTCCGCATCTGTGCCACCGGGGACTGTCGCTCCTGGAGGCCTCGGTCCCTGTAATCGAGTACGCTCCGAAGTAACCCCCGCCTCTCCCCCTCGTCGGAAAGGGGCCGCGGGCTGTGCCCCCCTCTCCCCTCGCGGGAGAGGGGCCGGGGGTGAGGGGGCCGTGCCCACCCTCTCCCCCTGCAGAAGAGGGGCCGCGGGCCGTGCTCCCCTCTCCCCCTGCAGAAGAGGGGCCGCGGGCCGTGCTCCCCTCTCCCCCTGCAGAAGAGGGGCCGCGGGCCGTGCTCCCCTCTCCCCTTGCGGGAGAGGGGTCGGGGGTGAGGGGTTATGCCCCCCTCTCCCACCTGCGAGAGAGGGACCGGGACTGAGAGACTATGCTCCCCCCTCTCCCCCTGCAGAAGAGGGGCCGGGAATGAGGGGAATTGACAAACATGAACACCACCAACCGCGATCGCGCCCGCGAGCTCCGCAAGAACCTCACCGATACCGAACGGCTGTTATGGGCCGCCCTTCGCGGCCGGCGTTTCGCGGGATTCAAGTTCCGCCGCCAGATGCCCCTGGGATCGTACATTGTTGACTTCGTTTGTTTGGATCGGCGATTGGTGATCGAACTGGATGGTGGCCAGCACACACAGCAAGCGGACTACGACCAACGTCGAACGGATTGGCTTCGCAGCCAAGGGTTCCGCGTCATCCGATTTTGGAACCACGAGGTGCTTCAGGATTGGGAGACGGTCGCGGAGGTGATTTGGCGCGAGTTGCAGACCCCCCTCACCCCCGACCCCTCTCCCGCAAGGGGAGAGGGGAGAGTTACGGACACCTGTGCCTCTGACCACTTTGCCGCAGGGGGAGAGGGGAGAGTTACGGACATCCACGCCCCCGACCCCTCTGCCGCGAGGGGAGAGGGGCGGGTTGCAGACACTTCACCCCCGTCCTGCGACGGGGCGAGGGAAGAATAGGAACGGACATGGCAAAGACGCCGGTTAACCCCGATCGACTGGCCCTTCCGGGCATGGAACTCGACCTCCAGCAAAAGTTCGACTTCGCGCAACCGGGCGGTCGAGCACGCCAACCTCAGAGGCGCAACGGAAGGAACTCCGCCGATGCGGAAGGGCTGCCGCCGAATCTGGCCCAGCCGATTAGGGTCCGGACGCCGGACTTCTCGAACCCAAAGCGACCCAAGACCTGCCTGGAGGTCGATTTTCCGTTGGTGCCGATCAACGCGCTTTCGGCCCTCGAGGGGAACGCCGGCAAGCCGATCTACCAGATGAGCAAATGGTGGGCTCGGCGGCGAAGCTGCGTGTTTCGGGCGCTGCTGATTGCCGCCGCGACCGAGGCCCCCGTCCACAAGAATCCGGACGGCTCGCCCGTGCTTGATGCGGATGGTGTGCCGATCCCCGATGAAACCGAAGCGGCCAAGCGCGTCTGGGACTTGTACTACGCCAACCACCAGGCGGCCGGCAACTTCAAGCACCTCAAGGTGCTCGACTGCTTCATGGGCGGCGGCACGACCCTGGTGGAAGGCTCGCGACTTGGGTTTCAGGTGGCTGGCGTGGACCTGAATCCGGTGGCGTGGTTCGTCGTCAAGAACGAGTTGGCGTGTACCGATCCTGCCGAGGTCAAGAAGTTCTTCGACCAGATCGAGGCCGAGGTCAAGCCCGTCATCCAACCGTTCTACGTGACCGATTGCCCGCGGGGGCACAAGGGCAAGTGGTACGAGCTCGCGGGCGCCGGCAAACCGACCGACGACCGGCTGATGCCGGCGGACTTCGATCCGTTGACGTTGTCGCCCGACGAGCGGAAGAAGTATCGGTACGAGGGGCCGGAGATCATTTATACGTTTTGGGCAAAGCACGGTCCGTGTACCAAACCGGGCTGCGGCCACCGCACGCCGATCTTTCGATCCCCGGTGATCGCCGAGAAGGTCCTGGGCGTCAAGTATATCGAACTGACGTGTAAGCAATGCAAGACAGTCTTCCACGCCGAATTGGGCGATGTCCGTATGGCGCCGCGGGCCGAGCACGTCATCCTGCCGAACGAGACGCCGTTTACAGCCCTCTCGCAGCCGTTCGCCCAGCGATTGCTCGTGTACGGCCAGGGTACAAAAGACGACAAGCTGCTCCGGGCGGCCGAACTCTCGGAAATGGTTGACGACGAGACCGGCCTACGGTGTCCTCGCTGCGGCTCGTTTGCGGGGCAGTTTCTTCGCGACGTGCTGTCAGCCCACCGTCGTGCAACACGGGCAACCGATATCGACAAGAAGCACCTCAAGATCCAGCCGGCCCGCAACAGCATGAAGCCGGTGTATTGCTATCTGCTGATCGACCCTGCTTGGCTCGAAGGATCACCGGGTAGCATCCGCGGACACGAATCGGGCGGCCACCCGGATGCGACCGTGGATGCCACGACTGTTTGGTATCAAGAACGACTCACCGGTCTCCGTCTGGTCGAGGTACGTGGCCGCATCAAGCTGTCGAAGGATTCATCGGGACTGAACGGCAAGACGCCAGGGTTGGTGTCTAACCAACACGACGGCGATTTTTGGCTGTCACGCGAAACTGACACATCGGAGGTGTTCGACGACGACGGGCAGGATCGTAAGGAGTACGGGCTTCCTCATTACATCAATCTAGCCGATGGTTCCTGTCTCGATACTCACCGAGGGACAGTCCCTAAGCAATCCCATTTCGCCTGTGGGGCGTGTGGCAAGGCCCAGGCTCTTCGGAACTGCCTTGAGGAGACACAGATGGGGCCCTCGGTTGCTGTCTACGCCGTTCAGGGCCATTGCCCAGAGTGCGATGCTCAAAGACACATTTATGGTGGCCGGTTCTTCACCGCCTTAGACGCTCGTGACTTGTTCCGACTCACGGTGGCTGAACGCGAGTGGGCGGAGCAAAAGGATACTGCCCTTACCGAGTTCTGGCCTCGTGAAGAGCTTCCATGTGCCTACATGACACATCACGCCAACTTCGCCTTGCCGAAGCAGGGCTATACCCATTGGTTCAAGATGTTCAACTCGCGCCAGCTACTGGTACTGGCTAGGTTACTTCAAGCCATCGACAGGCTTCAGTGCGCGCAGACAATCCGCGAACAGTTGCTCGGTGCCTTCCAGCAGTACGTACGTATGCAGAATATGTTCGTGATTTGGCACCAGACGTACGACAAGATTGCCCCGTTCATGTCTAATCCCAACTACGCTCCTAAGGCTCGCGTTGTAGAGAACAACTTTGCGGGGCGCCTGGGATATGGGACCTGGGTCTCGTGTGCCGACACAGTGGCTGCGGGGCTGTCATGGTCTCTCGATCCGGAAGATCTTTGTATCCCGTCGGGAGAAAGCAGCAGCCGAAGCGTCAAAGTCCGAATCGGCGATCCAGTGTTGCCATCTGAGCAGGTGCATTGCATGTCATCGTCCGACTTGACGTTTGCATCCGATAGCCTGTTCGACATGGTGATCACCGACCCGCCTTTCGGAGACAACATCTTCTACTCCGACTTGGCTAACTTTTTCTACGCGTGGCTTCGCCTCCCGCTGCGCCAACACTACCCGGACCTTTTTGGTCCGACGAAGACGCCAAGTGCTCAGGAAGCCTTAGCCCCACGCCTGCTACCGGAGGAAGAAGCCACCGAATATTACCGACTCCGCCTCGCCGCATGCTGGGCAGAGGCGCATCGCGTCTTGAAGGACGGCGGCATTCTTGCCTTTACGTTCCATCACAGCGAAGACGCACAGTGGGCAGTCGTCCTGGACAGCCTGTTCGAGAGCGGATTTATCCTCCAGCAGACCTATCCCATTGCCAGCGATGAAATGAAGGGCGTAGGTGGCCAGTTTGGGGCAAAAGGCACCGAATACGACATCATCCACGTCTGCCGCAAGCGGTTGGAAGAACCAGTGCCCGTGAGCTGGCCCAAAATGCGCCAATGGGTCAGGGCCGAGCTGAAACGCCTCCGGCGCTTGCTGGAATCTTACCGAGCCAGGGATCTCTCGGATGCGGACATCCGCGTGATCCTGCGTGGCAAGGCTCTGGAGTTCTACAGCCGTCACTACGGGCAAGTCTTGACCGCCGAGAACGAGGCCATGTCCATCCGCGATGCCCTGCTCGGGATCAACCAGCTCCTTGACGAAGATACGGGCCAACCCGGAGAACGCCCGCCCGGCGTCGTTCAGCCGCTTGCGTACCAGTTTCTCCGGCTGTTCGGCGCTCGCCAAACCCTGACGCGAGACGACGTGAGCAAGAGTCTTCGCGGCACCGGGATCGTCCAGCGCGAGTTGGAGCAGCGCGGGTGGATCGAAGAGCGGGGCAAGCATGTGCGTCGCGTGCCGATCCGCGAGCGCTTCGAGCAGGCCCGCGCGCGGCCCCGCAAGGAAATGAAGACGGAAATCGACCAGGCGCATTTCCTGATCGGGGCCGCGATGCCCGGCAGCGGCGTCAATGTGGAAGCTGAACTTGCCAAAGACACCTGGATGGTGCGTCGCAGCGTCGAGGCCGTGCTGGACTGGTACGCCAAGACTGCCGCCGAGCCGGAGATCCAGGCGGCCGCCAAACTGGCCGGTGACCTGCTGCGCCGCAGCCGCGAGCAAAACCGTGAAAACCTCAAGGCGGCACAGGGCCTGTTGTTCGATGACTTGTACGATGAGGAATAAGGAGATTCGGGTCCGTGCGCAAGCGTCGCCCGGATTCCACGGCCCGGGAATAGTGAGGATGAGACGCCCATGAGTATTGCCGACCGTCTTCTGGATGCGAACATACTACTCGATAATGGACGACATGAGGGGGCACTTCTCAGCGTCCTGGTCGCTGTGTCGGGATCCTTTCGGCGTCGCTTTCCGAAGGGAACACCATCTCTCAGGGCTCGCAAGGACATGGGTGATCGAGAAGCCTTCGAGACATTTTTGAGGCAAGAGATGCAGAAAACACGTATCCGGTGCATGGTGCTTTTTGAAGGGGAATGTCAGCCGGTCGAGAAAGTGTTCTACAAATGGCTACGTTGCTCGCTTGCTCATGAAGGTGCGCTCCCCGAGCAGATTGATTTCCGTCCCGAGGAATCCAATAGGGTTGCCCAACTGTGACGGGATGCTGGCCCTCCTGAGCGACTGATCGTGACTCACAACGTGATTCGTCTAATCGCATGGCTTGTTGCAGAGGCCCGTGAGAACCGTGACATTCCCGAGCCGGTTAAACGATTGCTGGACCCTTGCTAACTGAACGTACTCAATGACGTGACATTCGCCCAGAGTTGCCATGTAACACCGATGTGAACGGAGCGAAACGATGCGGGAAACAGACGGCTGCAGTTGGACACGCAAGGGGTGCAGCATTGTCTGGTCGCCGGAATTGCTTGGGCCGCTGATCACCGGCGGGGACGCTGTGCCGCTGCGGGTCGCACTCGGCTGGCTCGAGACAGGATTCCCGGATAGCCCGCCGGGTGACCGCAATCCGATCCTGGTCGGCGGATTGCAGACCGCATTGATGGTTCTGCCAACGCCGGACGCGCGATTCCAGTGGCTGCGGCAGAACATCTTTCCCTTGGCCAAGGGCGTGGGCAATCACTGGGCTCGGGTCGGCATCGTGTTCGCGATGGACGGTCCGGGAAAACTGTTCTCGCTGAATGAGGCGGATGATTTGGTGTACTTCGGCCGCGGATCGGACCGCACCGAAAAGGTCGCCATCACGTCGGGGATGTGGGCCGGCGCCGCAACGGGCGCCGGGACCTTCCAGATCCTGCTGCCGGAATCGAAGGAGGTCGGTGGCTATCATGTCATCAAGGTCTCCTGAGTGGGCGCCCGGCCAGCGGGTCTCGCATGTCGAGATGGGCGAGGGAGTCTTTCTGGCGGCCGAGCCCGGCGGCTACGCCCGCGTGTTCTTCCAGCGCCTTGGGGAACGCCGGGTCCCGGTCACCGCCCTGGCTGAGGCGCTATCCTGGGACGAGCAGATTGTCGCCCGCGTGCGTCCGGCGACGCGAGACGCCGCGTTGCGGCTGTGGCTGGCGTTGGAGGCCGAACGGCTTCCTCTGATGGAAAGCGCCGCCACGCTCACGGCGGCGAAAGTCGATTTGCTGCCCCACCAGATCGTACTCACTTACCGAATCGCCAACGCCTCGCCCCGGCGATACCTCATCGCCGACAGCGTGGGCTTGGGCAAGACGATCGAGACGGCGTTGATCCTCCGCGAGCTGGATTCGCGGGGCGAACTGACGCGGGCGTTGATGGTGGTTCCGGCCGGCCTGGTGAACAACTGGCGCAGGGAACTGAACGAGACGTTCAACCTTGATTTCGAGGTCTTCGGCGCCGAAGGCGATGTGACGGATCGCAAGACCAACGCGTTCGCCAAGCACAACCGATTGATCGCCAGCATCGACACCTTGAAGCGGGCTGCCCGAGTCAAGAAAATCCTCGAAGCCCCGCCGTGGGATCTGATCGTCTTCGACGAAGCCCATCATCTGACCGCCACACGGGTCGGAAACAAGGTCAGCAAGACGCAGAACTTCAAGCTGGGCGAGGCCCTCCGGCAGCACAGTCGAGATTTGCTGTTGCTCTCGGCCACTCCGCACCAAGGCGACCATTTTCGGTTCTGGATGCTCGTCCGGCTGCTCCACCCCGAGTTGTTCCGTGATGTGCAGGATATGATCGACAATCGGCACCGGCTCAACGCCGTGGTATTCCGCCGCACACAGGCCGACGCCTGCGATGCCAACGGCGACCCGCTCTTCTCTCGCCGACAGGTCCATACCCAGGCGTTTCACTTGGCCGACGGCGAGAAACGGTTCTACGACGCCTTGATGGAGTACCTCCGAGACGGCTACAACATGGCCGAGCTTTCCGGGCCGAAAGAGCGAGCCCTGGGGTTCGTGATGACGATTTTCCAGAAGATCGCCTCATCGAGCTTTGCGGCTGTCGAAGCAACACTTCGGCGACGCCTGCTGAGTCTCACGATCCACGAAGCGATTGAATGTGACGAGCGTCTGGACCCGGACGGACGAGACCGCGCCTTGGCCGACGCCTGCCAGTTGATCCGCGAAATGTTCGGCTTGCCGGACGATACGATCGGCCGTGCCGAAGCGGAGCGGATTCTCGCGGACACCAAGGTCAAGTTGCTCCGCAAACGTGGCGAATCCGCGACCACCGAGCGGACGGGAACCGAAGCCGACGCCGCGGGAGACGAGGAATCGGCGGCCACGCTCGTTTCGGTCGCCTTGCCGGCCGAGCGACGGCGGATCATGGAACTCCTGGAGGTGATTCCCCGGGAGGACGAAAGCAAATCCCTTGAGTTGCTGCGGGCCTTGGACGATCTGTGGGCGGTCCATCCGGCCGAGAAAATCGTGGTGTTCACGACGTATCTCGGGAGCGTGGACATCCTGAAGGCTGCGATTGACCGCCAGTTTCCGCGGGCGGGCGTCGAGGTGCTCAAGGGCGGCGACCACGGAGCCAAGCTGGCCGCCGAGCGACGTTTCAAACGGCAGGACGGACCTCGTGTCCTGATCTGCACGGCGGCCGGTCGCGAAGGCATCAATCTCCAGTTCGCTCGAGTGCTGTTTAATCACGATTTGCCGTGGAACCCCATGGATCTGGAACAACGGATCGGCCGTATCCACCGTTACGGCCAACAGCACACGGCCCAGGTCTACAACCTAGTTTCCGCCGACACGATCGAAGGCCGCATCTTCCTGATGTTAGAGGAAAAACTGCTAGAGATCGGCCGTGCGCTGGGCAAGGTAGACGAGTACGGCCAGGTCACGGAGGATCTCCGCGCACAGGTTCTCGGTCAACTGTCAGGACGGCTGTCATACGACAAGCTATATCAGGACGCCATCCGGGACCCGACCTTGCGGCGAACACGACAGGAAGTAGAGGTCGCGCTGGATAACGCCCGCACGGCTCGGCAGGTTGTCTTCGAGTTGTTCCAGGACCTGGACGGCTTCCGCCTGGACGACTACAAGAAGTTCGACGACAGCGGCAAAGGCATGGAGCGATTGCTGCATTACTTCCAAGCCAGCATCGAGCAGGCCGGCGGCACAATCCGCCCCAAAGCTCCCGACATCTACGAGGTCTCGCTCAATGGCGATGCCTCCTGCCTCATTTCAACGAATCGTGATCTGGCGAAGGAGCAGGAGAACTTGTCGCTTCTGGGGTTGGAGCATCCGCTGGTCCGTAGCTTAATGGACGCACATCGGGGCGTCGTCCCCGCGGACCGCGGCCTTGTGGGGCGACTGCCTTCCTCGGTTGCCCTGCGCGGCGTCATCACGTTCTGGCGGGTCGAAATCGGCGGCGGCCAGGGGCAGGTCCAACACCGCGTCGCCACCATCGGGCTGAATGTCCAGGGGGAACGCAGCCGCCCGCTGGAACAACTGGACAATGTCCTGCTCCGGCTGGAACCGGCCGGTGATACTCTGCTCGATCCCATCCGCCGCACCGACCTGGTCCGAAACGTCGTCCCTGAAATGATCCGCCGCGACCTCGCGCACGCCGGCGTCCTGACCGACGGCGCGTCGTTTGCGGCAAGGCTGCTGGCCTGGGTCGAGGTAAACTGACATCCCAGGCAACCAGCCCCGTTGTCGATCGCCCGATGCGATAACGCGACACCGAAGACTGGCTGAATAACGCCTACGGGCGGATCCTCCAAATATTGAAGGGGCTTCCCGAGAACGCCGCGCTTCAGAAACTCTGGGGATGGCAAAACGGCCAATCACCGGTCCCGGTTACCGTAGCGGGGCGCTCGCATCGCAACTTGCGCCACAGACCGGACGCCAGACAATGACTGGGATCCCCCCGAAGCGGTTCGGGCCGAAAGCGGAGTGCGCGGGGGCGGTGCTGGCTGGGGCGCCTTCTCACTGGAACTGTTTGGGCAATTCGGAAAATCGCTCCGGCCCAGCGTTTCTCAGACGTCCAGGTTGCGGACTTCGAGCGCGTGTTTCTCGATGAACTCGCGGCGCGGCTCGACTTTGTCGCCCATCAGCACGCGGAACATGTCGTCGGCGGCGCCGGCGTCGCGCATGGTGACCTGGATCAGGGTGCGGTTGGCCGGATCGAGCGTGGTCTCGCGAAGCTCTTCGGCGTTCATTTCGCCCAGACCTTTGAAGCGCGTGACTTGCAGCCCCTTTTCGCCCGCCGCTCGGACGGCGGGAAGCAGGCCGCGGAGATCGGTCAGCGGGATCTGATTCTCGCCGCGACGCAGGACGTAGCGCGGCGTCTCGACGCCGGTCCGCTCTTGCGGGATGAGAGACTGGATGTCGAAGTTCCAGGTGGCCAGATCCTTCAGGCCCGTATTGATCGTGCGGACTTCGTGCAGTTCCATGACGTACGGCTGTATCGTGGTCTGTCCGTTGCCGTTGGTCTGTTCGCCGCCGTTGGGCGCGGCGCCGTTGGGCTCGCCCTCGGACGGCGCCGTGCTCGCGTGTCCAGTCTCAGCTTGTCCGACGGCGTCCGCGACGTCCGCCGCCTGGCCCGGCGTCGGCTCGCCGGACGTCGCCTGGGCATGGCCAGTCGCCGCCTCGCGTCGAGCCTCCTCTTCTCGCTGTTGTAGAAACTCGTCGATCTGTTCGCGATTGGTGAACCAGTGTTCGGACAGGCCATCGGACACGTGGAACATCGGTAACCGGCCGCTGTACGGATCCAGCCGTTCGGCGTGCATCTTGAGGCTGATCCCGCGACGCTCGAGGGCGGTCAGCGCCTCTTCCATCGTCGCCAGCGCATAGCACAGGTCGCGCATGCGCGCGCCATCGATGGGCGCGCCGTCGCCGACGTCGAGGCTCGAGTCCGCCAGGCCCTTTTCCAGCAACTGCGCTTTCATATCCTCTTCGGCGTGGACGTAATAGGTGTCGGTCTTGGATCGTACGCGGAACAGCGGCGGCTGGGCGACGTAGACGTGGCCCTGCGAGACCAGTTCGTACATCTGGCGGTAGAAGAAGCACAGCAGCAGGGTCCGGATGTGCGAACCGTCGACGTCGGCGTCGGTCATGATGATGATCTTGTTGTACCGCCGTCTGGCGACGTCCTGTTCCTCGCCGATGCCGATGCCGATGGCCTGGAACATGCTTTGCACTTCTTCGTTGGCCAGCACGCGATCCTCGCGAGATTTATACGCATTGATGATCTTGCCTCGCAGCGGCAGGATCGCTTGGAAATCGCGGAGCCGCCCGCCTTCGGCGCTGCCGCCTGCCGAGTCGCCTTCGACCAGGTACAACTCGCACCGCTCCATCTCCTTGCTGATACAGTCGCGCAGCTTGCCCGGCAGGCCGCCGCCGCCCAGCACGCTCTTTCGTTTGCGGAGCATATCCTTTGCCTTCCGCGCCGCTTCGCGCGCCTCGGCCGCGAGAATCCCCTTGCGCACCAGGGTCTTGGCGGTCTTGGGGTTCTCCTCCAAGTATTTGCCCAAAGCGTCGCCGACGACCGAGTTGATGATTCCTTCGACCTCGCCATTTCCCAGTTTGGTTTTGGTCTGGCCCTCGAACTGCGGGTTGGGGACGCGCACCGAGATGATCGCCGTCAGACCTTCGCGAAAATCATCGCCCGACGGCGCGATGTCTTTGAATAGGCTTTCCTTCTTGCCGTAGTTGTTCAGCGTGCGGGTCAGCGCTGCGCGGAATCCCGAGACGTGCGTGCCGCCTTCGATCGTGTTGATGTTGTTGACGTACGAATGCACGCTCTCCGTGTACTCGGTGGTGTACTGCATGGCGATTTCATAGCCGACTCCCTCGACCTCGCCCGAGAAAAAGATCACGTCGCGATGCAACGGATCGCCGGTCCGATTCAAATGCTCGACGTACTCGACGATTCCGCGTTCGAAGTAGAACTCTTCGCCCTCGTCCACCCGCTCGTCGCGAAACCGGATTCGCACGCCCGAGTTCAAGAAGGCCAGCTCCTGCAGGCGCTTGTACAGCGTGTCGAACACGAATTTCGTCGTCTGAAAGATCGTGGCGTCCGGTTTGAACGTCGTCCGCGTGCCTCGTTTCTTGGTGACGCCGATTCGCTTCACCGGGCCGGTCGGGACACCCCGCTCGTACTCCTGCTGGTACACCTGCCCGTCGCGATGGACCTCGACCTCGCACCACTGGGACAAGAAATTGACGACGGTGACGCCGACCCCGTGCAAGCCGCCCGAGGTCTGATAGACGCCCTTCTCGAATTTCCCGCCGAACTTGAGCACGCACATCACGCCTTCGAGCGTCGAGATCTCGCGGCCGGCCTCTTTGCTAAGCTGTTCATGTAGTTCGATCGGGATCCCGCGCCCATCGTCTTCGACCGTCACCGAACCATCGGCATTCACGGTGACGCTGATGTTCTTGGAAAAGCCGGCCATCGCCTCGTCGATCGAGTTGTCGACGACTTCGTAGACCAGGTGATGCAATCCACGAGCGGTCACGTCGCCGATGTACATGGCCGGCCGCTTGCGCACGTGTTCCCAGTCGGACAGATGCTGCAAGTCTTCGGAACCATAGTCTTCGTCGCCGTGATGGTGCGACAACGGCTGGACAGAAGGGGCAGCGCCGTCGCCGTGAAGTTCCGTACGTGTTTCGTCCGTCATGCGCATTTCCCTCCGTAGTATCGAATTGCGTCAACTGAATTGCGTAATGAGTCGCGGAGACCGTCCACGTGTTCGCCCACTCCTGCGCGAGCACGCGACCGGATCCCGATCAAGGTTCGCTGACCGTCGGTCCGCCTCTGGACAACGTCTGTACGCGCCGCCGAACGCTGCCAGGCCTTCGCTGGACTTGATCCGCTCAGTCCACGGGCCCCACGCGAAACTTCAGGTCTCGGATCTTCCGTTCCGGCCCCAGCCGTGCCAGGTCCGCCAGCAGTTGTTTTCGGCGAAACGTCAATTCCTGGACGATGGCCGAGTTGCGGGCGAACACCTCGAGCACGCCGCGGCGGATCTTGCCCGCCGCGCTATGCTCGCCCAGCGGTGAACCCGCGGCGGCCCGCCAGATATCCGCGTGCGAGGCGGCGGATTGGACGTCGGCGTAACCTCGGCGAGCCAGCAACTCGTTCACCGCGTCCGCGACGCGCCGAGGTCCCGCGCGATAGCGCTGGCGAGCGGCGATGTCGCGGCAGACTGCTGTCAGTTCGTCGTCCATGGTCGTCTTTGCAGGAGGCGGCGCCCCGTCGCGATCGCGGTCGGCCCGATCTCGTGCGCGGCTGAAACGGACCGCGCGAACATCCGATCCCGCGGCCAGCGCGGACCGAAGTCCGCGCGCCGAAGACGCGTTTCACGGAGCGCTTCGCACCGGCGAGGCTTGTCGCCTGTCCGCGTCGCGTTCACTTCCCGTCGCGGGCCAAGGGCATCACCACGTATCCGTAACCATCCTCGGTGCTGAACAGCGCCGCGCTCTCTTGGTTCTCGATTTCAATCGTAAATGACTTTTCGTGGTCCAAGGCCCGCAGGAAATCGCTGACATAGCGATGGTCCAGCCTCACGGTGAGCGTCCCGGCCTCGTACTCGATCGGCACCTCGACCTCGGCGTCGCCCTTGTCCGCCGCGCTGGCCTTCAAGACCAGTTTTCCGGGTTCGAACTGAAAGTCGATTCCGCGGCTCTCTTCGTCCGTCACGATCGCCGCCTGACGCAAGGCCGCGTAGACCGGACCGACCTGGACGTCGATTCGCGTCGCTTGCGTTCGTTGCGGAAACACGTCGCGCCACTTTGGGAACTTGCCTTCGACCAACCGCGTGTAGATGACCGTGTTCGCGGTGCGGATCAACACATCGTTGGCCCTGGCTGCGATGTCGATCTCGCCTTCCTCGTCGCCCAGCACTCGCTCGATCAATTGCATCGAACGATGCGGCACGATGGTCGTCATGTCGCTGGTGCCATGCTCGGCGACGGCTTGCGCCGCGCCCAACATCTTGGCCAGCCGTCGGCCGTCCGTCGCTACGGCGATGATCCCGTCCCCCTCCATCTCGAGCAACACGCCGCCCAAGGCGTAGCGCAAGCTCTCGGTGTCCGTGGCGAACAGCGTTCGACGGATCAGTTCCCGAAACAGCCGCGCGGACACCGTGTGATATTTCTGGGCGTCGAAGTCCGCGACAAACGGAAAATCGTCCGGATTCTGAATCGGCAGCGTAAAGCGGCTGCGGGCGCCCCGGATGCGGGCCCCGTTGGGTTCGACCTCGAGCCGCAACGTCTCGTCGGAACTCTCCCGCAAGATCGATCCGAACTGGCTGACGGGCAGCACGACGCTGCCCGCAGCGGTCGTCGTCACCTCGGCGACCTGAACGCGCACGCCCATCTCCATGTCGGTCGCCAAGAACGCCGCGCCTTGCTCGCCGACTTCGAGTTTTACGCTCTGTAGAATCGGCTTCGGACTGCGGGTTGGGGCGACGATCGCCGCTTTCTGGAAGGCGGCCCACAGTTTATCTCGATTGCAACTAATTTCCATGCTTCAAAACCTCGGAGCTGTCGTTCGGGTTCGTCCTTCTATTCTGTAATATCATTTCTTGTTAGCAGTATGAGTGTTGCGCGACGTGCTGTCGATGGACCTTCGATTCACGAAGCCAAGTCGTCATGTTTCAAGCAGTTAAGCACAGTCCCGCGACGGTGGATAACCCGTTGGTCGAATGTTGCCGGATCGTTCATGGTCTGTCGATGCCCGTCGCTAGAATCGGCGGCCGCGACTCGGACGGTTCGGACATCGACAGGCATCGACGCACATCGACAGGCAATCGACGCGTTTTTCACAACGGTCGCCGCGTTCGCCAACGGAGCGAACCAGCGGTATTCAACAGCACGTTTCGGGCGGTCGGGCCAAGGGCGATGCCGGCGAGCCATCGATCGTCGTCGCGGGGGGCGCGTCGTGCGCTGGCGCGTCCCAAGACATCCGAGCCCGCCTTCGTGGCCTACGGCAGTGTCGGTTCAACGGTCTCGGTTCGCACGTCGAGCCGCGACCGAGGCTCGCGCGAGGCCGGGGGCGATCGTCCGTCGCGAGCCACCGGTTCGTTCGGCGGGCTCATGGTTCGTTCAATTGGAGCGTCAGGTCGGTGACCGCCTGTCGGATCGCTGGTTCCGTTTCGAGCAGCGATTCGATCTTGCGGCAGGCGTGCAAGACCGTGGTGTGATCGCGGTTGCCGTAGTGTCGTCCGACGTATTCCAGGCTGTGTCCAGTCAATCGACGGGCCAGAAACATCGCGACGCCTCGAGCACGGACCACGCGCTGCTGCCGTGTCTTGCCGCGCAGATCGTTGGCTCGCAACTTGAAATACTTCGAGACCTGCTGGGTGATCGATTTCAGTTGCCGCTCGTCTTCTTCGGGCGGAGGTTGCAAATATCGGCGCAGGTGCTGCGCGTTGATCTCCGGATGATCGTCAAACGAGACGTCTTCGAGGCGAACCAGCGTTTGCAGCAACCGCGGGACGGTCGGCGGCTTGATCGCGTCGGCCAAGGCGTCCGAGGCGATCAGATCGACCACGCGCCTGGATAGGGCGAAACCCCGCGTGGTGGCGAGCGAGCGGACAATGCGGCGACGGGCCGCGGGACCGGGAGGCTCCAACGGCACGGACAACCCCGCGCCGAGCCGACTGGCAAGCCCCGGCAGCAGCACGCTCGTCTCGGCGGGCGATTGAGGCAGCGTCGCCACCACCCGCCGACCACTGTCGACCATCGCGTCGATCGTCCGAACGAGTTCATTCTGCGCTCCGCGCTTGTCGCCGATCTCGTGCAGGTCGTCGATGGCCAGCAGGCTGGCGCGGCGGCATTTGGCGCGAAAATCGGGCAGCGAATCCGTCTCGATCGCATGGGCGTATTCCCGCGCAAAATCTGCCCCGGTGATCACAAATGTGCGAGCGGATCGGCTGTCGCGCTTGCTGCGGGCAACGATCAGTTGTACGAGCAGCGACTTGCCCGTGCCGACCGGCCCAAAGAACACGATCGGATTAAATCGCGGCGGATCTTGTAAGACGGCATCGACGGCCGTGGCCACGAGGATATTCTCGGCGCCGCCAATGTACTCGGACAATAGCATGTCCGCGGCCTGCTTGCGCCCAAGGCGTAGCGGGCCATCGCTGTCGGATTTGATAGAAAATACGCTGCCGACCATGGTCCGGCTTCCGCCACGAAATCGAAGTCCCCGAGAATCGCTTCTCAACTAACGCAAATTATATCCATTTTTGCGTTTATGACGAGACGAGATCGCTGAGAAACAGCCCGCGCGAGGGCTGATGACAGCGATCGATCGGCGACTGGATCAGACGGCGGACGCCGTGCGTAAATTGTTAACCACTCGACAGATGCGACGGGAAACCTCGTCGATTTCGACGTCCGTCGAATCGGCGCCCAGGCTCAGTCGTATCGAGCCGGCGACGATTTCCGGGTCCAGACCCATCGCCAGCAGCACGGGCGAAGGCTCGCTGGACCCGCTGGCGCACGCCGCTCCGTTGGAACAGGCGATTCCCGCAACGTCCAGCGCCATCATCAGCGCTTGCCGCTCGATTCCGGGGAAACAGAGACTGGTCACGTGCGGCAGCCGTGGCGCGGCGCTGCCGTTGATCACGACGTCGGGATGGCGGGCGCGAATGGCGCGTTCCAGGCGATGGCGCAAGGCGGTCATCCGCTGACGACGAGCCTCGGCCTGGGCCGCCCAGAGCTCGAGCGCCCGGCAGAGGCCGACGGCCAGCGCGACCGCTTCGGTCCCGGGCCGCAGGCCGTCCTGGGCGGCGCCGCCAAACAGGATCGGTCGAATCGGTGCGTCGGCGCGAACGACCAGCGCTCCCACGCCACGGGGTCCGTGCAGCTTGTGTGCCGTCAGCGACATGGCCGCAACGCCCAGCGCGCGGAACGAGACGCGCAGCTTGCCGACGACCTGGACGGCGTCCGTATGCACCGGGACGCCCCAGCGGGCACAGATCGCGGCGATCTGTTCGATCGGCTGCAGCACGCCGGTCTCGTTGTTGCCCAGCATCACGCTGACCAGTCGCGTATCGGGCCGCAGCAGCTCATGCAGATGGTCGATCTGGACAACTCCGTCCGACGCGACACGGATCCGCTGAACGTCGAAGCCCAGACGAGCGAGATGTTCGGCGGGGCCCGTGACGCTGGGATGCTCGATCGCCGAGATCAACACCCGGCCGGGAGGCTGCCCTGCCAATCCCAAGATCGCCAAATTATTGGCCTCTGTTCCACCGCTGGTGAACACGAGGCGATCAGCCCGAATGTCGGCAAGGTGACACCCGAGAATCCGCTGGACGGTCTCGCGAGCCTGTTCGAGCACCCGCCGCGCACGTCGCCCCGCGGCGTGCTGACTGGCCGGATTGGCGTATCCGGCAAGCTGACACTCGAGCATCGCCCGAGCCACACGCGCATCGATCCGAGTCGTAGCGTTGTTGTCGAGATAAATCGTGTCCATACTGACCTGTTTTCAGGCGAAGCGGGAAAACCTTCGAGATGGACTGCCGCAAACCGCGCATTTCTCCGACGCATACGCGGAGGCTGGCGAATGGCACACCGACCGATTAAGATCAACCCAGGCGACGGCCCATGACGCGCTGATTCTCCGATTTACGCGAGCGCACCACACGTGCGCAGCCAACTGGGCTGCACCTGCGGGACCGGAGATCAGGCTGCGAGACTTTATGCGATCGTGTCATCGTCCACCACGCGAAGCGGCGCAAAAACACCCGTGGAGTGCCGATCTATAGTATACCGGGCGGCTGCCGTGGCGACGCGTGACGGGCTGTGGTCATCGTAGACCGACGATCGTCGCAAATCGAATCGCGCCGAGACGCGCGATCACCGCGCGATGGCGCCTGTGTCGCGATGCGGTCGGTCGCCGGCAGGGGGTGGCGTCAGACTCGATAGTCGTGCGTCGAACTCGATACGTCTGGCGGGATAGACAATTCGACTATGGTTTTGCGGTCAGGACAGATGGCATGGACGGGGCGTTGCTGGATCCGACATTCTTGTTTCGATTTTCCGTGCCTTGCCATCGGTGCGATCCGGCCCGGACGGCCGGCGATGAAGAGCTGGGTATGGCGTACGTGATGCCCAGTTTCGGCGAACTCGAAGGACGACCGAAATTCGCCGATTTGAGATGCGCGTGGAGCGAAAACGGACTGCTATTCACGCTGGCCGTGACGGGCAAGCGACAGCGCCCCTGGTGTCGCGCGACACGGATCGAGGACAGCGATGGCCTGCACGTGTGGATCGACACGCGTGACACGCATAACATCCATCGGGCGACCCAATTCTGCCACCGCTTTGCGTTTCTGCCCACGGGCGGGGGCTGGGCGCAAGATCGCCCGCTAGGCCGACTGCTGGTCATCGAGCGAAATCGAGGCGAACCCAAACCGTTGGCAGAGAACATGTTGCGAGTCAGCGCCAGGCTCGACACGCACGGATACCGGCTGCGCGCCTATGTGCCGGCGCAGGCACTGACCGGCTTTGATCCGCTCGAACATCCGCGGCTGGGATTTACCTATGTCGTGGTAGACAACGAGCTAGGGAGGCAAACGTTCAGCCTGGGTCCCGAGTTTCCGATCGATAAGGATCCGAGTCTGTGGGGAAGCTTGGAACTGGTGGCCGAGCAGACGCGATCCGACCGTCCATCGCGAAAGCGTTCGGGTTGAGTTACCGCACGGCCGGTCCGCAACGGCGCGAGATTGGCGGGCTGGCGTCCCAAGGGAGAGCGTGTGCGGCGGACTTTGAGTTGCCTGTCCGTCCGGCAGGCGACATTTCGGGTTGCCGTCACGGGATTGCGCTGCGCAGCGGCAAGATGCCGCTGCTACGGTCCGGCAGGCGGCGTTTCGGGTTGCCGCCACGTGCGTACAATATGCAAGGCAACGCGGACTTTGCGGACGACGACTATAGTTGGGACGCTCCTTCGGCCTCGCTGCCGGCTCGGGTCGCGCCCGCTCGCCAGACCCGGGTGTCCACGCTGCTGCTGACCGATCGAGTCGAGCCGTCCATCAAAGCAGTCTGGACGATCCCGGGATGGTAGCTACGCGCGGTAACGGCTGCATAAGTCGGCGAGGTGTTGGCGGTGCTCTCTTTGTTCGAGATCACGTCCAAATCATACGCGACCCCGCCGGTCGTCACGGGAACGACGGTGTTGGGCGTCAGTGCCGCGGTAACCCCGGTCTCGTAGACTTTGCCGTCGACCCATTCGGTATGGCCGGTTCCGCTGATCGTCGCGGACCCAGCGAGCGCAGCGATCGCGGCGGCCGTCGGCGGTACGGGCTCGTTCGCCCCGGCCGGGACTCCGGGCTTCACATTGGCCTGATAGGCCTTGACCTCGGCGAACGCCAGCGTATTGCTCATCCCGTCGACGTACGCCCGATCGTTCAGCCGCTGGTTCACCACAAACGCACCGTCTCCGACCCGTCCTGTAACGGGATCAAACACCATCCAGGTACCTACGTTCGCGCCATAGGTCAGCGGAAAGTGCGATGGTCCCGTGGGGCTGGACGACGGCCGCTCGCGCGCTTGAACCTCGCTGGGACAGACGTACGTCGGGATCTTCATCCTCGTGACTTCCGCGTGTTGCGGGGCATTCACAGTGTCTTTGTAGCTGTACTGGAAATCAATCAAATCCTGCAAATTAGCCTGTTCCAAGTAGGGCAAGATCCGCGCTTGGAGCGACCAAAACGATCCGGTAGTCCCGGGAGGCGGCAAGCACGAGAAAGGGGGAACACAGTTCATGCTGTCCATATAGTTGTGCGCGGCGAGTACGACCTGTTTGAGGTTGTTTGCGCATTGGGTACGTCGAGCCGCTTCGCGCGCCGCCTGGACGGCGGGCAACAGCAGCGCGACCAACACGCCGATGATCGCAATGACGACCAACAACTCGACAAGTGTGAAACCCCGCCTGATCGCGGAACGTCTGGACATCGACATTTTCCTTTGCAAATCGGCCAAGCGGCCGGTAATCGCCAAATATGCCCGGCGCCACCTCAACGGAGGGCCATAGCTTATTGATAGTGAAACACAGTATCAACAAGAGAAAGAGTATATCCGACGCCAGGGGATGGTCAATGAGGGGCGGGAGCGCATTGTTGAAAATTTTGGCTCGTGTCTACGGGCGACCCGCAATACGACGATACGCGGACGCAGCGCGACATCTCGTTTGCCGAACACGGGCGCCAGAAATCTGATTTGTGGTGCTAGTGCCGCGCGACGATTGGGCAATTCCCTGGTTCGCGAGCCATCACGTCCGCGTGGGGTGTGCTTCGAGCAGGGCGGCGCAAGCGGCCCGGTCTTTCCGCGAGTTCGAAAAACCCCCATTTAAGTCTAGTCTCGCGGACAAGGTCGTATGACGGCTAATACGGGGCGGGATTCGACATCTCGACCTGCTGACATCAAGCGAGGCTGAACCCGGGTCGCGGCCGCGGCGCGCTAATACTTGGCGGTCTGGGTCCGCCGTCGATCGGGGCACAGGGCGTCGAGAAAAGTCTCGGCTTGTTGCGTCATCAGCCTCAGGTCGCTGGCCACAGCCAAGAACTGCATGCCCTGGTCTGCCCGTTGCCGGGCGCTGTCCGAGTCCATCGTGTGGATGCCTGTCGGCACGCCGGCGCGCCGCCCGGCCGCGATCACTTGCTGGACCATCGCTTCGTGCTCGTCAGGCGTGGGAAACGTGCCATCGGCGG
The DNA here is from genome assembly GCA_032229885.1 of Candidatus Anammoximicrobium sp. Classification (GTDB taxonomy): domain Bacteria; phylum Planctomycetota; class Planctomycetia; order Pirellulales; family Pirellulaceae; genus Anammoximicrobium. Next base: position 1,096 of record JAVYAJ010000244.1, on the reverse strand, counting down.
CGCGCATCTGGAACCGCAGATCCGACGGTCCGACGAAGATTGCGTCGCATCCGCGCTGGCCGTAGATCGCGTCGGCGTTCGCGACGCCCCGCGGGCTTTCGGTCTGCAGCACGACCAGGATCTGGTCGTTGGCGGCCGTGTAGTACTCGTCGGGCGTGGCGGAAAAGTTCAGGGCGTGCAGGCCGCCGCCGGTGCTGCGCGTCCCTTGGGGCGGAAAGCGCGCGGCCGCAATGGCGGCAGCGGCCTGTTCGGCCGTATCGACCATGGGCACGACGACACCCATGGCGCCTGCGTCCAAAACGCGTTTGATCCAGGCATGACTGCCCTCGGGCACGCGGGCCAGAGGCACGCAGCCCGCGTCGGCGATCGCCCCGAAGATCGCGGCCGCCTGTTCGAGATCGACAGGCGAATGTTCCAGATCCAGCGTCAGCCAGTCCCAGCCCATGCGGGCCAGAATCCGGGCTGCGTACAGGTTGCCGAGCGACAGCCACGTGCCGAACGTAGGCTCGCCGCGACGCAGTTTTTCTTTGGCGGTATTGATTTTCATCGTGTTATACCGAGCGCGGGTAAGAATGGCCTCGCAAACGTCAGGTTCCGTATGACAAAGGCGAACTGAAGTCCGCCGTGCCGAGTGCCATTTCGAGCCGCGCGAAGTATAAACCCAACCGATCAAGCCGAAACGTCTCTGCATGGCTCGGTCCGTCGCGCCGGACTCGAACGATGGCCCGCCGATCCCCGAGGCGAGCCAACCGCGGCGCGATGGAACCCGGCTGTAGACTGCGCTCCGACGTGCGAGTTCGCGGGCAAGATCACGGAAACAGCCTACCGCGGGCCAGCGCCCGCAACCCAAGAATCTGTTTGGCCGAAGGCCTCCGCTCACCGTAGCCTGGGGCAACGCCCCAGGGCTGGCGCTGCGCGCGTGCCTCTTTTGGCCGAAGGCCATATTCATCTGGGCCGCGGTGACACGTTGATGTTGGCCTTCGGCCAACACGGTTGCTGTCATCTCGGACTCCTGGGGCGTTGCCCCAGGCTACGTTGGTGATGGCCTTCGGCCAACACGCTTCCTGTCGTCTGTGCCGCGCAAAAGTCAGGCAAT
>JAVYAJ010000243.1:0-15669 GCA_032229885.1 Candidatus Anammoximicrobium sp. | reverse complement strand
CGGTGTGATGGCCTTCGGCCAACACGCCCCCCGTCGTCTGTGGCGCGCAACAGTCATCCCACTCCAAAGCCACCTAACCCAGTCTGGCGCCACTAACTCACAAGTGTACTGTACACACCACTGTACAGGATGCGCGCACCGTGCGCGCATGATACGAACTAAGACTCTAAGGACAGTAGTAACCTGAGGATCGCCGAGCAGGCTTTCGTCTCGCTTGCGCCGGCGTTGGGTCGGCGGAAGGAAATCCAGGCGGGTGGGTCGCTGCGCGATGGACCAAGTCCTTCGAACCACGACCGCACGGAAACCGGGGTAAAAGCTGCTCTACGTTCGCAGTGATGCGAGGCGCCTCGCCGCGGGATTCGAAGCAGATTCACGAAACGTATACTACGGCGGCTGCCTCAACCGCACTATAACGTAACGCCGTTATGGAATTGTGTCCAGAGGCCGGCCCATTCTTCACCGGCGGATTCTCGCGGTTCGGAGCATTTTTGAGGCCGGCGAGAATACGGACCCTTGGCATCATCACGATCCTGAACTCGATTGAGTCATGCGAGTCATCCCCGTAATCGATCTGTTGGCCGGGCTGGTGGTCCGGGCCGTTGGTGGCCAGCGGGACCGTTACCGCCCGTTGGTCAGTCCCTTGGCGGCGAGCCCCGCGCCTGGCGACGTCGCTCGGGCGCTCGTCGACGATTTGGGCCGCGGGAAACATACATTGCCGATCTGGATGCGATCACCGGCGGATGGCCCGATTGTCGCACTTACCAGCAAGTGGCGTGCTGCGGATTGCGGCCGCTGGTGGATGCAGGGATCGGGGATGTGGCTCGAGCCCGCGATCTCGCCGCCCGAGCAACGGCTTGCTTCCCGAACGCGGGTTTGGTTGTCGGGCTGGACTCTGTCGTCGATTTGGACGAGTTGCCCGTGATCCACCAGGCCGTGCCGGCGTTTCGCCCCGTGTTCAGCCTCGACCTACGGCAAGGACGCCCCGTGCTGGCCGGCCCGGCAGCGCGCGCATCGCTGGAACGATCGAGGCCTGATCTCCGGGCCGTCAAGGCGAAGGATGGACGAGGCTATTCGGTAGACGCGGCAGCAGTGGCATTGGTGGACCCGGCGGTGCTGGCGCTGGTGGGCTTGGCCGTCCGCGCGGGCTTTCGCCGAGTGCTGGTCTCGGATTTGGCGGCCGTCGGGACGAGAGGCGGCCCGGCGGGTGGAGCGTCGTGTCGAGCGGTGCGGTGCGCCCATCCCGAGATCGAATTGGTGGTCGGGGGCGGCGTGCGGGACGCGCGGGACCTCGAGCGTCTGGCGGGCTGGAGCTGTGACGCAGCGCTGGTCGCGTCGGCCTTGCAGGACGAGCATTTATCGCCCGCCGAGGTCTGGGCCTTGGAACGAGGTACACGACTGACGGGTCCAGGGGACCTTGCGCCGCCGCGTTGAGCCGCGCGGCGAATTTCTCCATAATCTGGAATCCCGGCGCCCGAAAAGAATCCGGCCTGTCGAGCCGGCGCGACCGACACGCGGACTTAGAACCAGCAGCGCGCGAGCGACGGACGGGGTCGGGCTGGACACTCGGGGGGAATGCAGCATGGGTGGCAACGCGCAGCCCTTTAAAGCTGTCATTCCCGGCGCCGGCGTGTGGCCAGCACCTGAGCAGTCGAGACATGTGACTTACGACCTGTGCGTTTGGGCGGGGGTTTCTTGGAGCCACGGCGATGCTTGAGGTAACGCCGTTGCCTCACGTGCCGAGCATGATTCTTCAACGCCTCGGCCATGTGCTCGGCACTTAGCTCCGCATAAATATCGACCAGCAAATGCCGTTGCGGATCCAGCACCGCCAGGCATTGCCCCGGCAACGGCGTCGCTCTCAGCGAGCGAGTTTCTTTGATGCGGTGTTCCGTACCCCGCAAGTGGAAGCCGTCCAGAACTCGGGTCTCGTAACCGGGAATCAGTGTCTCTTCACACCACCCCACGCTGTCCAGCACTTGCGCCTTCTTTCCTGCGGTACGACGCACCAATTCCCGCGTCACCGGTAACTCCACTCCACGCAGCTTCTGATAGACCGCCGTCACTGAAACGTTGATCGAGTCCTGATGCTGTTGGTACGTCGCGTTGAGCGCAGGCTGTTGCTCGGGTCACCGCCGATGCGAGCAAATGTACCGCGGTGGAGAACAAGAGTTCGCCTTCGTATTGCTTCTCGGCACAGTCCTGGGAAATGGTATCCAATTCCTTCGGGGCGAGAATATTGGCGAACAACGCTCGCGTCATAACGGCCCCGGGGGCGTCCTTGGTGAAGCGACCGATCAGCGTATCCATCAACGCCATCGTGCCTCTCCGTGGAACGGGCCGAGAAAACTGCCTCCGTCCCGCCATTCTACCGCTGAGTTGCTGTTTCGACTGGTCTTAGACGAAAACGTCTCCGCCCGCACATTGCCATGCTTCACCAGATTCACGGACTTCCATCGTGGTCTCACATACGTGCTAGCTTTAAAGGGCTGCCCTTTTCACCGTGTGGGTGGCTAACAGAACCGACTGCTCTTCTCTGCCCACGGAACCAGTACGGTTTTCACACCATGCTCGGGACAGTTCACGCGAGGCTGCCGAGCAACCAAGAACGTCTTTAACTGGCACGAGTCCAAATGCCTCCACGATCGTGTTTCCGCATGGTCGTAACAGGGCAACGTCCGCTCACAGTCCGGACACTTGAACTCCGTTCCCCGAGGATGATCGACGTGGATTCGTATCTCTTGCGCGGTCGTGTCCAGATCCACCTTGGAAATCGTCCACGGCAACGCCAAACCAAGAATCGCCTGATAAAGTTCTGTGTCCTGCATCTGCGCGTCCCTCCCGCCAACATTCTACCACACCCCGACACACTCGGAAGGACCGAACAACGCCTTCAGGTCCTTGTATTCGAGCGTCAGGTGCAGATGGAACTCGACGATTTCGTCGAGGGGAACCGGCGGTGCGAGAATGGGCTCGTGCTCGTGGCCGTATTCGGCCAGCAGCAAGTCCGCTTCCGCCTCGATCTGCTTCTCGTGGAGAAACGGAACCTCGCCCCGCGGTGCCACGCTTCGTCGCGCCATTACTCGTTTCCTTGTTCCTTGATCCGACGAATCTGCCCTCTCAGCTCGCGAAGCTGCTCAGCCGACAAACCTCTGGCTTCACGGAGCAGTTGGGGTATCTCGGTCGGTTCCTCGTGGATGATCGCCGGCAGGTCTTCTGGTACGCGTCCGGCCAAGGCGATCAGTTCGTCCGGGTTTTCTCCAAGCATTTCCGCCATGCGCTGCACGCGATCAGCGGTGGGCGGCAGCACGTTGCCTTGCTCGACCTGGGATAAGTACGTCGCACTCACGCCCACTCTTTCCGCGAATTTTCGCAGGCTAATACCCTTTGCCATGCGTTTCTCGCGAAGCACTTTCCCGAATTGGTTGCTCCTGCTGTCCATATACTTTGACGCTCCTAGCGACATGCGGCCCGAGGGCCGCTTAGGTGACCTCGAGCGATCCCTCCAATCCCAAGTCCGCGATGATTTGCCGTAGATCCATCTTCAGATCTTTGACCGCTGTGCTGTCGACCGTTGCCGACATCGTAACCTCGATGGTGAACCCCGCTTGAGTTCTGAGCTTGGGCAGGATTTTCGTGCCCAAACGGTTCCACAGTTCCGGAGTCAACTGGCCGGCGACGCGAACTGGCGTCGTCGCGGGGGCTGATGGTTCCGGTTCCTTGTCCGTACCAGTGTCTGTGGCCGGCTCGGTCTCCGTCCCGGCGCCACCATCGCCCGATCTCGCGTCTGGTTCTGGCGGTTCATCCGGATGCTTAGGCTCGTCCGGCTTGGCCTTGGGCGGCTTCTTGAGCGCTGCTGCTTTGTCCTTCTTGACCAGCAGTACCGCCGATTCGAACTCGACTTATTCGGGTGGGATCAGTTCCTTGAACCAGACCCTTTCGTACATGCCGTCGGGTTGCGGACCCGACGCCACGCCAAACTCGCCCGCCCCGACGAACTCGACGATCTTCGTTCGCAGCACACGATCCGGATCGAGCAATCGGGTCAGCGCGCCGTTCAGAAAGCTCTGTCGCAGGCTGCTCAGCGGCCAAGCCCCCGAATCTTTGAACGCGGGCGGCCAGTTGCGGCCGATGTAGCCGGCGCCGACGGTCTCGTTCAGAAGAGCCTCGGCCTTCATGGCCGCGATCACACGCCCACACAACGTCTCGCCCGCACTGGCATGACCGGCGCCCAAGTCAATGACCTTCAATCCGGAAGGATCGCTGCTGTCGGCCAGCACGACATAACGGTAGCCGCCCCACACTTCGTCCACGGCCTCGCCTTGCGCCTCCTTGATCTGGACCTCGATGTCCTGCAGGTCCGCCTTCTCGAAGTCCGAGCCCAGAATCCCATCGCGGACATCCTTCTGCACCCGCCGCCAGGCCAACAACAATTCCACTTTGTCGCGAAGGTCGCGGCCGGGTTTCCGCACGCACCAGACGATGGCTCCGGGGTACAATCGGTCCTGTTTGCCCCGCTTTTTGGTCCATTCCGCAACCCGCTCGCGAATGTCCGAACCCACGTCCCATTGTTCGTCCGGATCAAGAACCCAGAGGCTCAACCGAGGCGTATCCGAAACCTTGGCGCCGTCCAGCGGCGCAAGGAACACGTCGGTCGGAATGCTGGCCCCGCGTTTGAACTCGTCTTCGACCATTTTGCGGATGGTCGGTTTGATTTCGGTGTTCTCGTCCAACGACGCGCGGCGGTCATGTACGGCCTTGTCGATCTTGGCCTTGTGATACACCTTGAACCCATCGGCCCCAACCGACTGGACAAAAAATGCTCGCTTCTCCAACGCGTGCGCCGCGGTATCGACGGTGGCCGTGTCGATCTCCGGCTCTCCGATCGCGAATCGCAACTCTGGCAGATGGGCGACCTTGTCCAACTGGCCACCGGAAGATTCAAAGAAAATCGCCGTTCCGACCCGCCGGTGAACGCCTCGTAGGGCTCCCTTGGTGTCAACGTCCAGAGTCCGGGCGTGCGACCGCTCGCAGGCGATGTCTGTGTCGATCGCGGCCAACAATCGCGATTCACCCAATTGCCCCAGTACGACGCTGCGGAACTCGGAGACATCCATCGGCGCCGATCCCAACGTGATCAACGGCTCGCGGCGGGCATGGGTGTAGCCTTCGCGAAACGCCCAGGAAATCCACTGCGCAAACATCGCCAGAGTGCCTCGTGTCTGGTGGAAATGCTGCAGCGGGCGCCACTTTCGCTGAAACACGGAGAGCGTCGCCGGGTGGAATGGGTAGCACGCCTCGAACTTCTCCTGCAGGTACTGGCGGGCCTTCTTTTCCGTCGTGCTCGTATCCACCGTCGTCCATTCGGGCGGGAGCTGCGCCCGTCGCTCGAAACACCAGTCGGCATACGCTTTTGCCACATGCTTCCGTACTCGCTCCGAGCCAATGTCCTCGAACAACCGACGACGTATGACTTCGCCAATCTCGGCTTCGTCGTTGACCAACAGCGGTTTGGCCACGGCGCCAACGGCCTTCACGATTTTGTCCTGCCAGTCCAGCTCCCAATCATTCATTTCCATCTGGCTCTTCGGCAGGCTGAACACAGCAGCCCGGTGGCTCGTCCCGATCAGACCGCGGACGATGTTGTGGACGAAGGCGTGCATGGGCTCTGCCAACGACTTGTGGCGAGTGAGCAGGTTCAGCAGCTCGTCGAACAGCAGCAGCACCGGACCATCGACCAGCGATATGACGCGGTTGAGCGTCTCCGTACCAGGCGGCGCTTCTTTTGCAGCAGGCCCCAACGCCTGGACGCCTGCGTCGCCGGCCAGTTGACGTGCCACATCGATCCACGGTGTTTCCCGGCCCGGCTGAGGATCCCACGCGTTCCCTACGAAGACGGCGACCTTGGCCGTAGGAGCCACGCTCAATCCCGCCGCGGACAGGAGTGCCGAGACTCCCGGAAGACTGGACGCCTCTGGTCCCCCGCTGGCCAAGTGCCACAGCGTCGTGAGCATGTGCGTCTTGCCGCCGCCCATTTGCGTGACCAAAGTCTGGACCGGGGTTGTATTTTCCGTCTTGCCCGCCAGACGTCGCAGCACCGTTCCCGAATTTTCGCACAGGGCATTGGTAAAGCACGTGCGGGAAAAGAACTGGGAGGGGATTTTGTAGTCGTCCGGCGCTGTTCCGGCGACCACCTGCTCCAACGCGATGGCAAATTCATCCGGGTTGAAGGACCGACCCTCGCGGACCTCCTTGCGTGGTGTAACGACCTTGTACCAGGCTTCCATCGGTCTCTCCTTACGGCCTCTTGATTCGCTCAAACAGATCAAGGGCCGCACGTTTGAGTCTCACCAGATTCGCATCAGCCACGGGCGCGAACCCCTGCGCCGCGGCATACAATCGATAGCGCACGCCATCGGTCACCAGCACGTCGCGCTGAACGCCCAAGCTTTGCACATACGCCACAGCTTGACCGAGGGCGTCTTCCTCGCCGGCGCCCGGCCGCTTCGCCGCGATCACCGGCCCAGCATACGCTCGTGAAGCCGGCGCACTACACATCTGCCGAACCATTCGATCGGAGTCCCCCTGCAAACGGCTGCTTTCAGGTCCCGATGGGCAGCTTCCTTACGCGATGCCGTCCGTCTTCGACCAACACGATTGCGCCCCGCTCCAGTTCGTGCGATGACTCGGACAAGACGTGCTGAAGACGCGCAATGACGTGATCGGTGCGAGTGTTGCGCAGCCGGAACAGCGCCACGCTGACGATCTGGCCGGCGCTGGCGGCCAGGATCTCGCCGAAGTCCAGGTCGAAGGTGAGCACGACTCGTTGCTCCTGGTGCGCTTTCGCGAAGATCTGCCCGTTCGGCAGCCGCAGCAACCCTTGTTCGCGCAGATGCAGTGCGTCGTGGCCCGCGGCGCGAAGCCACGCCACGACGCGCATCGACACACCCATATCCGCCAAGAACCGCATGGCTGCGACCTTTCAGGCAATCAGAATCTCTTCCTGCGTCAACCAAGCGGCGTACTCGAGCGCTTGCTGTACGTCTTTGGGTTCCAGGTCCGGATAGTCTTCCAACACCTCCTGAACCGTGGCCCCGTGGGCCAACTGGCCAACGATCACCGAGACCGGAATCCGCATACCACGGATGCAGGCCCGACCGCCCATGATCTGCGTATCGAACGTGATGCGCTCAAACATGTCCTCGTCCTTTCTTAGTCACATGCCCCCTGCCGAACGCCAGGCACGCCTGGATGTCGGCGGGTTCCAGGAAAGGCGCTCGTCAATCAATCCTTCTGGCGTGTCGCCCGCGGCCAACATCCCGAGGACGTCCTCGACTGCGATCCGCATGCCGCGGATGATCGGCTTGCCGCCGAAAATGTCCCGGTTGACCGTGATCCGCGCCAACACTTCGTCTTCACTCATCGCAAGCCCTTGTTCATCTCGGAACGGCCAACAGCATCGCATCGATCAATCGCTTCTCGTCACTGCCAGTGGGGTACAGAGCCGAGAGGGCGTTGGCCAAACGCAGGGACCCCGGGCCGCGTTCGAGTTCGGACTTGAGCAAACCCCGCAGAGCGTGGGATCGACCGGACGCCTGCAGAATCATCGCCGCGTGAACTCGATCGAGTGTGGTTTCGCCCCGATGAGCTTGTAGCGATTCATCGGAGACGGCATCCCGTCCACGTCGCTGCCGACCTCGCACGGTCGGAGTAGCCTGTTCGTCAGCTCGTGCAAACAACTCGAGCTGAACAGGTCCAGTCCGAACGTTCTCCATCCTGTCGGCCACTCCCTCGGCACCATCCGCACCGAAGAGTTGCTCGCTGCGAGCCAACGGCGGAATGAGCCTCACGATGCCCTTAACCGTTTCGATGACTCGTCCTTCCCAGTCTGGTAAGTGAATGCCCAGCGGCTGCGCGAAACGGCGGACCACATCGAAGATCAATGAGAACCCCTTGGCCCTGCTCCGTGGCTGGCTTTCCTCCTCTTCGTCGAGTTCCTCGCTCCCCTCCGTGTCGTCCACATCTCCGTTTTGATTTGCCTCCACCGGGGTGCTTTGCAGCGTCCACAAAAACAGGGCCGTCAGACGCGCGTCCTCTTCTAGGGACCCAGCCGCACCATTGCGTGCGCGAGATTCGGCAGTCCCCAATACCTGTTCGAGGGCCGTGCGCCCGACAAATTCCCAAACATAGGCCAGGTAACCACGACGATGCGGTTCGTGGGCCTCTGGATCGCCGCCCAAGGGTATCTCCCGCTCTTCGGCGTCAACCACCTTGGCGTAACGGCTATAAACCTCCAGCGCCGGCCCGATGCAGGCGAACACCAAGTCTGCCCCACGAACCCCCTCGGCCTGCAACCGCTCCATCCACTCACTGACCCGCCGCGGCAACTCACGAAAAACGGTAGCCCAATCGCCAACGTCTGCATCGGTCGCTCTGGGGGGGCACACCAGATGGACACTCGACGCGAGTGAAGCGTTGTCGCGCGCGTTGAGACGGGACTGCATCTCCGTGATGACAGGCCATGACCCCGTGATTATCCAACCGCCCTGGATCATGCCGGATAGAAGAGACTCCCAACCTTCCGTTGTCTTGTGGGCGAAAACCGCACACGAGATGCCGTCCGCATGAGTCAGCCGGACACCTTCGTGCATTGCAAGGGCGATCCGCCGCTCAAAATGGTCCGCAGTTTTCGCTTGCGGCACGAGGCGATGCGGCCTATCTACTACACACTCCTCGTCCTTCGGCGACAACGCGAAGTCACGGTCGACCCGTGCGGTCAATGCCCGTCGCTCCCAGATATAGAAGAAGTCGCTCAAATGCGCGTAGGGCACCGAGTCATAATACGGCGGATCGGTGAACCAGACGGTCGCACACGCGTCCGGCAAGGGATGGGCGCATGCGTCGGCCTGCTGTACTGTAGCTGGCTGCTTTACGTTGACGAACGCAGATGGGATGGATGCAGCGGTGTTTCTGATGATAGTGCTAAAGGAACCGCTTGACTCGCTGATCGGTACGGCCTCAGCAAAATCCCATGCCATAGGAATGTCGTGCCTCGCCAGCGTGTGACGTGGGCACTCTGCGAAAGGCTCCCATGCGGAATTGGCGTTGTTCAGGTCGGCGGTCTTTCCCAATGAGAGAGCGAGCAGCGAGTTCACCGCTGGAACTTGTGACGTGGCTTTCGTGATGGCCTTCGCCAGTGCGACTAAGGATACCAGTTGCCGCGAAGTGAACATATCACGGAAGCGATCGACACCATAAATTGGCAGAGAAATTCGCCGCAACTCGGTTCGCGGTATTTGCTCGTTCGGGATGCTACTTAGGCCGTTTGGCAAGACATCGCTTGCCACTGTAAGCAGCCGTTCCTGACTCCTGCGAACAGCCGCATAGTCGGCCTTCGTCGCAAGACGATAGCAACGGCCCTGCTGGCCCTGCTGAAGAGTGACAGTCGCCAACAGCATTGCGCCACCGACTCGATTACCTTTGGCATCAAAACTTACGTCAGCGCCGCCACGTTGTTCAGCGAGTTGCGTCCGCACGCGATCAGGGCTGAGAACACTACTTTGGCCACGCTCTGCGCAGCAGGGACATGTGGCCTTGGCCCGTATAACGGTTCCGGCGGGGATGTCGCGGTCAGCCTGTGGTTCGAATACTTCAAAGTCCAGTCGCGGCGGTGAGTTCTTGGGCCGCGCAATTGAGTATCGAAGAGCAAGCCGTCGCGACGCCTTTTTGGAGAGCCAGAATGAACGGACCAGCGGAATCTCGGCCCCACACTTAGGCGATTCGCAGCGAACGGTCCGGGCCCAGAGGTAAGTAATAGGCCGAGCCCCGTCGGGATCAGCGGGGTAGAGATCGGCAAGTTCCCCTTCGACCTCTTGTTTGACTTCGAGCCCGATACGTCGGACGTCGTCGGCGAGTTCCGGACCGTGGCGCGCGATGTCCTCAAGCATCGTTTTCAGTATCAAACAGGCCACGGGGTTCAGGTCGCTGGCAAAGGCGTCGCAGCCCAGGCGTAAAGCCTCCAAGGGGATAGCGCCACCACCGCTAAACGGGTCAACAACCAGCGGTGTCTCTTCCGGATGCGAAGCCTGGATCAACTCGCGTGCGACCTCCAAGTAGGTCGCGTCGGACGCGAGGTCCCAACTGGCACAATCTCCGATGAATCTGAGAACGGCTTGCCGCAGACTCAAATCGTCGCTGTCGATGGCGCCGCGGGTCTTCAGCAACAACTGGCGGGCCTTCTTCTTGAACTCCGCCGGGCAATGCAGATCACACGGATCAGGCAGCAGCAGGGCAAACAGCAGCGCCCGACACGCCGCCAGTGGCCGGCGCGCCCACCACAGGTCCAGCGTGCTCGGGTGCCCATGCCGAATCGACTTCTCCCGCGCCGCGTGCTTCGACACCACCGCTATCGGGAAATCCACTTCGGCCAGCCGTTGGCATTCTTTGGGAATCATTCTGAAATACCTTTCGATTCGGGCCTTTGGCGCCGTTCATCGGTTCAATTCAATGCGAATTCCCTGCGATAGCATTGCAGAGAGATCGCTGTGCCAACTACCTGAGAGGTCAATCGTAAGTACCCTTCGAATCGGACGGTGGTTTGCCGCGGCGACAAGAAGGTTTAACCTATACGTTCCTGGCGGGAGAAGATGAATCCCGTGATTCGGCTGGGCTTCTAGGTCAAGCGAGAGAACCGTCTCGGATCGGTCAAAGTCGGGTATATTTTCATTTAGGAAGTGCACTCTCACGGCGGGATCGACGACGTGACCGATGTTGCAGAACCGATCCGTCTGCGGTGCCAGGGTCGTCAAGCGAGGTGTTCCAAGGTAGGCCCATGTGAGATTCAGTGAGTACCGCCGTACTACGACCCACTTGTCGTCGGTCTTCCTGTGCAAGTCCGAGACGGCCACTTCCACGGCGTCGGCGCTCTTCGTCCCACGGTTTCCGATACGCAGCGAGAAGTAGAAGCAGTTCGCGGCGACGTGACCCTGTCCGTGATCGCCTCGTAGGACTGGTGTATCGCAGTAGTCAGGACCATGCACATAGTCCACCGTTAGAACCGGACGCCAAATCCAGCCGCGGATGGCATCGCCGAAAAGAGCGACGAGACTCGCCACAAGTGCCGCGACACCAAGTACGAAGTACGGCGACGCGTTAGGCTGTCCAGGGTCGGAACCAATCTCGGCGATCCGTGCTAGCGACGCCGCGCCACCGACGCCAGTGACGACGATCACGAGTCGAAACCAGTGCGAGTCCCACAGTCGTTTCCACTTCATTAGCATCATCAACTCACCGTTCACCCTATCCGTCTTATCTGAAATCGGCCGCATCCTCCCGCACCGTCATCGGCTCCGTCATCGCGTTGACCTCCAGCCAGTAGTGCTGGACCTTCGAGACCTCGTGCCACGGCAACCGGGCCGGGTCGTGGATCGGATCCTGAAGCACGGGCCGGTTGGCACAGTCGGTGACGACGTACAGCCAGTAGCAGTCGCGGCGGTCCTGGGCGACACGCAGTTCGTTGGGCGTCAGCATCACGGCGCCGATGGCCGCGCCGATGCCCTTGACCTCGATCAGCCGCAATTCGCCGGAGCTGAGGTCCAGGCTGGTAACATCGTATCCCCAGTTCTTCTCGCTGACATCATGGAGCTGGCGACCGAGCGCGCGCTCGTGTTCCATGACCACACGCATGGCCACGGCCTCGGTTTCCAGGTTCGGCCGCAAACGCCGCACTTCGGGCGCCTCCCGGTCTGGGTGCGGCAAGACCAACACACTGGTCAGGCGGTCGACGGACTGCAGGGTGAGCGACCGCTGTTGCTGAAGTTCCTGTCGCCTGCGTTCCCGGCGTGCGAACAGTTCTGTATGGCGGTTTTCCGCCTGGGATAGCCGGCCTTCTGCACCCTGGGTCCCGCGATCGACTTCGTCCGACGCACGTCCTACCTCCTCGTCCGCGCGGGCCAGCAGTTCGGTCAACGATAGCTCGACGTGACGCCCGATCCGTTCGATCTCGGCCTGCCGCTCCTGGCGGACCTCTTCAAGGAAAGGCTGCAAGGCATGCTGCTGCAGCCAAGCCCGGGCCTCCGGAATGTGCGCCACGGCGGGCAGTGTGTCCGGCGGCTCCGTCGGGATGAAGTTGCCCAACAGCGACGGCTCGCGCATACATGGGTCCGCTCCGTCGGACAATTCGACAGCGAACATCCGCTCGTGGATCGTCTGGCCCAGACCGTCTACGACGCGGGCTCGGTACACATCGATCCGCGCGGGGGCTTTATGGGCCAGCGAATACAGACATGCGCCCTTCTTCAGATCTTCCTGGGCCGCCCGGTAGGTATGCCGCCGCACGGCTTCGAACAACGGATGGCCCGGCGTGACCCATTCGAGGTTGTGTTCCTCGGCCGTCTCCCGGTGCGTTGACAGCCGCGGGTATTTGTTGGCCAGCGCCGGCAAACGCCAATCGGGATCGTGTTCACAGCGACGCAGGACGGCCGGTGTCTTGCCCGGATCGAACGTGTGCTCCAACGCGGCAACGGGCTTCAAGGTCAGATTGGCGTAGCCCGACGCATCGCCGAGAAAGCGGGCAATGCGCTCCGGCACGACACGGTGCTCCTGCGCCCGTGCCCGACGCTCGATGAGCATGTCCAGATTCAGCTTCTTGGAGGCCAAACCTTCCAGCGCGTGGCGGCAAATGGCCCGGAAGCGGTCCTCATCCACGTTGTGCAGCAGGCGTTCTTCGAGGTCCGCGTCGCCGAGCCGGCCCGCATAGTAGTCGCGCAGTACCCGCTCGACGTGCGCCGCCGGCAGCACTTCGCCGACGACGTTGAACACGGCGTCGTCATCCAGGGCGTTGCGGATGTCCTGGAGCTTTTCCAGCAGACGCTGCAGCACGCGACCTTCGATCGTGTTGGTCGCCACGAAGTTGAAGATCAGACAGTCCCGACGTTGACCGTACCGATGGATGCGGCCCATCCGCTGTTCCAGGCGGTTGGGGTTCCAGGGGATGTCGTAGTTGAACAGGATGTGGCAGACCTGCAGATTGATGCCTTCGCCGGCCGCTTCCGTGGCTGCCAGGATCTGAATTGCCCCCTCGCGGAATTGCTGTTCGACGTACAGGCGGGTCCCCGGTTCGTCGCGCGAACCAGGCTTCATGCCACCGTGAATGCAACCCACCCGGAATCCCCATTCGGTAAGCTTGCCGATCAGGTACTCCAGCGTGTCCTTGAATTCCGTGCAAATGAGCAACCGTTTGTCGGGGTCGTCGAAGAACCCCTGCTCCCGCAATAGGGCCTTCAGCCGCGAAAGCTTCGCCTCGACGCCCGACTCCTCGACCGTCAGGGCCTCGGCGGCCAGGGATCGCAGTTCGCCGATCTCTCGCCGGACTTCATCCGCGTTCTGGGCGAGCGAGACGGCTTCCACCAAACGTTCCAGCCGCTCGCGATCGCCTTCGTCCATTTCCTCCAGTTCATCCGGGTCGGGCAAATCGAGCGGCGCGGTGGCTGCCAGTTCCCTGGCTTTCTTCAGACCCAACTCCAGGCGGTTGGCCCGGTTCTCCAGCGAACAGCGAACCGAATGGGTACTGGACGCAAGTCGGCGCTGGTACAACGCCATCAGAAACCCCACGGCACGCGATCGCGGATCGTCTTCGGACGCTGCCACGCGGGCGCTCTGGCGTTTGACGAACCGCGTCACCGCCCGGTACAAGTCGAACTCCGGGCCGTCGATCTGGAAGTCCACGGTGTGCGGGATGCGCTTGGTAAAGATCCTGCGGGCGGTCCACTCGCCGTCGCTGCTGCGTTCCGGGAAGTAGACCATCGCCTCTTTGGTGCGCCGCAGATAGAACGGGGCACAACGACGTTCCATCGCCTCGCGGATGGAACGGACATCCGCGTAGGCGTCCGGATCGAGCAACTGCAAGAACAGGCTGAAGTTGACCGGGTCGCCCTTGTGTGGCGTGGCCGTGAGCATCAACATGTGGTCACTGGTGTCTCGCAGCAGTTCGCCCAGAGCGTACCGGGATGTCTTGCGGGACGGGGGCGTCCACGACATCCGGTGAGCCTCGTCGACGATCACCAAGTCCCAGTGGACCTGCCGCAGGCCGGGCAGGATGTCTTCGCGCTTGGCCAGGTCCAGCGAAGTGACGACCTGGGTCTGCTCCATCCATTGATTGACGCCGAACTGATCCCGGATGTCGCCGCCCTTCATGACGAGGAATTTCTCGTCGAACTTCTCTTTGAGTTCGCGTTGCCATTGGAAGGCCAGGTTGGCGGGCGCCACGATCAGGATGCGGACGACCAGACCACGCAGCTTCAACTCCCGGATCAACAAGCCCGCCATGATCGTCTTGCCGGCGCCGGCGTCGTCGGCCAGCAGAAACTTGACGCGGGCCAACTTCAGCAGGAAGTCGTAGACCGCCTCCAACTGGTGCGGTAGCGGATCGACCTTCGAGATGGACAGGGCAAAGTACGGATCGAACTCGAAAGCGATGCCCAGGGCGTAGGCTTGGATGCCCAACCGCAGAAGGGCTCCGTCGCCGTCGAACGACAGGGCGGACCCGAGGATCTTGAGGCTGGCCAGATCCGCCGTCGATAGCGTCACGCGACGGAACCGTTCGGACTGGATGCCCACGACGCCGACAACCCACGATCCGGCGCCGGCTTGGGAGACTGTCTCGACCCGCATAGGCTCGTTGAACAACGGCCCTGTGAGCGTCTGGCCGACGCCCAATTCTGGTGCTTCGGTCATGATCGGGACTTCCCGCCGGCGGGAAGCCAGCATCCCCTAGTTGCCAGCGTTCCTGTCAACTGAACACTTCACGTCTGCCAGATCATAACCCGCCAGTCAAATCGAGACAATCCCCTGTTGACGAAAAGATGCTAGCACGTCCCCAACTCATTGCAGGAGTGTATTTTGCGTCAATTGCCGCCGTGATGTGCGCAGCTAATCAGCAATTCCCGGCGAATGGAAAAAACATCTGGCGCGTGGGGAAAACCGCAGCTAGCACTGCTAGCGGTTCGTAGCTGGTAATTCGCTTGCCTGTTCGGGAATCGACGCAAAAATAAGCTGGATGACTGTGCAGATGGTCCCCAAGACATCGAGGGCCAAAACCGCGGCTGCCCTCCTCATGACGAGCGAGACGGCGCTTTCAGGAGCTTCGTCATGCTCGACGCAAGAGAGATCCCTCGAGCCCGAAAACGGCTCGCCTTAGATCACCTTCTCCGGCACGTCTTGCGTCCGCGTGTCAAGCAACTCCCGGATGCCAGACAACGGGACGGCGACTACACCGTAGCGGACGCTATCCTTTCGGCCCTCGCCATATTCTCCTTGAAAGATCCCTCGCTGTTGGCCTTTCAAAACCGGCGCAACGATGAGAACATGAAAAACATCTCTCGCATCGAGTCCGTCCCCAGCGATACGCAAATGCGGAAGATGCTCGATCCGCTGGAACCGGATCTACTCCGCCCCCTGTGTGGAGATGTCTTTGGCGAATTGCAACGTGGAAAGGCGCTCGAAGCGTCCGTTTTCTATCAAGGCAGTTGCTTGTTGTCGCTGGACGGCACGGAATACTCTTCGTCTGAGAGGATCCATTGCCCATGCTGTCTGCAACGCAAACACAAGAACGGCCAAGTTACTTATTACCATCAGTTGCTAGGCGCAGCGATAGTCCATCCCGATCATCGGGTG
>JAVYAJ010000242.1:0-13439 GCA_032229885.1 Candidatus Anammoximicrobium sp. | reverse complement strand
TCACGGCGGATGGACACGGATAGCGGGGATGAAGACAAACGGTTAGACGCGATGTCTTTATTCGTGTGATTCATGGTCCTCCTCAATATTCCTCGGCCCTTGTTTGGTTGCGGCTGCGGGCCGCGCTAGGGGGGACGGCGTTGAGCGTTCGCACGCGCGGTCCGCGCCCGCGCGCCGCGCGTAGGGAGGGGACGCGGACGGCTGTCCGGCAGCGCTTATATGCCCCCCACACCGGATCAAGGGATCCGTGGCCGACCATCAATCACGGTTGACCAAGCTACCCTAATCGCGATAAACTTATCGTTCGGGACATGTTGCGCGGGTCCATCATGGCCGCCGCGCCGCGCACCTTGGGCTTGGTACGGAATCCGTTGCAAATGGACATCCTGGAACGAGTTTGGGAAATTGCCGGACTGTTTTTTTCCGGTTTGCTGAAGGGCTTCGAGCGCGGCATCACGTCGTTGTTCGGTTCGTCCAACGCCCGCTACATCCGGCGCTTGCAGCCGACCGTGGATGCGATCAATGGCTTGGAGTCCAAATACCAGGCGATGTCTGACGTCGAGCTCAAGGAGCAGACGGTCAGATTCCGCGAGCGTTTACGGGCCGGCGAAACCCTGGACGACATCCTCGTCGAGGCCTTTGCGGTCTGTCGCGAGGCGGGACGGCGGTTCATCGGGCTGCGGCATTACGACGTCCAATTGATCGGTGGCATGGTGCTGCACCGCGGCTCGATCGCCGAAATGGTGACGGGCGAAGGCAAGACTCTGGTGGCGACGCTGCCCGCCTATCTGAACGCCCTCGAGGGCAAGGGCGTGCACGTGATCACCGTCAACGATTATCTGGCGCGCCGCGACATGGAATGGATGGGGCCGTTGTACATGGGGTTGGGGTTGACGGTGGGCGCGATCCAGAGCGATATGGCGGTGCTGGATCGTCAGCGAGCCTACGCCTGCGAGATCACGTACGGCACGAACAACGAGTTCGGCTTCGATTATCTGCGCGACAATATGCGGCCCGCGGCTCGCGGCGACGAACGCTATGCCAAAGAGTACCAGCAGTCGCAGGGCCGGTTGAATTATGCGATCGTCGACGAGGTGGACAACATCTTGGTCGACGAAGCCCGGACGCCGCTGATCATCTCCGGCCCGGCTTATGACGATGTTCGCAAGTACGCCGAGGCGGATCGCGTCGCGCGGCTGCTGAAACGCGACGTCCATTTCGTAGTGAACGAAAAAGACCACACCGCGCACATGACGGACGACGGCGTGCGCGAAGCCGAGCGACTGGCGGGGGTCGAAAGCTTTTACACCGCCGGCAACATGGAGTGGCCGCATCTGATCGACAACTCGCTGAAGGCCCACTATCTGTATCAAAAAGACGTCCGCTACGTCATCAAAGAAGGCCGCATCGTGATCGTCGACGAGTTCACGGGGCGGCTGATGGAAGGCCGTCAATGGAGCGACGGGTTGCACCAGGCGGTCGAGGCCAAGGAAGGCGTCAAGATCAAGGAAGAAACGCAGACGTTGGCGACGATCACGCTGCAGAACTTCTTCAAGCTGTACAAGAAAATCTCCGGGATGACCGGCACGGCGATGACCGAGGCCAACGAGTTCTGGAAGATCTACAAGCTCGAAGTGATCGCGATTCCCACCAACCGCGAGATGCTGCGGATCGAACACCCGGACGTGATCTACCGCACGGAACGCGAGAAGTTCAACGCGGTCGCGGACGAGATCGAACGGATGCACCGCTACGACGTGTTGACGACCACCGACAACCACCAACTCGTCGGGACGATTCTCAAAGAAGACGACCGACAACTGGATTTCCAGGACGTCGAGACGCGCCGCCGCGAAACGATCTCGCGTGACAAGATCAAGGCGATCCAGCCGCGCGGCCGACCGCTGTTGATCGGCACCGTTTCGATCGAAAAGAGCGAGCGCTTGTCCGGAATGCTGGACCGTCGCGGGGTCAAGCACCAGGTGCTCAACGCCAAGCACCACGAGCGCGAGGCCGAGATCATCGCCCAAGCCGGGCGCATCAACGCGGTGACCATCGCCACGAACATGGCGGGCCGCGGGACGGATATCATCTTGGGCGGCAACCCCGAGACGATGGCCTGGGCCCGCTTGCAGAGCAAGTACGCCACGCGCTTGGATGTGCCGCGCGAAGAGTGGGATTCGTTGGTCGCCGAGATCGAGCGCGAGCAGAACATGAAACAAGAGGGCGAGCACGTCAAACGCATCGGCGGGCTGCACGTGCTCGGCACCGAGCGGCATGACGCCCGCCGCATCGATCTCCAGTTGCGCGGCCGGTGCGGTCGCCAGGGCGACCCCGGCAGCAGCCGCTTCTTCCTGTCGCTCGAAGACGACCTGATGCGCATCTTTGCCGGCGAATGGGTCAAGAAGATCCTGGAAACGCTGGGCATGAAGGAGGGCGAGGCCATCGAGAGCCGCATGGTCACGCGGCGAATCGAGGCTGCGCAGAAAAAGGTCGAAGAACGGCACTTCGAGAGCCGCAAGCATCTGCTGGAATACGACGAGGTCATGGACGAGCAGCGCAAGCGCGTCTATGGATACCGGCAGCGGATCCTGGACGGCGCCAGTTGTCGCGCACTGATTCTCGAATCCGTTCATAGCCAGATCGATCACCGGCTGGACGCGTACCTGAACCGAGACTTCGGCATCGAGTCTTACGCCGAGTGGGCTGGCAAACGCCTGGGTGCCACCCTCGAGGCCCGCGACTATCGCGGGATGGACGCCGAGCAGGCGGAACGCCATGCCCGAGACGAGGCCGAACGGTTTGCCGAAACGCAGGTCCTGGACGCGATCGAGGAAAATCTGCCGGATACCGGCGACGAAGAAGCTCCCGAAGAGTGGAACTGGTTGGCGCTGACCAAGTTCGCCAACACGCGCTGGGGCCTGAATCTGCGCGACAAGGACTTGCGCAAAGCGGGACGCGAAGGCGCCGCCGAATTCCTGATCGAACGGGCGCGCGAAGCGATCGGCCACATCGATCTTGCCGAGGGCGCGTCGTTGCTGCGCGAGGACTTCGGCTTGCGGTCCGCGATCGGCTGGGTCAAGCACAAGTTCGATATCGAACTCGACTACGAGGACGTCAAGGATCTGACGGCGAGCGAGCTGAAACAACGGGTCTACCAGCGCACGACCGAAGCGTACGACGAGAAAGAAGCGCAGTACCCGGTGCTGGCGGCCTTGTATCGGTTCGGCTCGGGCGCCGGTCATTCACGATTGGACCGCGACGGTCTGATCGCCTGGGCCGGCCAGCGATTCGAGACGTCGCTGTCGGTCGACGATCTGAAAAACAAGCAGCGCGACGAGATCCGCTCAACGCTGCTTGAACACAGCCGCGAATACCAACAACAGGCCGTGCGGCTGCTGGACGAGGTCCGGGGCCGCATCGCCGACCTGTTCCCGGCCGGTCACGAAAACGGATCGCCGGCCGCCGATCCCGCCCGCAATGGCGCGTTGAGCGATCTGACCCAATGGATGAATACGACGTTCGACTGCGAGTTCGCCCGCGACGAGCTGTGGCGATTGGACCGCGAAGACCTCGAGCGCAAACTGATCGACGTGGTCGAGGAACGCTACCGCCCCGAGATGCGGCGGATGGAACGGGCCGTGCTGCTGCAGATCGTCGACGCCGCATGGAAAGACCATCTGCTGGCCATGGACCATCTGCGCAGTTCGGTCGGCCTGGTCGGCTATGCCCAGGTGGATCCCAAGGTCGAGTATAAACGCGAGGGCATGAAGCTGTTCGAGGCGATGTGGGAGTCGATCGGCAGCCGCGTCACGGACCTGGTCTACCGCATGGAACAACTGGACGAAGGTTTCGTCAGCAGCACGTTTGTCGAGACCTCGGCGAGCCACGCTGCGGGCGAAACGGCCGGCGATATCGCCCGACAACAGCAAGAGGCGATCCGCAGCAGCCAGGGAGACGCGGCGGTCGAGCCGATCAGACGGCGCGGTCCGCGCGCCGGGCGAAACGACCCGTGTCCATGCGGCAGCGGCAAAAAATACAAGAACTGTTGTATGAGGAAAATAGGACACGGCTGAGCTGTTCGACGCGGACCGCCGCTTCATTTCGGCCCCGACGCGACACCCTAATGTCCGCAACTCCATGGCATATTTGCTCGACCTGATCTATGTTGCGTTCCTGCTCGTCGCGTCGCCGTGGCTGCTCTACGCGGCGATTCGCAAAGGTAAATATCGAGAGGGATTCGCCGCACGGCTGCTGGGCCGTGCGCCGATCCGGACGGGCGGCGAACCGTGCGTGTGGCTTCATGCCGTCAGCGTGGGCGAAGTAAACCTGCTGGCGCCGCTGCTGGCGCGGCTTGAACAACAACATCCCGACTGGGTGTGCGTCATCTCGACGACCACCAAGACCGGGTTCGAACTGGCCAAGAAAAAGTATTCGCCGCGGACCATCTTCTACTGTCCATTGGACTTCAGTTGGGCGGTTCGCTCGGCGATCAGGCGAGTTCGACCAAGCCTGCTGGTCCTGGTCGAGTTGGAACTGTGGCCGAACCTGATTCGTGCGGCTCGTCAGAGCCACGTCCGGGTGGCCGTGATCAACGGCCGGCTGAGCGATCACAGTCTGCGAGGATATCGACGCGTCCGCCCGTTGGCCAGCCGCATGTTGCAGTCCCTCGATCTGGTGGCCGTGCAGAACGCCGGGTACGCCGCGCGTTTTTGCGAACTTGGCGCTCGCCCCGAGACCGTGCGGATCACCGGATCGATCAAGTTCGACGGGGCGCAGACCGATCGCGACAACCCCAAGACGCGGCGTCTGGCGGAGCTGGCCGGCATTCAGGCCACCGATGCGGTGTTCTTGGCTGGCAGCACGCAGGAACCGGAAGAAGAGTTGGCGCTGCAAGTGTTTCGTGAACTGGCCGCCGAGTACCCGGCGCTGCGGCTGATCATGACGCCTCGCCATCCCGAACGCTTTGCACCGGTCGCCGCGCTGTTGGATCGTTCCGGCCTGCCCTGGCAACGTCGCAGTCGTCTGGAGGCAGACGGGATCGAGCCTCGCGCTCGGGTCTTGCTGATCGACGCCATCGGAGAACTGGCCTCCTGGTGGGGCGTTGCTCGAATCGGTTTCGTCGGCGGCAGCATGGGCACCCGCGGCGGCCAGAACATGATCGAGCCGGCCGGGTACGGGGTCGCCGTGTCATTCGGGCCGCGCACCGAGAACTTTCGCGACGTCGTCGGCCTGATGTGTGAACGCGACGCCGCGGTCGTGGTCGCGGACGGCCCGGAACTGACCGCTTTCGTGCGCCGCTGTCTGGCCGAGCCGGCTTATGCCGACGCGCTCGGCCAACGCGCTCGTCAATTGGTTCTCGAACAGGCCGGCGCCGCGGACAAGACGTGCGAGTTGCTGCAAGGCCTGCTCGGTTCGCCGCCCACACAACCAACTAGCCCGCCCGAATGACCGAGCAACGCGGTCGAGGATGGACGCACGGCTGCGTGTCGCGGATATCGAACGACCAGCGGTCCTTCGCGCAGCTCGGCCCAGAATGCCGTACCCCAAACTCCGGCCCGCGGCGTATTTTTCGAGTGTACGCCGAAGATGCATAATGCGAGCGCGTTGTCCAACCATCATTTCCAGGTTGTCACACTCGCCAGCGCGCGAAATTGCCGCGGTCTGAAGACCTCGGCCACCGTAAGCCCCCCGATCAAACCGTACCCCCGACCCCTCGGAACTTCTCGACAAACGCGACGACCTTCTGGAAAACACTCTGTTTCTTGGCCAGATACTTCGGGTTCAGCGGGCTCATGCGGGGTAGAATCTCGTTCAACTCGGTCCCGCTGTCGCTGGCGTACTCGCGTTTGAGAGAATTGGCAAGGTAGCGGCGAGCGGATTCGGCGTTCAAGTCCTCGGACTCGATCAGCTCCTGAGCCTCCCGTTGCTGTTCTGTCCGGGCATACGTAAAGAAAGCCTCGATCACCTCGGCCCTGCCGCCGAGTTCGTCCAGATCGGTCTGGTTGATGAAATCGACCACCAGACTCTCCTTGGCCCGGTTCCCCACGCTGGCCCGGATCATACGGCGGATATCATCGACCAGCGCCGCCTTGTTCCGCATCGTCTTGTTCTTCTCGAAAATCAACTCCAGAATGTAATCGAGGTTGATCTCCTGCGATTTCAGCAGATCGACCTCGAATACGACATCCCCCCAGTCAATGGCCGGTTGCTCGGCCTCGCCTCCGGTTTTCTGTCCGCGCCGCCATTCACGGATATCGTTGTAGGTGGAACGATAGTCCTGAACCTGGCGCTCCGAGGGCATCTTGATGGCCTGCAACTCTGCCAGGTCCTCGTCGGCCAGATAATGAGCCGCCTTGAAGGCAGCCACCGCCGCTGGGTCGTCCAGGTCAAGCTGTTGCAGCGCTCTCAGACTGTTGAACTCGTCGTAGTTTTGCAGGATGTTCTCAATCCGCAGGTACTCGCCGAACAGTTTGACAAAGGCCTTCTTGTCCGCCTCCGTGACGATTTCCGTCGGATCGGGGAATTTCTCCTCCAGTTCCTTCACCACGTCGATGAAACCGCGTCGAGCCTCACCCGTGGTCAGGTCGGTAAAGCCCTCCATGTACTCGTTGTAACTCTTTTCGAGCACCACATTCCGGGTATTCGTATCCCCGAACAGCGTGATTGCATCGATGGTCGCCTGTTCCAGATCGCGGAACGTGACGATGTTGCCAAACGTCTTGGTCGCGTCGTAAATCCGATTGGTCCGCGAATAGGCCTGGATCAGCCCGTGGTAGCGGAGGTTCTTGTCAACAAACAGCGTGTTCAACGTGGGCGCATCGAAACCGGTCAAAAACATGCCGACCACGATCAACAGGTCGATCTCCTGATTCTTGACTCGCTTGGCTAGATCGCGGTAGTAATTCTGAAACCCCTGGCTATCGACGCCAAAATTGGTCTTGAACATCGCGTTGTACTCGTCGATGGCGGCGGTCAACAACTCCTTGGCCGTGCTCTCCATCGCCGAGACCTCGAAACTCTCGTCCGCAATCTCCCCGACCGCATTCTGTTCCTCGTTGGCCGCAAACGAAAAGATCGTCGCGACCTTCAGCGACGGAAAATGTCTGGCGGACTGGCGCAAGCCGTCCGGTTCCCCGTCGCCTTTTGAATCATACCGGAGGGCTTGCGCCCTACCGCTTGCATTCGTAGCGGAACGGCGCGAGCCGTCCGGTTCTGGCGCCTGCATCTTGCGGAACGTCTCGTAATACAGCTTGGCTGCCTCGACGCTGCTGACCGCAAACATCGCATTGAAGCCTCGGGCGCCCAGGTGGATCCGATGGGTCTTTTGGCGGTACTGGTTCAGGATGTACTGCACAATCTTGCGAATCCGGTCCGGGTGCAGCAACGCCTGCCGGTTCTCGGCCGCCGTCAGCTTGTTCTCGTCCCGCTCGCTCTCAATCTCCTTGAACTGGGGCCGCACATCGTTGTAGTCGACCTTGAACTTGAGCACCTTTTCATCGCGGATCGCATCGGTGATGACATAGGAATGCAACTCGCGGCCAAAGACGCTGGCCGTGGCCTCGGAACCCAGGGCATTTTGGGGAAAGATCGGCGTCTCGGTAAAGCCAAACTGATAGTATCGCTTGAACTTGCGCCTGAGATTCTTCTGCGCATCCCAAAACTGGCTCCGGTGGCATTCGTCAAACATGAAAACGACCTGCTGACCGTAAACCGGCAGGTCCGCCTCACTCTTCATCAGGTTGTTCAGCTTCTAAATCGTGGTGACGATGATCTTGTTGTAATCCATCTCCAGATTCCTTTTCAGCGCGGCGGTGCCTTCCGTCCCGTTGACACTGCCGGGCGAAAACCGCTGGTACTCCTTCATCGTCTGGTAGTCCAGATCCTTTCGGTCAACGACGAAAAAGACCTTGTCGATGAAATCCAGACCGGTGGCCAGCCGGGCCGCCTTGAAACTGGTCAGTGTCTTGCCCGATCCGGTCGTGTGCCAGATGTAGCCACCCCCTTCGGGCCGACTCCATTGTCTGGCCTGGAACGCACTGTTGATCTTCCACAAGATCCGTTCGGTCGCCGCGATCTAGTAGGGCCGCATCACCAGCAACGTATTGCTGACATCAAAAACCGAATAGGTCAGCAGCACCTGCAACAGCGTCCGTTTCTGGAAGAACGTCGCCGTGAAGTCCTTCAAGTCCTTGATCGGACTGTTATTGACCTGAGCCCAATTCATGGTGAAGTCAAAGCTGTTTTTGTCGCGTTTGGTCGTGTTGGCACAGTAGCGGGTATCGGTCCCGTTCGAGATGACGAACAACTGGAGATACTTGTACAGCGACTGGTCACTATTGAAGCTCTCCTTGCTGTAGCGGTGGGCCTGGTTGAACGCCTCTCGGATCGCCACGCCCCGTTTTTCCAGCTCGATCTGCACCAGCGGCAGCCCATTGACCAGGATCGTCACATCATAGCGGTTGGCGTGCGTCCCGGTCTGTTCGAACTGTCGGATCACCTGCATCTTGTTGCGGGCGATGTTCCGTTTGTCCAGCAGATAGATCTTCTGGATATGGCCGTCATCGAAGACAAAGTCGTGGATGTAGTCGTCGTGAATCTTGCGCGTCTTTTCGACGATCCCGTCGCTGGGATTATCGAGCCAGGTTTCGACGAAGCGAGCCCACTCGGCGTCCGAGAACTCGACCCGGTCCAGCGTCTGCAACTGGGCGCGAACATTGGCCAGCATCGCCTCGGGGGTCTTGATATCGGGCGGAAACTCATAGCCCTGATTGACCAGCTGCTGGATCAACTCGAGTTCCAGTTACGATTCGCTCTGGTAGGCTTCGGCGACCTTCCATTCCCGAGTGTAGTTTTCGAGGATGATGAAGTTGTTGGATTCGGCGATGGGGTTGTAGTCGAGCATTCGATGTTCCACTTCAAGCGGTAGGGCGCAAGTGATTTGGCTCCCCCATTGAAGCGGAACGGCGCAAGCCGTCCGGTTTGAGCCTCTTCAGTACGCCATGGCGAGAGAATTGGGGTTGACTGTTATTCGATGGACCGGAGGGCTTGCGCCCTGCCGCTTGCATTGGGGACGTTTCACTTGTAGCGGAACGGCGCAAGCCGTCCGGTCCTGCCCATTCACGCCCCAAAACCCTCTTCAATCCATCATTCGATGCCGGAAGACTTGTTACCTTCCGCTTGTATGGTAGCCGCTTTCGAGCCTCCGGCGTCTTGAGCTTCGCGAGTATACGTGATTGCGGCAGCCAGAGACTCCTCATCAAATATCAACCGGATGCTTCCCCCGCCCGTCCACCAACGTTCGCGCAAGGTAGCTTGCGGGCAGCGCTCTGAGCGAAAGTGCTGTTTCAACTTCCTGGTACACCAGGCTTTTAATTGATCGCGAACCAGCTTACCATCATCAGCCTTTGCGGTGACTACAACATGACAATGATTCGAACGACAATTTACGGCATGCAACTGTCAATGGCGGAGCTGACAATGCTGCGCGGCAGTATCTTCTACGACCTTCCGCTGATCGCCGTCAAGCAAAACAGGCGATTCTTTCCTCCGTTCGCGGCACCAATCCGCAAGCAACGGTTGCGGGAGCATTTCTCCTTTGTGCCACTTGGTCCACCCACGATGATCACCGGGTAGCCAAGTGCCATAGCACGTCCAGGTGATAAAGTATGCCACCGGATCAGTAAACATTTTTCCGGCTCCAATCAAAACCGGTTATCCAATTGTAGCGGAACGGCGCAAGCCGTCCGGTCGGTTTCACTTGGCCATTGTAACGGAACGGCGCAAGCCGTCCGGTTCCGTCAATCCGGTTCCCCATGGTGAACGAATTGGGGGTGATCGTTATCCGACGGACCGGAGGGCTTGCGCCCTGGCGCTTCTATTTTTCTTGCCCCAGTCACGCATGCCGGGTCACTGCCTGTTTGGGCCTGGGGAAGCTGAACAACAGGTCGCGGTAGTATTCGTACTGCTTCTGCCGCAGCTCGATCTCGCGGGGCAAGCCTTCAGTCAGCGAATTGGTCAGCGTGTCGAACTGGTCGAGGATCGAGACAATGCGGGATTGCTCAGCAAGTGAAGGGAGGGGGATTGCAATCTTGGAAAACCCATTGATCAACAGCGTGTTGACTTTGGTTCTTGCAACATACTTTCCCTTTTCCTTAATAAAAGAGGGAGTTTGCATGCAGTATGAAACGAACTTCGGATTCACCGAGTGTCGGAACGCATAACAGTGATCGTGAATTGCGACCTTCTCGCTGCCTAACCATGCTACAGCCTTGCCCACCTCATCCACAGTCTCCCCGACGTCCGTTAGCACGACGTCATTTGGCTCAGCGTAGCGAAGCGAACCAGCCAATTCGGATCTAACCCGAGAGAAGACATGCGTTGTGTGAACGCCATATCGCGTATAAATCTCTCCACAGTGGATAACTCCGACACCATCGTCTGCATAGTCCGCCTTGGTAAACCGCTTTCCACGAATAAATTCCCCAATCTCCCCCAACGTCTTCCGTTCGACCTGGTCATCGTCAAAGCGGAGCAGTTGGTCGCGGCAGTATTCGTACTGCTTCTTGCGGGCGGTCAGCTCGGCGGTCAGCTCGGTGAAACCGTCCAGGATACGGACGATCTCACCCTGGATCGCAAGCGATCTTTTACGGTTCCCGGGACAGGGAATGGGGAGTTTGAGTTTCGACATATCAGTTGTTGACACATCGATTACCTTGGTTCCCTTGGCATACTTTTGTTTTGCCAACAGAAAGGCTGATGTCTGGGTGAAGTATGCAAGATACTTCCCCAAGACAGAACGGCTCGGCTTAAATATAGTAGCATGACCTCCCGTAACGGCTTGTGAATCACCAAGATAAACGAGTGCTTTGACAACTCCGTCCAAATCCTCGCTGGTGTTGGTGAGTATCACATCACCTTTGCTAACCTTCCTTAGTGTCTTTGCCAGCGTTTCAGAAACAAACGACTTCGTACGTTCGGTAGAGAGCTGATAATAGGTATAGATCTGACCATAATGTATTGCTGGAACTCCGAAGTCAGTGAAATCTTTCTTCTGCAGGCCATTTCCACGAACTAGTTCACCCAGCTTACCCAACGGGACCCACTCCACCTCTGCCCCATCGAGCAACTTCTCAAGAAGCGTTTCGCCGCTCATGCTTTCACCTCTTCGCCTTCGATCTGGGCAACGATGTCATCGATCGCGGCGCGTAACTCGTCGATCCGGGCCACGGTCGTTTTCAGCTCGGCGTTCAGCTTCCTGATGTCGATCACCTCGCGGGTGTCCTCCGGTTCGACATAACTGCTGACCGAGAGGTTGTAGTCGTTGTCGGCGATCGTTTCGTGCGTCGCGTTGTGGGCAAAGTGGGCCACATCCTGTTTGCTGGCAAAGACGTCGGCAATCCTGTCGATGTGCTCGTCCAGCAGAATGTTGTTGTTCGTCTCCTTTTTAAACAGCCCGCTGGCGTCGATGAACTGGATTCGCGTGTCGGGTTTATGCTTCGACAAAACCAGGATATTGACCGCGATCGTGGTGCCGAAAAACAGGTTCGGGGCCAGGGCGATGACGGTCTCGACGAAGTTGTTCTCGACCAGGTACCGCCGGATCTTCTGTTCCGCGCCGCCCCGGTAAAAGATCCCAGGAAAACAGACGATCGCCGCTCGCCCCCGCGCCGACAGGTAGTGCAGAGCGTGCAGGACAAAGGCAAAATCGGCCTTCGATTTCGGCGGCAGCGCCCCCGCCGGGGCGAACCGGTCGTCATTGATCAGCGTCGGGTCGTCGCTGCCAAGCCATTTGACCGAGTACGGGGGATTCGAGACGATTGCGTCGAACGGTTTTTCGTCGTCAAAGTACGGGGCCAGCAGCGTATTCCCTCGTCGGATGTTGAACTTGTCGTAGTTGATGTTGTGCAGAAACATGTTCATCCGGGCCAGGTTGTAGGTCGTGTGGTTGATCTCCTGGCCGAAAAAACCGTCCTCGATGATGTGGTCGTCGAACTGTCGTTTGGCCTGCAACAGCAGCGATCCTGAACCGCAGGCCGGGTCGTAGATCTTGTTGACGCTGGTCTGCCCATGCATCGCGAGCCGCGCGATCACTCGTGAAACGGTTTGCGGCGTGAAGAACTCGCCCCCCGATTTGCCCGCGTTGGCGGCATAGTTCGAGATCAGGAACTCGTAGGCGTCGCCGAATAGGTCGATCTGGCTGTTCTCGAATCCGCCAAAATCCAACGCGGCCACGCCGTCCAGCACCGCCGCCAACCGGGCGTTCTTGTCCTTTACCGTGCTTCCCAGCCGGTTGCTGGTGGTGTCGAAATCCGCGAACAGGCCCTTGATGTCGTCCTCCGACGGGTATCCGGCGGCGGATGATTCGATGGCGGTAAAAATCGCGGCCAGGTTCGTGTTGAGGTCTTCGTTGTCTTTGGCCGCGGCGGCCACGTTGGCAAAGAGTTGGCTGGGGTAGACGAAATAGCCCTTGGTCTTGACCGCATCGTCCTTGATCTCGGGGGTGATCACGTCATCGGACATCGCCGCGTAGTTGATGCTGGCGTCCCCGGCCTGGACATAGTTGGTGAAGCTCTCGCTGATGAAGCGGTAGAAGAGCGCGCCCAAGACGTACTGCTTGAAATCCCATCCATCGACCGCCCCGCGGACATCGTTGGCGATTTGCCAGATTTGCCGCTGCAGGGCAGCTCGCTGTTCGTTGCTGGTCATAAGAGCATCATGAAGGATTGAAAGTGGCCAATGGCGGTACGCCAGCGTACCGGAGGCAAGATTGCCAGTTCAGTCCAAGAATATAGGCAACAACGCATCGACAAGCGAGTTGACGGGCATGAATTCCCTCCGCATTCCGAGCTGCCATGCGCTATGTGGCGTTTCCAGCCTCGCCGATCACGCTGGCAGATCGTCCAACTGAGAAACTGGCGATGCCTGGATGACAAGGCAAGCTCAGCCGGACGGGCTTGGGATTACTTGGCGCCACCCACCAAATAGATCCGTCTGAGATGAGCGACGGGGCGGGCTTGACGGACCGCAGGGTCGAACGCCACGAGTGGGGCCGGTCTCTTGCCAAGCGTGGTCGGCGGTGGGAGCGTTCGGATTGGGCGGGCCTAGACCGATCCGGTCACCATCCCGCGCAAATTGGCGATGGCAGTGTCCAACCTTCAGAGACGTTTCGCAATCGGGTGCAGCCCGCTTGCCGCCGGACCCGCATGGCCTGCCAGCCGCGCAGGCATCCGGTGGGGCCGCGAATGGTTCGGTTCGCTGGGCGGCGTGAGTTGACCTGCTAGTGGAACACGCGCCGGCCACGCCCCTCAAAACAAGCCTTTGCTCGCTTCTTGTTGATTCTCCCAGCGCGGCCAGCAGCCGCAACCAAACAACCGCCAAGAAATGTTGAAGAGGGCCACGAATCATACGAATAAAGACATCGCGGCTAACCGTTGTTC
>JAVYAJ010000241.1:0-7085 GCA_032229885.1 Candidatus Anammoximicrobium sp. | reverse complement strand
TTCGCGGCACGATGCCGCGACGCTTCCGGCAGGATGCCCCTCACGACTCGCTAACGCCAGACGGCAAGAATTCCAGTTCCCGGAGAACCAACACACAAGACAGCAGCCTTGAGGACGGTACTGGGCACCGAGCCGTTCCACGCTGTTCTCAACATCGCTCGTACTCCTCTACTGGTTGCAACGAGACAGTCGCCTGGAAACGCGACCCCGCACACATTCTCGGCTCGCTGGCGTGTCGTCAGTCTCGACCGTCTCAGCACCGGTCGTGCTTGCATCGCACGTGTCCGCATCGCACGTGTCCGCATCGCACGTGTCGAGGCGTCTCCAGCCTAGCGTAGGCCAGTCGCGATGTGCTGGCCGACCGAGGGCCAGGGGCCACAACGTCGGGTGCTATTCTAGTGAGTGTCACCCCGCTTGGCGAGTAGAAACCAAAATTAAATCGGTTTTTTTGGCGCTTCGCGCGGAGACTGCGCCCGACGCAGATGGCGCTGCACCGGTCGGCGCAGGAACTCGCGTTGTCGCGCGCCTGGGCGCGACGGCGCGACAACCCCAGGCCCGCGCTCGCCGGTCGGGTGGATCCAGAGGCTCGCGCTCGGTGGCAACTGGCGAACTGCGACGCGCGCCGCGTTGTGCACGCGTGGTCGACAGGGTACGCCGCGATTGCTATACTCCGCGCCGCTTGACGGCGCTGTCGCGCGGGTCGAGCCGCGGTCCGTCCACGCCGATCGAGCCGCAACCCGTGCACGGCCCGGCTCACCGGGGCACGGCCAGATCCTGACCGCCTTCTACGTCAAGCCGGAAACGCGGCTCGCAAAACCGCCAACACGATGTCTTTCGAGAGGATTTCCATGCTCCGTCGCCATCCAGTCGCGCCCTTGATTCTCCTGTCGCTGGCCCTGTCGGCCGGTTGCGGCGACTCAAGTCATGCACCCGCCCAGCGAGACACGTCGCCGCCGGCGGTCGAGCCCGAGAATCCGTCCGCCGGATCATCGAACGCAGCGGACCCGCACGCGGGCTTATTTGCGGCGCCGCCGACGGCCGCGACCGAGGATCTCGGCCCCGAGGCCTCGTTCGGTTCGATTCGGCTGACCGCGCCCGCCGGCTGGACTCGCCAGCCGCCGCGGAATCAGTTCGTGGCGGCCGAGTTCACTCTGCCCAAAGCCGAAGGCGACGAGGCCGACGGCCGCCTAACGCTCAGCCTGGCGGGCGGGAGCATCAAAGAAAATGTCGAGCGTTGGCGGAGCCAGTTCGGCGACAAGCCGGAAAAGGATTCCGAACAGGAGTTGACCATCGCCGGCTGCCAGGTGACCGTCGTCGATTTCGTGGGCACGTTCTCCGACCAGCCTGGGCCGTTTGCGCCGGCTGTCGAACGTCCGGGCTACCGAATGCTGGCCGCGATCGTGCCGATCGGCGAGCGATTGCATTTCATCAAAGCCTACGGACCGCACAAGACGATGGGCGATCACGAAGACGCGTTCCACGCCTTTCTACAAACCTTACAGCGGCAATAGACGACGGCGGGCGGATGCTGCGGAAGGTCGTCGTCTGACATCTTACGCGGCGCGGCGCGCCCGCCGCTCGCGAGTGCGAGCGCGTTGCCCCGCGCATGGCTCGCTCGCGACGGCCGTCGGCACAGGCGAAGATCGCCTGGCGCGCCACAGAAACATCCCCGTCCCGCCGATCAGACACGCCAGCACAGCCAGTGCGCCCCAGCGGGCGTATACGGTTGCCGCGACGGGAACGCGGCCCAACTGGACGCGGATGACGTGACCCGCCGGTAGAATGCCGGCGTCAGACTGGAAGGCGGCCTCGCCGGGCGGATGCTCGTCGAAAGTCGGCAGGTCGCAAGTGACGTCTTCCGGGTGCGCGTGCTTGACCCGCAGTCGGAGCGACTCGCACGGCGCATCCAGTGCGCGTTGCCAACCGCCACGGACACTGTCGAGCCGCAAGGTGTAGGTGAACCGCAGCCACTGCGGGCCGGGCATCCAGGGGACGCCGGTCACCAGCTTTCCGTCGACGACACGGAACTCGCGGCCGAACTTCTCCTGTTCGAAGGTGATCTGTTCAAAATCGGCAGGCACGTTCAGCCGCAGCGTAACGGATGGCGAATCGGCGTTTGCAGCCTGGCCGACGTAGGTCGCGGACGCCGGATTGTCCACGAGCATCGCTTCGACCACGTGCACGGCTTCGGATTCTACCCCGATGACGATTTCGTGACGGCGAATCACCAGCGGACTGGGTTGCGACACGGCGTCCCAGACGTCGAGCGTCACAAAGGCGGACGGCTGTCCGCGCGTCAAGCCGGCGCGGCGGCCCGGGTAATGAATCTCCTGATAATTCGCCCCGGGCAGATACAGGTACTCGGGCCCCACCGGCAGGCCCTCGAAGCGATACTGACCGTCGGCATCTGCCGTGGTCTGGTCCAGTGGCACGAACTCGTCTCGAACCCGCGCCCGCAGGATGACCTGGGCGCCCGCACATGGCGCCTCGCCTCGCGACATGTTCACGACGCGCCCACGGATGACGCCGACCTCGTCCGACGAGGACGACGCCATCAGAAGCCCGCTTACCAATAAGACTTCAGCCGCGAACACCGATGCACCTCTCCTCACGCGGCTGTGCCGCAACATGTCCGCCTACGCGGCTCGGGCCGGCGGTTCCTGCTGTCCGTCGGGCGACGGCCAGGCCGAGCGCAATATCTCGATCTCCCGGCGCAGCCGCTGCTGACGCCGACCCAAGCGGCCGACATACAGGACTACCGCGAGCCATACGATCGTGTACCCAGCCACAAATGTGCCCATCACACGCCCTCTCAAATGTTCCGTTGGTCGTAGGAGACTGACGCCCACCGCCTAGCACGCCATCCGAACCAACCACGCCCCAATGACAAATGACAAATAACCATGCTCCGCCGCCCTACCCCTCCATTTGTCGGCGAAGCTCCAACACACCGTTTTCACTTTCGAGTTGTTCGTACCGTCCGCGAGCCAAGAAGAGGAAAAACACGGTGAAGCCGACGACGCCGGTCAGCAGCGCGACGCGCATCGACGGCGTCATTTCCGGCGCCACGGGATGCATCCCGCGGAACCAACGCGTCGCCACGATCACCAGCGGCACATCGAGCGCCCCCAGGATCGCCAACACGGCGCCGACACGGGCCCGATGATGCGGATCTTCGATCCCCGAGCGGACCAGCAGCACGCCCGAATAAATCGCCCACAGGATGAACGTAGTCGTCAACCGCGGGTCCCATTCCCACCACGTGCCCCAGGCCTCGTGCGCCCACAACGAGCCGGTGACCAGCGTCAAGCCACAGCACAGCCAACCCACTTCGGCCGCCGCCTGGAAGCCGTGGTCCCACTTCAAGTCTCGCCGCGCCAGATAGACGATCCCGCAGACGCCCATCGCCAGAAACGCCAGCAGGTCGAACCAGGCCACCGGGACGTGGATGTACACCAGCCGCTGGGCGTGCCCCATCGTGGATTCGGTGGGCGCCAGAAAGGACGCAGCCAGAATCGCCGCGACCAACAGCACCGCGACGCACACCTCGCCGATCACTCGTCTCATCGCCTCAATCCTCGATCACATACTCGAACAACAGCACCCCGGCCGCCACGAAGATGACGGCGAACGCTCCCAACAACTGGAGCCACCGCCACCAGACCTCGTCCAGGCGCGACTCCAGGGCCAGACGCGTGCACTCGGCCGCCGCCAACAGGACGGGAACCGCCAGCGGCAGCACGACCAAGACCAGCAAGCCGCCTCGTCCCTGTCCAACGGCCAATCCGCTGACCAGCGTTCCCACCGCCGCCGGCGCAGGGCTGGCCAACACGGCGATCAACAACAGCGGCCCCGCGTGAGCTCCGAGCGACAGATCCGAGAGAATGAAGAACAGCGGGATCAGCAGCCCCTCCAAGGCCAGCAGCGCCAGCGCGTTGACGGTCAGCTTGGCCAGGAACACCGTCCCGGGACCGACCGGCAGCAACTGCAGCGCCCCCTGGCAGCCGTCCTCGCGCTCGAGGGCGAACGAGCGATCGAACAGCGAGGTTCCGGCAAAGAACACGGACAGCCAGAGCAGACCGCCCAGGATCTGGCGCTTTTGTTCTGGCAGCAAATTCATCTGAATGCTGAACAGCAAGGCGACCACGATGCCCAACAGCAACATCGCCGGCCAGACTCGCCGCGAGCGGAACTCGCTCACCAGGTCTTTATGGACGATCCACCAGAATCCCGCCATGCGCCGCAGACTCTCCCGCCGTTCAGGCCACTCGCGCCAGCACGCGCTGATCTTCGCGACGCGCGTCATCACGCCGCTCGCCGCCGAGTTCGTACAGCCGTCCGCAACGGAGTTCGCAAACGCGATCGGCCAAGATCTCCGCCACCGTCTCGTCGTGTGAGGAAAAGCAGATCGCGCATCCCATGTCGCGCAGGCGCGCCAGCGTACCCATCAGCCACGCGCGGCCTTCGACATCCAGTCCGGAAAACGGTTCGTCCAACAGCAGGATCGGCGGGTGGTGGACAAGCGCGCGGGCTACGGCCACCCGTTGCACCATACCGCGGGAAATCTGGGTCGGTAGCCGGTGGCCGTGCTCGGCCAACCCGATCTCGGCCAACAGTCGCTCTGCCCGCCTGATCGGACGGTCGATTCCATGCATCCGGCCGGCGAACGTCAGGTTCTCGCCAAGCGTCAAGTGTGGGTACAGACGGCTTTCGTGGCCGACCATGCCCACATAGCGACGAACTTTCGGATCGCCGTAAGCCGGGTGTCCGAACCACCACACCGCGCCGCGCGTCGGTCGCGTGATCGCGGCCAGGCAGCGCAACAAGGTCGTCTTGCCGGCGCCGTTGCCGCCCTGGAGCGCAATGGTCTCGCCGGCCTCGATCTGGAGGCTGACCCGCCGGAGGATCGTCCGCGAGCCGTAGTGTTTGGTCAACTCGTGTGCCCGCAACGGCAAGTGTGTCTGCGTCATCCTTTACCTCGACTTTCCAGCAGGCTCGCTTTGTGTGCGCCGCTCACGTGCGGCGCGAGAGGGCGGGACGGGCGGACGTCGCTCGCCCCGGCCGAGCAATCGGCGGCGGGACCGCGCCGCGCGGGTGAACGGGTTGGGATTGGCTCGTGCGCGCGGCTCGCTCGGCCGTGCGCCGCCGCGATGATCGCCGCCGAGCGGGCCATAATCGGAGGCAGGTTCCCAGGACCATCACGGCCCCGCCCAACCACAGCCAGCGCATCAAAGGGTTTTCCACGAATGTCAGCGACAGCCGCCCGTCCGGGGCCCGGCCGTGCAAAATCGTATACAAGTCGCCGGACCAGGTGGATCCGATGGCGACCCCGGTCGTCCACTGACGTTGCAACGTGTGATAATGCTGGGCCGGTACGAGCGTCATCGATCGCCGCCCCGGGCGCGAGAATTCGAGCACCGCCTCGGCCGCCACGCGATCGGGCAGCTCGCGCTGTCGCGCCTCGGCCACGCGGATCCTGTGCCCCGCCCATTCGCCCACCTGCCCCTCGGCCAACTGAAAATCCTGCTCGTGTTTTCCCAGCGACGAACCGGCCACGCCGACAGCCAGCAAGACCAGCCCCAGATGGATCACAAACCCCGCGTATTGGCGCCGACCGCCGCGCAGGGCAAGCCAGGCGCCCCATGCGGGTCGCGACGGCGCGCGCCGTTTTCCGTCCAGCAGCACCGCGCCGATAAACGCGGTCACGGCCAGTCCGACCAGCGCGGCCACGGCCAACGCCGCAGGCTGACGCACGCCCATCCACGCCGCGGCGGCCGAAATAGCGAGCCCAATACAAGTCGATCCGATCAGCCAGGCCGTCTGCGCCCGGTCGGGCCCGCGTCCCCACCGCAGCAGCGGGGTCGCCGCGGCAATCAGGATCAGCAGCAAACCAACGGGCGCCAGCACACTGTTGTAAAACGCCGGCCCCACCAGGACCGCGCGGCCTGTGATCAGCACGGACAGCGCCGAACTGATCGTGCCGATCAGCACGGTGACCGCCAACAGCAGCAGGGCCAACACGCCCAGCAAGACCAGCGCTTCGCGGCTGAGCGCCGAGCGCAACGAACGTCCGGGCGCCAACATCTCGCGCCGCCAAACCACGCCGACAATGCCGCCCACGGCTAGGCCGATCATCAGGACCAGAAACAGCCATCCGATCGACGATTGGCTGAAGGCGTGCAGACTGCTGAAGACGCCGCTGCGCGTCAGAAACGTGGCAAAGTTGCACAGGGCAAACGTGGCGATCGTCAGCCCGATCGTCGACTTTTTAAGCGTTTGGCAGTGCTGCCACGTCATCAAAGCGTGGATCAAGGCCGTTCCCGTCAGCCACGGAAGCAGCGAGCCGTCCTCGACGGGATCCCAGCCCCAATAACCGCCCCAGCCCAGTTCTTCGTAGGCCCAGTCGGCGCCGACCAGAATCCCGATCCCCAGGATGCACCAGGCTGTCAAGGCCCACGGACGGGCTTGGCAAATCCAACCTTCCTTCGAGCGGCCGCTGACCAGCGCTGCCGCGGCGAGCGCAAACGGAATGGTCCACAGTGCATAGCCCAGAAAGATCACCGGAGGATGCACCAGCATCGCTGGATGTTGCAGCAGAGGGCTCAAGCCGCTGCCCTCCGCCACGCGCGTCGCGCTGGCCTCCATCGGATCGGCCGCGAATACGATCACCGCGAGCAGGAAACATAGATACGCCATCAACACGCCGAACGCTTGATCGCCAACCGTCTGTCCGGCTGCGAGCCGCGGGTCCGCGGCGGTCGGGCTGATCGTCGATGCACCGCCAGATGCGCCATTCTCGCGCGGATTCGGTCTGCGATCTTGTTCCACGCCCATCGACCAGCCCGGCGTCGAAACGGGAGACAGCGATTCGCTCGCCCGTGATGCGCCCTCCGCGTCGCGCCGCACCGGACGCGAGCGGACGCGAAACAGCAAAGTCAGCACGCCCAGCATCCACGCCCACAACAACAGCGAGCCGGCTTGGCCGACCCTTAACGCGGGCCACTGCCCGCAACCCAAGAATCAGTTTGGCCGAAGGCCTCCGCTCACCGTAGCCTGGGGCAACGCCCCAGGGCTGGCGCCGCGCG
>JAVYAJ010000240.1:0-13589 GCA_032229885.1 Candidatus Anammoximicrobium sp. | reverse complement strand
GAATCTCGTAAGTACCTCACATGGATGCTTCTGCGCTACCCACACGAGCTACTCGCTTCCATTCGCGCTCTACTGCTAGCGAAAATCGACTAGAAAAGAATGGCGCAGTACAATTAGGGCCATGATGGCGCGCCGCCCACCGTACACCCTGATTTATCCTCCCGCTGTGAACGAGCACCTGGGAGTCATCGATGCGAAGCACCACGGGCTCATCCGCGAGAAGATCGAGGAACAGTTGTTGTTCGAGCCGGGCGTCGAGGCTAGAAACCGGAAACCGCTACGCCAACCGGCAGCGTTTTCGGCTCGATGGGAGACTCGTTTTGGCCGGGCAACCGCTTTCGAGTCTTGTATGACCTCGACGAGGCCGCCAACGAAGTATACATCTTGGTGATCGGAGAGAAGGAACGGGAGCGATTGCTGGTCGCCGGAGAGGAGGTGGAAATATGAAGATTGCATCGGCAGCTGAGGTGAAG
The DNA here is from genome assembly GCA_032229885.1 of Candidatus Anammoximicrobium sp. Classification (GTDB taxonomy): domain Bacteria; phylum Planctomycetota; class Planctomycetia; order Pirellulales; family Pirellulaceae; genus Anammoximicrobium. Next base: position 13,116 of record JAVYAJ010000240.1, on the reverse strand, counting down.
GCGCGGTTTAGCGCGTTTCTGAGGTCAAGTGCGAGCGGTCCGGTCGTGGTGACACGGAACGGCAGGCCGGTTGCGGTGCTGGTGGGCGCGGAGGACGAGGACGAGATTGAGCGACTGCTGATGGCCTATTCGCCGCGTCTGCGCGCGATTTGCGACCTGTCCCGTCAACAGATCGCCCAGGGTCAAGGCGTCAGCCACGAGGAATTCTGGACCGGCGTCGAGGTTCGTAAGTCCCAGAAACCGCGTGCCAAGAGGAAACCGAAGTCCGCGTGACAGCCGTGCCATGGCGGAACAATCGATTGCAACCGAGCGGCGGATCGGGTCGGTTCTGATGGCAAGCCGTTCGGCCGCCGGCTGAATCGTGGCGTTCGCTGAAGCAGAATGACGAATCTACAGAGCGTGCAGGCGTGGTACGAGGCGCAGTGCAACGGTGAGTGGGAGCATCATCACGGTGTTTCAATCCAGTCGTGCGACAACCCAGGATGGTGGGTAAGGATAGAGATCGAAGGGACGCCGCTTGAGCATAAGCCTTTCATTCCCGTCGAATACAACGTGTCGGTCAAGCAGATGGAGCGGATTGCCGCCGGTCTGGAAAGTGACGCCTGTGACAGAGGTCCCGACTGGATGCTCTGCCACGTGAAGGAGAAAGTGTTCGACGGTGCAGGGGGCCCGGACAAGCTCGAAGCCATCCTCGGAGTCTTCTTAAATTGGGCAGAGGATGCAACGGACTCGCGATAAAATCGGGCGGTGTAGTCCGCGTAAGGTCGTGAGCCGCTGATCGCGAATGTTCGGTGGAGTGTTCGCATGCGTAGGACTCTTTGGTGGGCGAATCTCCTGCTCGCTGGATTTGCTGCCCTCGCGCTGGTTCATTCCACCGGGACGATTAGCGGCGCAGGGTCCGCCGTGCGGATCATGTACCTCGAAGATACAGGCATCGTGGATCGCGCCAAAGCGTGCGAGATGAATCCTGATTGGTGTGAATCTGAGAAACTTGGTCGCTTCGTTGCATCCCACTATTACAACGTTGAGGCTTACTTGGCCCTAGTCGCGTTTGTCGTTTCGGCCCTAAACCTCTCGGGCTTGCCGAAGCCCACCGAACTGAGCGGTGAACGGGAGTAGCCGATAACGCGGGCTTTGAAGTCATAGTCTCTTGGCGACGGCCCCGTTACCGCCGTCGTTCGGGCTGTGACCATCACTAGTCGCAGGCTTGAGCCCTCGTCATAAAGTCCACTGGCGTCGCTTACATGCTTTGGGCGCTGCGCATTGTTGGCCGCTGCGGAATCCACCGCTTATACGCCGACAAGGTACTGACCGGGATCATCTGGCTGTTCATTTTCGGCTTGCTGGGGTTCGGACAACTGATCGACTTGGTGCTGATCCCGGGCATGATCACAAATGCCAATCTGCGGTTCCTGGCCTTCGGCGGGGCGCGGCAGAACGTCAACCAACACCAGAATGGCGTCGTCAACGTGGTAGCGCCGTCGAGGACTGGCCGACCGTAGTGCAGGGCGGGATGCCCGGACGACGTCCAAATGACATGGACGCTCGCAAGACCCTCGGCCACGTTCGGCTTGACCGCCGTTGCCGCCGCGACACTACTTCGCGCGGACCGGTGGCCGCATGGCGGCCGGACTGGGTATTGAATTGTGGTCCCAGGATGGGATAATTCCAAAATAGGAGGTGTCCCATGATCGAACTGACACTGGAACAGCGGAAAGCCGTGGCGACGGACGCGGAGACTCCGCCGCGCGTCATTGATCCGAGTACGCGCACGAGATATGTCTTGGTCCGCGAAGAACTCTACGATCGGGTCAGGCGGGTGTTTGAGGCCGACGAAGAGAGCCAATTCGTGCGGGAGATGACGCCGCACGTCATGGAGGTTTTCGGCCGAGATGGGTGGGACGATCCTGCGATGGATGTCTACAACGAACTTGATCCGCGCATCAACCCATGAACGTTCAACGCGGCGACGTGGTCTTGCTCGATTATCCTTACGCGTCCGGCGGCGTGGCGAAAGTACGCCCCGCTTTGGTCGTCCAGAACGACCGAGACAACCAACGCTTGGCCAACACGATCGTCGTCCAGATCACGAGCGTGACTCGTCGGGCCTTGGAACCAACGCAACTATTGGTTGGAATCTCAACCCCGGAGGGCCAGCGGACTGGGCTGCGACAGGATTCGGTTGTGAACTGCGTCAACATCGTCACGCTGGATAAAGGCAGAATCCTTCGCAAGCTCGGCAGCCTGCCCGAGTCGCTCCTCGAACAGGTCAGCGCGTGCTTGTTGACGGCCTTGGACCTATTGCGGTAGCGCAAAGGGCCGGGGACATGCCGGCCCGGCGAGCATCAAGCTGGAACAAGACGATGCACGCGAGGCGGGCTTGCGTGCAGAATCGGATGGTTGATCATGCGGCCCGCCCACGTGATCGTGGTCGTTCGTCACAGAGGTGATACATGACTGCTCTGCAACAGTACCAACTCTGGATCGGACTGGGATTCGCTGCGGCGCTCGTCATATTCTTGTTCGTCGCCTTCTTTACTAAAGAGCGACTCAGCGATGACCAGCGTCAGATTCTTCGATTTCTCTGCGCACTTTGCGCCGGTTTCTCCGGTGCATTGATAACAGGAGACGCCCTATTCAAGCTCGATACTGGCTGGGGCGAGACTTCAAAACTCGCGGTCTCTGGGACGGCGGGCGCTGCCCTGCTCTTTACCGTCTGGTTCACATTCAAGACGGCAGTACCCCCACCAGACGCGTACAATTTCAGCCTTCCATCTGGATGGACGTTCGAAGCGGCAGTCAAAGCCATGGCGCAGCAGGATGGCGCCGTCGCGGAGTTTGTTGGTTTCACCGACGAGGAAAAGAATACGCTGTTGAAAGCGCAGACGATCAAGACATCAACGCTGATTAAGGCGATCCAATCGCTTCGTTTGATATCAGATGGGACCGCAATCCGGGAGTATCTCGTGGAACGCGACGATCACATACTCCGCATGACGATCAAGCAGTAATTGGAGTACGACAATGGCGAAGAAGGCTGCCAAACACACTTGCGACTGTCCGAACCCTCCGGGGGGAAAGGTCAACTGCGAAACCGATCAATTGGCAATATGCCGTGTCCGCGATGGTGCAATAGAAGCAGAATGCCTGACTCCGCCCGATGGCTTGTCAGCGACTGGCCTAGCGAACTGGGCTCTTGGGCGGATCACCGGCGTTTCAAGATCACTGAGGGCGGAAATCACATCCAATGATGAACAGATCCTTCGTGCTGGCAACTACGTTGATCCCTCAACAGGTGAACGGGTTGCGTTTCGGATGCCGCAACCCTGGGCTGATGAAAATCCCGAAAAATGGGAAGAGTGGGGTTGACAGGAAAACACGATTTTGTTGCGCATCTTCGTAGAGAATCTACGGCAATGGACCCCGAAGCGAAGGAGCGCAACAGTGAATGGATCATGGAGCAAGCAAGCGCGAGTTGGTGGGTGGCACGAAATAAATTGTGGGTGGCACCAAAAGAATTAGCGTGATTCCTAGCTCTGCGCACCGGGCTCAGTTACGGCCACGACGGAGCGTGGCCCTCCAGTGCAGTTCTCAGGTTGATTTCCAGGTGCGGGCACCGGGCGCGCATCGTGCGGGCGAAGGGGCTCGGACAGGCTTCGATCCGTGATCCTGGTGCCGAACTCGACGTTCGCGTCTGCTCGTCGCGCCGACCCATCGCGCCTGGGCGTCGCAGCGCAACGCGGCGCTCGGGCTTTTCCTGTAGCGCGCGGTCAGGGCGTGTCGGACGGCGGCGGGTCGCGGCGGCGTAGGCCGGGGATTTGGCCGGCGTCGATCGCTCGCCAGAACGCCGTCGCCGTCTGACGGTAGATCCCCTCGACGCCGGCCGGATCGTCCGGGTCAAAGTCGATCCATACGTCGGGTCGAGGGATATCGCGGGCGCGTGTGATCTGGGGGGCGTATCGGCGCAGCATGGCGGTCGCGGGTCGGTCCGTGCCGTCGGGCTCCAGGATGCCGAAGTCGCTGCGCTCGTTGGCGCGAAAGCCGCCCGGATACCACCAGCACACGGCCCCGTTGGCCCCGCTGCGCAGCACCATCTTGAGAAAGTCGTCATAAAACCGGCCCTGGAAATCCAGGGCCTCGGGACTGGTGTGCATCTGGTTCATGTCCCACGTGCTGGTCCCGTATTCGGCCCACATCACTGGTTTGGACGGATCGACCGCTCGGGCGTAGGCCACGGTGAACAGCCCGCCGCGGACACGCTGCCAATCCCCGATGCGCCCGTATCCCTCGGGTTCGAACATGTCCACGCCGCGGACGAGGCTGCGAAAGTCGTAGGGCATGTTCTGTGCCTGGTTGAACGTCGGATCGCCTGCCACCGTCATGCGAAAACTGACCAGATGGTGTGGATCGACGCTGTGGACCAGTTCGCGAGCCCGACCGTAGTGCCGATCCACCAGTTCGTCGATGAACCGACGATAGTCGGCGACCATCTTCCGCCACGGCCCATCGGCGCCGCACTGGGCGTCCGCCGGATTCGTAATCTGGCCTTCCGGCGTGCGCGGCGCGGCGAACCCCCAAGCCCGCTCGGCGGCGTCGATCGTCGTGTAACGTCGTTCGATCCACTCGTTCCACTGCCGATCCCAGCGGGCTCGTTCGTGCTGGCGGCCGATGAACGGCTCCCAAGCCAGATCGTAGGCGAAGATCGTATCGCTGGCGGCCAGCCGGTTCTGCACGATCATCTCGCGGATCTTGTCCCACTCGAAGTCCATCGGCGTGCCGGGACGCAACGAGAGGTTGACCTTCAAGCCGTGCCGGTCGCAGCGGTCGAGGTAATCCAGCAGATTGCGGTCCGCATGATAGTCATAACCGATGAACGCGCTCACCATGTTCATGCCCAGCGACACGATCCGCCCTAGCTCGCGCTCGAAGATCTCCGGGTCGTACGCCCGGCGACTGAGATAGTGCTCGAAGAACCGATAGTCTTCCGTTCCGATGCCGCTGGCGGGCATGTGGTTTACGCCGAACGGATACCATTTGCGTCCGTTAAGAAAAAAGTCGCCGTCACGGGCGACCACATATTCCGGACGATCTTTCGTGCGCCAGACCCGCAGGTCGTGCTGCAGCCGATCGATCACCTGATCGTCGCAGACCAGCTCGGCAACGATTTGATAGTCGCGAGCCGCGTGCCGGTCCGACGTCCATCGCGTCTCGCAGACCGCCGGGGGTTCACCGCCGCGGACCGCGGCCTGCGAGCGGCGGGTTACGACCTCGCGGCTGCCATCGAGGACGCGCAGCCGCACCTCGGCGTCGACCGACGCATCCCGACGGATGTTGACGAGCCGGGCGCCCAAGCGAATCGGCTCGTCCTCGAAGACCGTGTAGAACTCGCTGCCCGCCTCGTACAGAAACACGCCGCGCAGCATGCGCGCCGCCAATTCCGCGATGGCGTCCACCACGCCCGGCGCGGTCAGAAACGCTGGATCGTCTACCCCGAGCGTCGCCCACCCCTGGGCTTTGTGTCCGTCCTTCTGCTGCAGCGTCAACGCCAGCGCCGGGCCGCGAAACTCGTCGCCTTCGCCCACGGCCTCGGCGATCGTCACCATCCGCCACGGGCGATCCTTCTCGAAGCCCGTGCTGTGCGGCCGCTGGTGCGGACACCACAATTCCGCGGGTCGAGGCAATTCGGGCGGCTCGATCAGGGCCTGCATCCAGTGCGGTCGGATGCGCTGGACCGCGGTTGTTCGATAGCATTTGTACGAAGGCCACAGCAGCTCGGTCGGCGTCAGATCCAGCGGACCGCGCCCCACGGCGTCGGCCAGCGGGCTGTGGGCGAACCCCAAGCGATCGATCCAGAACGCATGGCGTCCGCCGGTTGCGCCGGTATGACTAAAGGACAGGCCCACCGTGATCCGTGCGATGGCGGCGAATGCGAGTCGGTCGTCCCCGCCACCGCGCCGCCGGCCGACGGGATTGTCTGGCCAATACGCAAAGTCCGACGCGACCAACGCATGGTGCGCCCAGTCCTGGGTCAGCGGCACGGTCGCGATCCAGCGACTGCCGTCCCGTTCGACGCACTCGACCGCCAGCCGCTTGGTCTGTGCCGCTCCCTTGGCCCACAGGCACAACACGTTCTGCGTCGCCCCGATCGCGTCGTCGGCCAGCGGCGGCGCGGCGAACGTCTCCCAGCCCGTCAGGTCATCGATCATCGCATGCAGGGATTTTGCCGAGCCTTCGGCGCCGCCATCGACACACGCCAGCGTGGCGGAGCCCTGCATCCGATTGCTGGATCGCGTCCAGCCCGTGGGCGAACCCGTCTCGAAATCGTGCAGCACGTCAGTCGGGCGCAGCGCAGCCAGGCGGGCGCGAATCTCGGTAGGCTTCAGCCAGGCGTCCTGCACGCGGCAGACCGGGTCGGCGTACAGCGGAGTCCCGATGGCGATCAGGTTCCCTCGCGCTTCGAGAAACCGCGCCAAGACCCGCGCGGTTTCGACGGGCAGCTCACGCCCGCCGGTCACGATCAGCACATCGAACCGCTCGGGGCTGACCACGAACGGATTGAGAAACGCTTGCGCGTCGAGCAGGCTGAGCCGACAATTCGTTCGGCGCAGCCTGGTTGCCAGGGCGTGGATCACCGCGTGATTCTGTCCGGGCCAAGCGGCATCGAGCAAGCCGACGTTGCCTCGCGGGTCGGCCTGCCAGTCAACCCGCTGCAAAATCTCGTCCGCGGCGGCCCGATCCGCGCGCAGCTTGGCGGCTTCGTCGCGCGACAGGATCGCAATCGGCTCGGTCACGTGGATCGGCGCCAGGGGATCCCGCCAGTCGGTCCCCAGCCAACAGGCCAGCACCATGTGCTTCGATTCGTCGCGGCGCAGGGCCGTGAACCGCAGTCGCTGTCGCCCTTGGCCGGCCACCAGCGGGCGTCTGGCCTGAAAGACATCGACGCCGTCGCCCTTGAGCTCGCAGTTCAGACGGACCTGACCGGCGGCCGCGGGCAGCGACCACGAGACCGTCACCTCGAAAGGCGTCTGTTCCTCGAGCTCGACGAACGACGATTCGACCGCGCATCGGATTGTCGTCGGCGATGCGGCCTCCGGCGCCGCGCTGGCCTCGCCCGCACTCGCGGCGCCGAGGATCAATGATCCAAGCAATCCCAGTCCGACTTTCAGCACGGCGGAGCATCGTCGCGCGACGCTCGTGCGGCGATACATCGACCGAACCCGCGGCCGAACCCGCGGCCGAACCCGCGGCCGACGGTGCGGCGACATCCGGTGTCTGCATTCTGCGCTAGGTCTGAAGTCCCTCGGCGACAGCCCGATTGCGGCAGACCATGCGCGGATTCTCGACTTGTGCGACTTGACCATCATTCCACCTGTGCGACCGCAACCCCCCCCGTGCGCCTCGGCGTCCGACAAGCTGATCTTATCAGAACGGGCACGCGACAGGACCGGACGGCGGGTAGAGCACCGTCACCCGCACGGCAACGGCTGCCTACCGCACGGCCGCCCACCGCACGGCTGCCGACGCGCGCCGCCCGGCGCATCCGAATCGCTCCACGGGGCTCGCGTGCGACGTCACGGCGAACTGTTTGGGGGTACGCACGCGGACGCCGAGAGGCCGGCTAGCGAGCTAAGCACCGTTCGAGAAATAAATGTCCGATGTCCGCCCGCCCTTTCGGGAACAGGCCAGGGCGAGGACGGCCGAAAGTGCGTCGGTTGTTTCTCGAACGGTGCTAACCTCTACGTGGGGCGTATACTTGACAGATTCGACCATCCTCGTCACCATACTTGTTGGGGATCCGCCGTCGTGAGGCTGAGAGGCTGAATCAGAGGCGTCGGGATTCACACCGGGCATGACAGGAATCGCAGCCCGCCGGGGCGTGAACGAACGGCGCCGCCGCATCATGGCGACGGGCCGATCAGCGTGGGCAATGTCAGCGGACTGCAGCGAACCATCGGACGATGGCGCGGGGCGCAACATCTATTCTCGTCAACGCATTTCAACAGGGGCGTGCTATGAACAAGTCTCTCAGTCTCTCCGTGGTCGCAGGGTCTCTGATGTTCGTTTTCGGCCTGACGGCTGTCCGGGCGAGTGATAGCGCCGACAGCGCTTCATCGAGCACGAGCTCGATCCAGGAGAAAATGGACCAACTCGTCGAGCTCGGCCCGGGCGTCCACAACGTCAAGAAGGACAACCGTGGCCGTGTGCAGAGCCTGATCGTGGTCGGCCAATCTCGACTCAGCTTGGTGCTGGGCGCGGCGAAAGGAAAAGAAGTGGCTCGCGAGCGAGCCGAGTTAGGCGCCAAGGCCGAGTTCGCCAAATGGCTGGGCGAATACGTCGAGATCCGCCGCAGCCAGAACGATGAAACGACCATCTTTCTTTCGGGCGGGGCGACCGCGGACCAGGAAGCGCGGGCCGAAGCGGGAAAGGCGATCGAAAAGAACAGCGTGGAATACAAAACGTTTGCCGCCGGGCTCGTCCGCGGTCTGACGCTCCTACACACCGATGTGAACACCGAGACGCGGGAATACACGGCGGTCTACGGCTGGAGCTTGGCCAACGCCAGGTCGGCCAAGGACACGGCGACACAGGATCCGGGGCTCGCCGAACGACCGGCCGGCAAACCGGTCATGGATACGGGCAAGCTCCGTAGCCAAAAGGTCACCTCGCCCGCGGCCGAAGGCTTCCTCAACTGAACATTGAACGCGGATCGCTTTCTCGAATGATGGGAACGGGCTCACGCAAAGGCAGAAAGCCGCAGAGAGGCAGAGTTCTGGTCCAGGGCGTCTTTGCGTCTTTGCGTGAGTACATCTGATCGAGCGTATCTGACATCGGAACGTCCTGTTGAGCCTAGCCGCGGGCTGGCGACTCGGCGCTGTGTCCGGCTGAGGGCGACCGCGCGGCGCGTCCGGTCCGCACCGCGCGTCGTCGTGTGCTGGCTGGCGCTGCGTAACGCCACGGAAAGCGAGGAACTCGACCATGTGGGTTGTCCGCCGGTATGGCGTCGCTGACATCCGTGTTTCGGTCGTCCTCGTGGCGGCCTGCGCGTGCGGCTTGACTGTCGCTGCCAAAGATCAGGTGTTCCGGCTCGGCGGCGTGCGGAATGTCATCGCCACGGTGTCCGTATCCGGCGAAACGTACCGGATCGCAGTCGAGATGCTGGCGGTAAAGGCCTTTGACCCCGCGACGAACCAGGCGTTGAACCGCGCAAAGGGCCAGATATACGCCGCACAGGCCCTCGGCCGGTACCTGAAAGCCGACGTGCTCACGATCCAAGGCGCGAGCATCCAAAACAGTCAGACGACCGGCGACGCCTTTCATGCGGTGGTCGTCATTTCGCGAGCCAACGCGTCAGTATCCAAGGGCGACGGGCAGGGCTTCGCGCCGAGCCACCGGACGTCGGACACCGCGGTGCGGCCTGGCCGGCGGCCTCGCCAAGCGGCGCGCCCAGGCGAGGCGGGAGTGACAGTCGACACGAGCATCGCCGACTTTCTCAACCGCAAGGCAGATTACGGCGACACCATTTTTCAGCTTCGCGAGACGCTGGCCGACGAAGGGCACGCGCTGGCGGACCAGCCGCTCGGAGCCGACGAGTTCTATCGGGCCATCGTGAGTCTCGAAGAGCGCGCCGACCGAGCGTTCCGCGCGCTCGACGCCCAGATCAGCGGCGATTTGTTGCTGCTGGCCGTCGAGCAGCGCGAACTGCGCTCGGGGCTGAACCAGGCGAGCGTGGACCTCGTCGATGAGCTGAAGTCAGCCGTCACACGCTACGAACGACGACAGGCAAACACCAAGGCAGGGCGAAACGAGTGACCCATCTGCTACTAGTCCCCGTTCTTTTGTTCGGCGCCGATCCGTCCGTCGTTGAGCGATTCTCCGAGGTTCTCCTCGACAAGACCTACGAGCGCTGCTTTTTGGCGAATCCGTTGCTGATGGAGAGCGCTGGGGTCAAGGCAATCAGGCTGCCGACGGGGCATTCGCTGGTCTTGGTGACGGCGTCGACCGCGTTGGCGGACAATTCCGCGCGCGAGAGACTGCGGGCAGAAACCGTGTGTCGGACCAAGGCGCTGGCCTACTTTGTTCAAGAACAGGCTGGGGTTCGAGTCTACCGTTCGGTCAAGTCGGCGGAAGAGACCATCCTCGTCAATTCAGACGGCGTCGAGACAGGGAAGAACATTGTCCAGATCTTGGAGATCACCGAGGCCAAGGCCCAGGGCATCGTCCGCAGCATGCCCGTCGTCGGACGTTGGAAATCCAAGGAGGGCGATGTATTCTATCTAGCGCTCGGCGCGGTCTTCGACCAAGCCGGAAACATCGTGCCGAACGAACTTTAACCTGTCGTCCAGGCTGAGCGTCGGAATAACCGCCGCGCGGGCGACGCCAGGCGTCTGATGCGTGTCGCGCGATGATCTCGTAGAGACGAGTCCTGGCGCGATGCGCGAGAGACGTCGACGGGCGCGTCCGCTCGTCCATGCGTGCAAAACAGGTCGGCGCGGGATGTCGGCCGAGAACGGTGCACGGACGAGACAGGATCCGGGACCGTTGTGGAACACGTTCGCAGAGGAGACCATCGTGCCAGAGATTTTTACGGCGTACTTGATCACCTTCGGTTGGGCGATTGTGGGTTCCGTGTCGATGGGGCTGGGGATCATCATCACCTTGAAAATGTTCACGGTTTCCACTCGCAAAGTCGACGAGTGGGAGCTGATCAACCAAGGGAACATCCCGATCGCGATCATCCTAGGATCCGTCATCATTTCGCTCGGACTGGTGATCGCGTCGGCGGTACATCCCTGATCACACCTCCCTGGGCGCATCGGTCGAGGCTGGTCATCATGATCCGAGGAAGACGCGATTTCAGACGCGCCGTTCGCTGCGCCGATGGGCTGCTGGCCATCGTCGGCGTGTGCATCGTCGGCGTGTGCATCGTCGGCGTGTGCATCGTCGGCGTGTGCGTCGTCGGCGTGTGCGTCGTCGGCGTGTGCGTCGTCGCGTTTGCCGCCCGACCGGCGCCCGACCGCGCCGATCTCCGTACTTGGACCGATCACACCGGGAGATATCGCACCGAGGCGGCGTTCGTCGAGCTTCGTGACGGACGGGTCCTTCTCGAAAAACGTGATGGCGCCACGATTGTGGTAAGCCTAGAGAACCTCAGCTCGGCCGACCGCCAGTATGTGCGGACGCGCAAGGCCGCGTCCGGAGCGCGGACGGCGGTTCGAGGCATCACGTCCGCGTCCGACGCGCTCGACCCGTGGCCCCTTTCCGGCGACTGGCACGCTTCCTATGTCGGCAGCCGCGACGGCCCGATCGAGCTCGACGAAGCGACGCGAACCGAAGCTCGCGAGAGCTCGACCGTCAACACCCAACCGCGGACGATCGCTCGAAGCACGGCGCGCACCGTCGGGCGGACGAACGTGCGCGTCCCCGACGATCGAGGTGCGCGGCAGGTCGTTGTCGTGGGGTTCGGAACAACGCCCGAACAGGCTCTGCAGGATTGTTTTCGCAAGGCCGTCGAGAATATCGCGGGAACGATCGTCAACGCCGAGAGCCGCATCGAGAACGACCGGCTGGTGATGGAGCGCATTCTGACGTTCAGCGACGGTTACATTGAGGCTTATGAAGAACTCGAGGACGCGCGGGTCGAGAATGGCCTGATTCGACGGCGCATTTGCGCCACCGTCCGACGAGATCGCCTCATGGTGGCGTGCGGACGCGCCGAATCGATGTCCATCGGCGTGAACGGACTCTACCCCGAAGCAATGACGCAATTGGAACGGAAGAGAAATGCACAGGCCCTGTTGCGAGCCACGCTCGACCTGATCCCCAGCAGGCTGATCGACCTGCAATGCAAGCGAAAGCCGACCGTTGCCGCACCGGCGGACACGCGCACAGGGATCGACGTCGAGCTGACAATTCGCATCAACGCCTCTCGATGTGCGGCCGTCCAAGATCGGCTGATCCAAATTTTCAGATGTCTGACAGAACACAAGGGGACCGTTTCCGCCACGACGCGGACGCTTCCCGCGGCCTGGCAACCGGCAGCGAAGGACCGCATGAAACGTGAATTTCTCAGCGGGCCGAGCGCGTCGGCAGGCGGATTCACGGCCTTTGCCGCCGGGTCGTCGCGCGAGCCGAGCCCTCAGGCGGAGAGTTTCTCCGTTCTCGACGCCGACTTTGGAACGATCCGCGCGCTCGTCATGGAGCGAGTCGACGCCCTGTCGCCACCTGCGCCGCACTTCGCGTTTTCGCTCTACCCCAAGCGCAAGCAGCGACCGCAACCACGGATGCCGGAGGGACCTGTCGGTACGATCGTCCAGCTTTCCGAAGGTCCCAATTGGCGCTGGTTCATCCTCGCGGATCGCCTCGCGTTGCCTCCTTCCGGGATGACGATCGATCTGCGATTGTGCGATGAGGATGGACAAGAGATCGCCACGACCGCGCTGCCTCTCGGCCCCTGGGCACCGGGCCTCGGGGCCAATCACCAGCAGTTGGGCGACGCGCCGCAAACCGTCTTTGTTTCGCCTTTCTTCCTCCATTATAGCGGCGTGGGCTATCATATCCCTTACATCACCATTGCCAGGTCGCTGACCGTGCACGGTCAAATCACGCTGCCAAACGACGTCCTCGCTCGAGTGAAAACCATCGACGTCGTTGCCCGTTGAACGGAGTGAGCGGCCGGCGGGCCTTGCGCGGACGACGCGCTTCCTCGGCGGGCGGACCAGCGAGCCGCGTCGCAGTTTGAAAACGCGCGACGAGCTATGGGGTTCCCCCCCGCGCCGACTGGCGACGCACTGTGGGCCCGGCGTTTCGTCAAACGGAAACATCACGAGCCGGGGCGAATGAACGCAGCGCGTGCGGCCGCCGTATCCGAAATCGAGGTTGCCGGTCTGGCGCTCGCAACGGCCAGATCGCGTCGGGAAAAAGCGTTAGAGCCTTACTCCGTATCATGCGCGCATCTTGTACACTGGCCTGCACACTACACTTTCGGGTTGCTGGCACTGGCCCGCGCTAGGTGGAATTGGTATTGCATGACTGTTGCGCAGCGCAGACGACAGGAAGCGTGTTGGCCGAAGGCCAACATCAACGTGTCACCGTGGCCCAGATGAATATGGCCTTCGG
>JAVYAJ010000239.1:0-31000 GCA_032229885.1 Candidatus Anammoximicrobium sp. | reverse complement strand
CGCGCGCGGCGCCAGTCCTGGGGCGTTGCCCCAGGCTACGGTGATCGGAGGCCTTCGGCCAAACAGATTCTTGGGTGGCGGGCACTGGCCCGCGTTAAGACAAGGTTCTAAGATGCGGGGACGCCATCGAGGGGGACGGCATCGAGGGGCGCCATCGAGCGGCGCCAGGGAAACGAGACGCCGTTGGCTTAGCCCCAGACGGAGCTCGTTTTTTTCGGCGTCCAGGATTTGACGTTCATTCGATCGTCACCCGCCACACACCGCAGCACAGCACAGCACTTGCGTAGCTTCGCACGTCATCGAGTAACGCGTCGGGCTATCGAGGAGTCGTTGGAAATGGAGATCGTCAGAGTCGGGCGCGTCGCACCGGCCTTTTCACTGGCTTGCGTCGATGCGCAAGACGAGCGGCGTCGTTCGACCGATCTCGAGTCGCACGCGGGCCGGTGGTTGCTGATGCTGTTTTATCCGCGCGATTTTTCGTTTGTGTGTCCGACCGAACTGACCGCGTTCAGTGATCGCGAACCCGAGTTTCGGCAGCGTGGCTGCGATCTCCTCGGCATCAGCGTCGATTCGATCGATCTGCACCGCGAGTGGCTGCGGACCTCGCCCGTCAACGGTGGATTGGGGCCGCTCCGTTTTCCCTTGGCTTCCGATCCGGACGGGGCGACGGCACGGGCCTACGGCGTATGGGTTGACGACAAGCAAGTTTCGAACCGCGGGCTGTTTCTCGTCGATCCCCAGGGCGTGCTACAGTACGCGGTCATCCACAACTTGAACGTCGGACGAAGTCCCGACGAAGTGCTCCGCGTGCTCGACGCTCTGCAGACGGGCGCATTGTGTCCGGCTAGTTGGACCTCGGCCGACGGCACGATCGATCCTGAGCGTGCCCTGCAGCCGGGCCGCATTCTCGGCCACTATCGAATCCAAAAGCTGATCGGCGGCGGCGCGTTCGGAAGCGTGTTCGCCGCGTGGGATCTGCGCTTGGAACGAAAGGTCGCGTTGAAGGTGCTTCGACGCACCGTATTCGAAGCGCGCAGCGCCGCCCTGGCCGAAGCCCGCGCGGCGGCCCGGGTCAACCATCCGAACGTGTGCACGGTTTATGCTGTGGAAGAGGAGGACGGACTGCCGCTGATCGTGATGGAGTATCTCGCCGGGCACACGTTGGCCCAACTGATTGGCAGCGGGCTAACAGCGCCGATAGCGCGGCAATTGGAGATAGAAATCGCGTCTGGCGTCGCCGCCGCGCACGCCCGCCAAATCGTGCATGGCGACCTGAAACCGGCCAACGTCGTTGTGACGACGGATGGCATCGCCAAAGTGCTCGATTTCGGGCTTGCCGGCGCTCGGCCTGCCCGCCGGTCCGCAGGCGTCGATCGACGTTCGGAGAGCGCCCCCTGCGCAATCAAGGCCGGCCTGACTCGAGGCCCCGGCCTCGATGAAACGCTTGCCGCCGACGAGAGCCTCGCTGGCCGGGAAAGCGGCATTCAGGGAACGCCCGCGTACATGTCGCCCGAACAAGCCGCCGGCCAGCGGGCGACGACGGCCAGTGACGTATTTGCGTTTGGCTTGATCCTGTTCGAGATGCTGAGCGGCCAAAAAGCCCTGTCGGACACTTCGTTGGGAACGATCCTCGCGCGGCTCCAGACCCAAGATCTGGGCGCGCGTCTAGCGCCTCGAGTGCCCACGCCGTACCGAGATCTGTTGAAGGCCATGCTGGCCCGCGTCCCCGGCGAACGCCCCACCATGGCCGAGGTTGTGCAGCGCTTGTCCTCAGTCCGGATCACGAACCAGCCGGACGAGCAAGGCATCGTCTAAGCGTGCGGCGGACGCTACGAGCGAGTCTACGAATGTCGCGTCCGCCGCGGTTCCCAGCAGCGCGCCGGACCGCAGAAGTCCGCGCCTGGGCCGCACGCTACTGTTTCCGAGCGACCAGACAGATTGATCCCAAGTGCTGCTTGTATTTGCGAAAGACCGAACGCATCTCGAGAACCCGCGCGAGGGCGTGTTCGTCGTTGAGCGCTCTCCATAAGATCTGGATCGCGCCATCGAGTCCCTCGTCCGCGATCAATCGTCTCGGTTCCAGCAGATCCATGGGCGCTCGGTATTCGGCCGCGACCTCCAAGCCCGCTTGCGCGAGCAACGCGCGCCATTCCGAGACTCGCAACGGCCGCACGCCCACGTGGATGGCGCCGCCCAAGGCTTTGGACACTTCCTGGGCGACACTCTCATCCACCTCGTCTGGCACCAAGCTCATTTCGTGGATTCCATACCGCCCGCCCGGCCTGAGCAAACGGGCCGCCTCGTTCACGATCCGCCGCTTGACGTCCGCGGTCTGCATCGTCAGCATCGCTTCGCAGTACACGACCGTCGCCGCGGCGTTCGGCAGCCCGTTGTTTTCTGCCGTCCCCACCTGGAATCTGCATTTGCTGCCGCCGTATTTTTTGCACAGTCGCGTCACCGCCGACTCGTCTCGGTCCACGGCCGTATACGAGGCCGGCCTTTTTTTCAAGGCGATTTCGGCCGTGGCGCCCAAGCCAGGCGCGAACTCCACGACATGATCATCGCCGGTGATGGCCAAGGCGTCCATCATCTGCTCGGTCATCGCCGCGCCGCCCGGCCGAAGGACTTTTTTCCCCAGACGGGCCAACAGCCAGTGTCCGGGCATTTTGGTTGTCTGCAAACCGGATCCCGGCAGGTCTTCTTCGATGGGCGCGAGCGCCGGTTCTCTCAAGGACGTTGTATTCATCTGGACCACTTCGGAGGGGTGCGTGAACGGTTGGGTTGGACATGCCGTCCGGCTTGAACGCGCCGGCCGTTGCGTCCCGGCGCGTGATGCCCGGCGACTTTTTTGGATTATAGATACCGAGTCTCAAGAATGGTATTGCCGCAGCCCAACGGAAATCCAGGGAAATCTCGTTTTCGTTCTCGCCGGCGCGGCGGCGGGTTCGCCCGACGACCCGAGAAAGCAGCCGGTCCGCGCCAGGCGACAAGTTGACGCCCAGCAAGCGACGGTCCAGAATGAGGTTCCCGGTCGCCCTGGGCTCGAGCGCGCGCCGCGGCTTGCGAAGGTGGATGCCAGCGGACAGGACGGCAGGCGGAACGCGAGACTAGCGATTTGCCACGGACCCCGCGCGTCCGGCAGGCGGCATCGTGCATGGGACGCGGCGCCCGGGAAAGGCAATGACCGAGCCCGATTACTGATTGAGCCCGATGGAGGAGATCTAGGATGAGACTTGCAGCAAGCGGTCTTCTAGCGGTCTTTCTGAGTGCGGCCACGGCGCCGGCCGCCGAGCTTTGGATCGGGGGAGCGACCACGAGCATCACCCCGGACAAATCGGTCCCGCTCGACGGCCACCGCGGCCTGCGAATGTCGAACAAGGTCGAGTCGCCGGTGACCGCGACCGCGTTGGCGCTCGAATCGCGCGACGGCGACAAGCGGCTCGACCAGGCGATTCTCGTCTCGTGCGACCTCGTGGCCATCCGAGATGGCGTCACCGAGAAGATTCGCGAGTGGGTCAAGCCGCGGCTGGACGATTTCGACGTCGGCAAGCTGGTCATCAGCGCCACGCACACGCACAACGCGCCCGTGACGCTCGAGGGACGCTATACGTTGCCCGACAGCGGCGATTTCATGAGGCCTTCGGAATACGTCGAGTTTCTCGCCGCGCAGGTCGGCCAATGCGCCGTCGACGCCTGGCAGAAACGCCAGCCCGGCAAGATCGGCTGGGGAATGGGGCAGGCGGTCGTGGCCCAAAATCGCCGCGCGGTCTATGCGAACGGTTCCGCCGCGATGTACGGCGCGACGAACAAGCCGGAGTTCCGCGCCATCGAGGGCTACGAGGACCATGATCTGGAGGTGTTGTTCTTTTGGGACAAGAGCGATCGACTGATCGCCACCGCCATCAACATTGGGTGCCCCTCGCAGGAAGCCGAGGGCGGTCTAGCGATCCACGCGGACTTTTGGCATCCGACCCGCGAGACCCTGCGCGAGCGGCATGGTCAGGATTTGCTGATACTTGGCTGGCCGGGCGCCGCGGGCGACCACACTTCGCATCTGATGTACAACAAGGCCGCCGAAGAGCGGATGCGCAAGCTGCGCGGGCTGACACGGCTGGAAGAAGTGGCCCGGCGGATCGTCGACGGCTGGGAGGAGGCGTTCGAACAGGCGGCCAAGGATACCCACACCGATGTCGCGTTCGCGCATACGGTTCACCAAATTGCCTTGCCGCATCGCCAAGTGACCGAAGCCGAAGTGGCCGAAGCTCGCGAGCAGGCAGCCAAGTTCATCGACGTTCCCGCTCAACGATGGAACTACCGTTGGCATCAGGGCGTGGTCGATCGCTACGAAGCGCAACAGGCGGGGACCGAGGGCGATTACCAGATGGAGATGCACGCGCTGCGGCTGGGAGACGTGGCGATCGTCACGAACCCGTTCGAGCTGTACACCGACTTTGGCGTCCAGATCAAAGCCCGCAGCCCTGCTGTGCATACGCTGGTTCTGCAGCTCACCCTCGGATCGGGCGGATATCTGCCCAGCGAGCGCGCGGCGCACGGCGGCGGTTACGGAGCGGTGATCCAGAGCTCGCGCGTCGGCCCCGAGGGCGGCCAAGCGTTGGTCGAACGCAGCCTTCGTGCAATTGGCGAACTGTGGAAATAGCTGCCCGACAGACGTGACCGCGCGCAGCGAATCCGATGGCGCAAGTGCACGCACGCGCGTGTGGCTGCGGCGTCCCGCCGCAGATCGTCCGTGCGTGCGCTCGTTGCGCGCGATGCGACGGTCCTCCGCTGGACACGCCGGAACTCGCTGCCCGGTTTAGCAGGGGATGTGCCGCGACCCGAGAGTTGCCCGTTTGGCGAACAAGGGACTGCGTTCGGGCGCGCCAAGCGGCCCGGCGGCGTAGGGATCGCACGTGTCGTCGCGATGCGTGCGCTGGGCGCGGCGGCGCGCCGCCCCTGCGATGATGCAGGAGCAAACGGAGAAAGTCAGGAGCGAAAGAACAAGACATGAGCCAAGCGATCTGTCGTTGGGGGATTTTGGGCGCGGCCGGGATTGCCCACAAGAACTGGCAGGCCATCCGCAACGCGTCCAACTGCGTGTTGACGGCCGTGGCTAGCCGGGATGCGGAAAAGTGCCGCCAGTTCGTGGCGCAGTGCCAGAGCCAGGCGCCTTTCGATCCGCCTCCCCGGGCGTGCGCCAGCTACGACGAGTTGCTGTCGTTGGACACTGTCGACGCCGTGTACCTGCCCTTGCCGACGGTTGTCCGCAAGCCCTGGGCGATCCGAGTCGCCGAAGCCGGCAAGCACGTGTTGGTCGAAAAACCCGTCGGGGCGACCGCCGACGATGTCCGCGAGATCCTCGCGGCCTGCGAGCGCAACGGAGTCCAATTCATGGACGGCGTGATGTTTCAGCACAGCCGCCGCTTGGAGCGCATCCGCGAGGTTCTCGACGACGGCCAGAGCATTGGTGCGATCCGACGAATTGGCTCGCATTTCGCCTTTCCCTGCTCCGACGAGTTCTTCGAGCGCGACATCCGGATGCATAGCGAGTTGGAACCGCTGGGGTGTCTGGGCGACCTCGGATGGTACAACATCAGCTTCATCCTGTGGGCGATGAATTGGCAACTGCCGGCGCAGGTGCGCGGACACATGCTCGGCGAATACCGCCGCAGCGACAGTCCGGCGCCAGTCCCGACCGATTTTTCCGCCGAATTACTCTATCCGGACGGGGTGTCTGCCAGTCTGTACTGTTCGTTTCGAGCCGCGAACGAGCAGTGGGCGCACGTCAGCGGCCGCGAGGGATCGTTGTACATCCCCGACTTTGTGCTCCCCCATTTCGGCAGCGAAGTCGCGTTCGAGGTGCAAAATCCGGTTTTCAATATCCGCGGTTGCGATTTCAATATGGAAGAACACACCCGGCGCATCGCGGTGTCGGAATACGGCAACGGACACGAAAGCTCGCAGGAGGCCAACATGTTTCGGCGTTTTGCCGGTCTAGTGCTGGCGGGCAAGACCGATCCGCATTGGGGCCAGATCGCGCTCAAGACCCAACAGGTCCTGGACGCCTGCCTTCGGTCGGCTCGTGCAGCGGGCACGATCGTCGCCATGTAGACCAGAGTGGATCAAGTCGGCGACAATCGTCGTACCGCGGACGCGAAGGTGACGTCTGTCAGGATCTGCGGCAGGATGCCGCGGCCACATCGTAATGCAGACGAAGGCGGCGTGTCGGGCGTTACCGGACAATTGCGCGGTTTGCGACGCACCGAACGCGACCCTTTTTGACGGCGCGGCGGCCGAGGCGCCATGGGGGGGCGCGCACTCGCTTGCGGCGCGCTCGTGACGACCGACGCTCGACTCTAGCATGATTGAGGCGCCTTGATGATGTCTCCTTCCTGTGCCGCTCGGTTTGCCTCCAACCGTGGTTCGTCTCGTCAAACGCGGCATCGACTCGCGGCATTGGCGCTGGTCAGCCTTGCCTTTGGTTTGGCGACGGCCTCGGAGAGGCACGGTTTGTGTGCCGAATCTCGAACCGCGCCGAACATCGTCATCCTGTTTGCCGACGACTTGGGCTGGGGCGACATCCAGTGTTACGGCGGAAAGGTCCCGACGCCGCACGTGGATCGGCTGGCCACCGAGGGAATGCGATTCACCGACGCGCACACCAGTTCGTCCGTCTGTTCGCCGTCGCGGTACGGATTGTTGACCGGACGATACAACTGGCGTTCGAGGCTCGGACGCGGCGTGCTGGGCGGGCTGAGCCCGCACCTGATCGCGCCCTCGCGAACGACGGTGGCGTCCTGGCTCAAACAGCAGGGCTATCGGACGGCCTGTGTCGGAAAATGGCACTTGGGCATGGATTGGGCGGTCAAGCCGGGCAAACAGGTGTCCGAGCTGAGCATCGAACCGCGCGAACAGGTGTTCAACGTCGCCTATGATCGGCCGATCGCCAACGGCCCGAACAGCGTCGGGTTCGACTATTTCTACGGCATCAGCGCGTCGCTGGACATGGTGCCGTACACGTTCATCGAGAACGATCGCGTGGCGTCGTTGCCGACGGAGGATCGCAGCTTTCCGATGATGCACGGCGCGGCCTCGACCCGCCGAACGCGGCAGGGGCCTGCCGCTCCCGACTTCGACGCGATGGATGTTTTGCCGACGATCGTCCGCAAGTCGTGCGAGTTCATCGACCGTTGCGCCGCGGACGCGCGGGCCGGGCAGCCATTCTTCCTGTACGTGCCGTTTGCTTCGCCTCACACTCCGATCCTGCCGACACCTGCCTGGCAGGGTCGCAGTGGGATCACGCCGTATGCCGATTTCGTCATGCAGACCGACGCGGCAGTGGGCGAGATCCTGGCGACGCTGGGCCGCTGCCAGTTGACGGACAACACGCTCGTACTGTTCGCCAGCGACAACGGCTGCTCGCCGGAGGCCCAGTTCGACAAGCTCGCCGCGCACGGCCATCATCCCAGCGGCCCGTTGCGCGGCCACAAGGCCGACATTTTCGAAGGCGGGCATCGCGTGCCGCTGGTCGCGCGCTGGCCCGGCGTGGTTCGGGCCGGCAGCGTGAGCCCGCAGCTCGTCTGCATGACCGATGTCCTGGCCACGCTGGCCGAGTTCAGTGGACGTCCGCTGCCGGATGACGCGGGCGAGGACAGCATCAGCTTTCTGGGCGCGCTGCGCGGCGGCCAGGGAGGCCGCGATCATCTGGTGTCGCACTCGATCAACGGCTCGTTCGCCATTCGTCGCGGCCCGTGGAAGTTGGCCTTGTGCCCCGACTCGGGCGGCTGGAGCGCGCCGCGTCCCGGCGCCAAACAGGCTGCCGGCCTGCCGCCGGTTCAACTGTTCAATCTGGACGAAGACCTGGGCGAACGTCACAACGTCCAAGATCGCGAGCCGGCGCGTGTCCAAGAGCTGACGCAGTTGCTCGAACGTCTGGTGCGCAACGGCCGCAGCACGCCCGGCCCCAACCAACCCAACGATCGGGCCATCGAGATTCGTTCCGAGCACGTAACACCGAGCCAACCCAGGCCGCGAGACGCAAGACCGTAAGCCTCGAAAGCGGTCGGGCTGCATGAGTCGGGCCGCATGGGTCGGCCGCATATAGCCGTCGTCCATTGGGAGAAAGGGAATGAACATCGGATGCCTGTTTTGCGGGATCGTCTGTCTCAGCCTGGGCGTTGGGGTCGCGGATGCGACGGACGAGGAGATCTTTCGCGAATCGTTTGATCGCCCATTCGACCGCGCACCGTTCGAGCATATCTGGGGCGACATGCCTACCGCCGCCGAATGGACGGCCCACGTCGAGGCCGGCCTCGGAGATGCCGCCTCGGCGGTGTTGCGCGCGAATTTTGCGCCCGACGGAGCGAACCGGCTGGCCTATTGGGCGTTCCGGCTGCCGGATCCCGTACCGCTGGTCCCCGAACTGAAGGCGGTGTCGTTGCGGTTGCGGACGAACGTCCGCGCGTCGCTCAAGATCGGCCTCTCGCCGTTCGGGTTCATCTATCATGGACCCAGCGTCGACGTCTCGCCCGAGTGGCAGGAGATCCGGCTCGAGCGGGCATACGACCATTTGAGCGATTGGTGCGAACAGGGCGGGCGGCGAGCCAGCGACGGCTGGCTGCAGTCGATCATCCTGGCCGTCGATACGACCTCGGGATCGCCGATCGAACTGACGGTCGACGAGGTGGTTGTGACGGGCGGCCAAGGCGCGGCCAATGCGATCCACAGCGAGCGATTGGCGCGACGGATCCGGCGCGTTCGCGTCGCTCCGATCTCGCTGGTTTGGGATGAGGGCAGCCGAACGCTCGACGCGACCCTGGCGGCGCTGGACGAGGCCGGCTTGCTGGGCGCGGATCTGGCCTGTCTGCCTGAGGAATGCGTCGACCAGCCGCCCGAGCCGATTCCCGGCCCGACATCGACGCAGATCGCCCAGCGGGCTGCGCGGCATCGGATGTACGTGGTCGGCAACCTGCGCGAACAGGACGGCGATCGTGTGTATGTCACGTCGTTCCTCTGCGATCGCCAGGGAAAGATCGTGGGCAAATATCGCAAATCGCATCGCTTGCCCGACGAAGACGACTTGGCGTTGGGCGACGAACTGCCCGTGTTCGCAACTGACTTTGGCGCGATCGGGATGAAGATCGGATCCGATCACTACTTTCCGGAGATCGACACGGTGTTGGCCCGCCGCGGCGCGTCGCTGGTGGTGTGGTCGACCAAGCCGTTCGCCTGCCGCGACGAACACTTGTTCAGCTTCGCTTTGCGCGGCCGCGCGGTCCAAAACGGCCTGCAATACGCGGTTGCCCAGTACGCCGGCCGACACGGCTATGGCGGGTACGCTGACCGTTTCTCGTGGACGGCGTCTTGGCCGCTGGGGCGAGCCCAATACCTGGCCCGGGACGGCCACACGCTGGCCGACTCGGGCCATGCCGGCGGCGTGGCGTTGGCGATCGTTCCGGCCGCGCATCTGACCGGCGCTCCGCGCGACGGCGGCTATGACACCAGCGGGATGTTCGTGTCCATTACGGCGCCCACCCTGCCAACGCCGCCGCGAAAGGCCGAGCGGCGAGTGATTCGCGCGGCGGTCATCGAGTGCGACACGAACTTCGAGAGTCTGATCGCCAAGCTGGACGCCTGTGGCCGCCAGGAATGCGATATCGTCTGTCTGTGGGAATACGTCTGGTACAACAACGACGCGCAGGTCGATGAGTTTCGCGCGCGCAACCGCCAGCGGTTGGCCCAGATCGCCGAGGCGGCCAAGCGGAATCACATGAACGTGGTGATCGCCGGCGAGCTGGAGCGAGGCTTCAATGAATCGATCGTGTACGATCGCGAAGGACAGGAGGTGGGGCGATACACCAAGATCGCTCAAACCACGCCGCGCGAGTCGAAGTATTATCGCGCGGGCGATCGGGTCGGAATCTTCGACTTGGACTTTGGCCGCATCTGCACCAAGATCTGCCTGGACGTAGCGCGGCACGAGATCGACCGCGTCGCCGCCTTGCATCAGGTCGATCTGATGTTGCTGTCCACGCAGGACGCCGGGCCGTACAGCGAGTCCATCCGTCTGCGCGACGGGCATCGGTGCGTCGACAACGGCTACTATTTGCTGCGCGCCGGCGGCCGCGGCGCCGAATGCGACCATCGGACGTACATCATGGATCCGTGGGGCGTCGTCATGGCGGCCTCGCAATTCGGCGTCGCCAACCCGCCGGTGGTGACCACGATCGACCTCGACAATCGCCCAAAGTTCTACCAGTGGCCGGACGACGTCCGCCGCGAGGGAACGTATCCGGATCCGGTGAAACGCAACATCCCGCGCGAGGATCGCGACAAGATGTACGGTCGATTCAATCGGCCCGTCGCCGTGGGCGATCTGCGCGCGGTCATCCTGCAGTGTCGCCGCCCCGAATTATATGCCCCAGCGCAGGGCGAGTGATGTCGATCGGCTGCGCGCCCGTTTAGGCCGCACGGCGAGGCTTGGTTTGGTTTCGCGGTCGCGGCTGGGCCTGGACCGCGCTGGACGCGGTGTCCGGATCATCGGAGGCGGCGACCACGGCCAACTGCGGGCGGTCGGCCCGGGATGGCGCGCTGTCGGGGACCGGCTGGACGCTCGGCTCATCTTGCCGCTCGACGTCTAGCTCGGTGTTTGACTCGCTGTATCCGTATCCATAGCCATATCCATACCCGCCGTATCCGTAGTAGCTGGCGTTCTTCTCGCCGTTGATCCGATTGGCGACGATCCCGCGGATCTGGACGCCGATCGAAGCCAGGCCGTTGACGGCGCGCAGGACCAGACGGCGGTGGTTCTTCTCCGGCTGCATGACCAACAGCAGGCTGTCGACCAGCCGCCCCACGATCGCGGCATCGCTGGCGGCCAGGATCGGCGGACAGTCAATCAGCACCTGGTCATAGAACGACTCGGCCCACGCCAACAGATCGGACAGCCGCGAGCCGCTGAGCAGTTCGGCCGGATTCGACGGTTTGGGGCCGCACGGAAGGATGTCCAGGTTGTCGATTCCCGTCAACAGCACCCGCTGGTCGCACATCGTGGCGATGTCTTCGTCGCCGCGGAGGATCTCGGACACGCCGCCCGCCGCCCGCAGCTCGAACAGCTTGGTCAGCCCCGGCCGCCGCAGATCGCAATCGATCAGCAGCGTCCGTTTGCCCGCGTGGGCGTACGAGACGCCGAGGTTTGCCAGCACCGTGGTCTTCCCGTCGCCCGGCTCGGTGCTGGTGACCGCGATTCGCTCGAGATCCTGACCCGAGAACGCCAGCGTCGTACGCAACGTGCGGAACGCCTCGCTCTCGACCGACTCGGGAGCCGTATGGACGTGGAGCGCCTGGAGCCCGCTGGCCTGAGACATGCTCAGTTGGCGAATCATGGCCAGCACGGGAGCGCGCAGTTGCTGTTGCAGTTCTTCGGGCGAACGGAATCGGTCGTCGAGCACGTCCAAGACGTAAGCCAGCGCGATGCCGGTGGCTAGGCCGCCCAACAGCGCGGCGGCGCCGATCAGCGTTCGCCGGGGCGAAACAGGACGTCCCGCGGCCTTAGGCTCGCTGACCACGGCCACCCGCAGGTCGGATTGATCCTTGCCGATGTCGATGTTGTTGATCCGCGTCAGCAGCGCGTCGTGCAAGTTGCGCAGCCGGGTCAGGTCGTGTTCGACCATCCGCAACTCGGCCATCCGATCGTTCAACTGGACCGCTTCTTCCTCGGCCTGGGCGTACTGGCGGCTGAGTTTATTCTCGTGTTCCCACAATCCGGCCAGCCGCTCCTCGACCATCGACACCAGCAGCGTCTGCATGCGTCGGTCGTCCCACCCCTTCAACCGCTGTTCGGCCAAGGTCTGGTAGTTGCGCAAGTACTCGTCGGAAGTCTGGATCGCCTGCATCACTTCGACGACCTTGGGATGAGCCTCGCCGTAATGCTCTAACAGCGTCTTCAGCTTGGCTCGATCCTCCATCACCTGGCGTTCGATCGTCGCTCGCACCTCGGTGTCTTTGCTGTTCAGCCCCATCCCGCTGAGCATCATTTCGCGGCCGATCAATGGTTCGAGATCGTTCAGATGCTGGCGCAGGTCGCTGCCTTCGCGGATCGCCGCGCGAATCGCCGCCAGCGAGGCTTCCAGTTGCAGCCGGTCCTGCTGGACCTTGACCAGCGTTTCGTTCAGCCGCAGAACGCGTTGGACGGCCGGGTGGACCACGTCCTGCTTGCCGGAGATGCCCAGATCGCGGACCTTCTTCTGGACCGTCAGCATGTCGTGTTGGCGGCGGCCGAGCTGCTGCGAGATCTCGGCGCGTTCCTTCTCCAGAATCTGGACGATCTCGGCGGACACGTTCTTGTGATTCCGCTCCATGAAGTTGAGATAGGATTGAACGACCGCCCCGACCACCGCCTCGGCGGCTTTGGGATCCCGCGACCGATAGCTGACCTCGATCACATTGGTGCGACGAACAGCGCTGGCCGCCAGCCGGGCTCGCAGCAAGTCGACCCATTTTTCGCGAGGAACGGCGGCGAAATCGACGCGTGTTTGAGGGGGCGCCTTGAGCAGTTCCTGGATGGCGCCTTCGAGCACCACCGCGCTGCTGAACAGACGTTCGTAGGTGGGAATCAAGGCCTCGCGATTGACGCCGCCCGCCATCGTGGGCGACAGCATCTCCGGACCTGCCTGCAGGATCAGCAACTGGGCCGTCGCCTCGTAGACGCGGTTCGCCGTAAAGTAGTACAGCGCGCCGAGCAAGAGCGCGACGACCAGCGTGCTGTACACATAGATTCGCCGGTGCCAGACGACGCGCAGCAGCCGCATGGTCGCCAGGATCGTATCTCCCGACGGGGGCGCGCCGGTCTCGTCGGCGGGAGTGATGAGTTCGTGGTTCATGGGTCGTGGGCCCGTGCAGATCAGAGGCCGGGGATGGCCGCCGAGAAACCGAAACGGATGAAGTTCTGGATCGTCGAGACGGTGAACGTCAGCGGCGTTTCTTCGACGCTTACCACGTCGCCGGGCGCCAGGATCAGGTTCGCATTGCCGCCCCGCTTCGCGTCGCGGATCGAAGTTTGAATCACGACCGGATGATCGACGGTTTCCAGGTTGCGGATCACGTGGACCTTGTCCGCCAATTCCAGAGTCAGCCCGCCAGCCATCGCGATCGCGTCCAACAGGCGGACTTCCTTGTCGGGCGGGATCGTCAGTTGGTCGGGCCGTCGCACCAGCCCGATGACCTGGATTGTCTTCGGTTCGCGTTCGCGGACCATGATCACCGAGCCGTCGTCGATCCGGTAATCCGGACTAAGCCCCTGGCCGGCCGCGACCAGATCGACCCGCACGGACCCGGCCTGAGCCACCGTGCTGACCGTCTGAATCACGGGCTGCGCTCCGGCAGGATTCGCCATGTTGCGGATTTCGACGATCGTCGAGGCCTCCGGCGTCAGCCCGCCGGCCGCCATCAGGGCGGTCAACAGATCGCAACTGACCGCCGGCAGTTCATACGCCCCCGGCTCGGCGACGGCGCCTACGACGCTGACCCGAACCATCTTGCGGGTGCGCAACAGAACGGACACTTGCGGATCCCGATACAGGCGGCGGGCGATGCACTCGCGATGGATCACCTGCTCGGCGTCCGGCAGCAGCATCCCGGCCACGCGGACATTGCCCACCAACGGCACGTTCACCTCGCCGCCCTCAGACACCCGCAACGGCCAACTGTCCGGGCTTTTCTCCTCCAGCCCCGTGGCGATGGTCACCTCGAGCACGTCGCCCGGACAAACCGCCTCGCTGCGCACCGCGCCGCGGGCCAGACGCGAGAGGTCGACCTTCCGCGGCCCGTCGATCCGCTCGGCCATCAGTTCCGGAGGCAGCTTCGAGGCCTGATAGGCGGTGCTCTTGCAGCCCACACATCCCGCCAGCGCGCCTACCAGCAACAGCGCACGTCCGGCAATCCCCGGCCACGTAATCGAGAACCAAGACTCGAAGGTTCTGAATCGGGGCATCAGCTCGCCATAGAAGGTAGGACTGCGAACGAAGATCCAGCCGTGTCGCACATCGCGGGCTCAACTGCCGGACGGCCGATCACCGCGCGATTTGTGCACCGCCAACGGTATCGCAACAGCCGCCGCGATCACCAATCCGACGAACAAAGGATTGGTGAAGATCGCGCTGAACGGCTGCTGGCCGCGGACGACGCTTGAGTCGGCGGCCAACAACACCTCGGGAACGGCCGACGGCGGCGCGGCCGACGAGGTCCACACGCGACAGACCATCGCGGTCTGTCCTGCCATCGCTCGCTGAACGCCCGGCGCGACGCGCGGCAGAAGGAACCTACCACTCGCGTCGGTCTGCGCGGCGAGCGGCGGACCGCCGGCCTGCTGCAACAGGACGGTTCGATCTGCGCTGGCCTGCCCCGTCGAATCCACCAGTCGCCCGTGCAAGGCTCCGTGTTCGTCCAACCGCACGTCGACGATCTGCGCAGCGGAAACGCCGACCGCCGATGGTTGGGCGGCGGCGAGCTCGTGCGTGGGCAGCACCCACGAGGCACAGGCCAGTACGACACTCGTTGCACGAAAAATGGTCAGTAGTTTCCTCACGTGAATCCCTCGCCAACAGGGCCGACGAAAACGGTTTGTGTTTGGGCTGCGGGAGAACAACCGCGCAAGCCAACGCCGGTGCGCGATCGTGCCGATGCGCGATCGTCCGCGCGATCATCGCCCAAAGGGCAGCGTCGACGAGGCAGCGTCGACGAACGTCGATCTCCCAATCGTTCGCTCGGCATCGATCGACGGCGTCTTTCGCCGCGTTCAACTGGCGTCGTTTTTATCCTTGTCCAGCGCCAGGGGGATCGCGATCGCCGCGGCAATGCCCAGACCGATCAAGGTCCAGCCGAACCAGCCGATGCCGCCCAGATTGCCCCGCATCGCCGAGTCGCCTTGGACCACCAGCGCCGAGGCAATGGCTGACGGCGGAGCCGTGTTGGACGCCCACAGCCGATAGACCGACGCGCCCGCCGGCGTTTCGATGCGATACACGCCGCCACTAAGCCCCTGAATGGTGAAACGTCCCTGATCATCGGTCTGAGTGATCGCCACCGGCGTCTGGTCGCTGAGCCGAACGATGCGCACCGGCGCGTGCGAACAGACGGCGCCTTGCGGATCCACGACCTGGCCGTGCAGGACCCCACCGGGCTGCAACGCCACGTCACGAATTTCCACCGCCGGCACGACCGCCGCCTGGGGATTGACGGTCTGCGGATTTGCCGCCAGCACCTGGTGCAAAGGCAGCATCGCGACCCAGGTCGAGAGGACGAACCATCGCAATTTTTTGCTGGGCAACACTTTCATCGACGAGCCTCCGTTTCACGAAACCGCACTTCACCGCCACCCGCGATCGACGACCTAGAAACACTTGCGCCGAGCGACTCTCAGCGGACGTTAAATCTTGATCCGCCACGCCTCTTTCTCCGGAACATCCCGGATCGTAGGCGGCGACAGACCGAAAATCGCGTCTACCGTTTGAGCGAGCCGTGGGAGCCCGAACCCTAAACGGGCGGCGGGATACTAGCGAAACCGGCGCGTTGAAGAAAGGGCGAATTGTCCGAAACTTGAGCCTTTTTCGGCCGGATCGAGCATTTTTCACGGCTTTTTGCTCGTCTCGGCGCGCTGCTGGCACGGCGCCGTCACTCGCAGATCGGACCGCCGGGTCACTCCTGCCGGGTCCGTCGGGGGTGTCGCCAAGCGTTGCCTGTGGCGTCCGCCACGGACGGAGATCTTCAACCGTCGCTCTCGCGGACCGGCCGCTGCCGGCCCACCGACCGCGACGATTGGGCCGTGGATCGGCGCGGCATGGCGTGAAAACTCGGCGCCAAGGATTGCCGAGAGACGCCACTCCGACTCGACGGCGAACGCGTCCAGAAACCAGGCGCGCGGCTCACGAGAAAAAGGCCACCACCGCGAACAGACATCGTACCGAAAGCATTCGCGCGCAGCGGCTTCTTCGATCCATGATCTACCCGGATGAAGGCCGCCAGATAGATCGGATTACCTCGTCTGCCACGTCGGTCATCGCGTTGAACGAGACAATACCGGGCCGCGGACCGCATCTCCATCGGCCAGTGCGGATGCCGCGGGCAACCGAACGATCTCGGTTGGATTCCGATTACCCAAATGAGCGCATAGCAAGGGGGCAAAACACGGGAAAAAGACTCGCGCGAAAAAAACCTTGCCGTGTCGCACGTCAACCTAAAAGCCGGCTTTGCGTTGCATCCCGAGAACTGACGCCCCACACGCTGGCCGACACCGGCGGATTCACGCCGTGCTTTGTGCCCTGCGCCGACGCGAGGCGCGTCGGACCCGACCCAGCACGTCCCTCCAGGAATCGCACTGCACTGTGTCCCGGCCCGCTCATCTCGCTTACCATTACGTCGTGTCCGGATCGTGTGTCCAGATCGTGCGTCTGGCCATCCGAGACGGCTTTTTGTTCCCTGTCCCTTCGACTCCGATTTCCGACCATGCTGGCTCGATAGGCGACGTGCTCGAGCGATCGTAGCAGACCGCGCTGAGGACCCGGCCCGCGGAGGCAAAGCGATGAACGCGATCGTGAGCGCGGCAACCCTGGGGATGCTCGCCTGGACGGCTGCCGGCACGGATGGGCCGGTCAATTTGGCGCGCGACGCGGCCGATGCCCGGCCATCGCTGACAGTCGATTCGACGTACGCGGGCTACGGCCACGACGTCTTGACCGACGGGCAGTGGATCGAGCTGGGCCGCGAGGTCGCCTCCGACGTTGGAGATCGCGACTATCTGGGCAATTGTGGCAACAGTTGGGTCTCGGCCGCCACTGCGGCCGCTCACTGGGTGCGTATGGATTGGCCGCGCCCCGTAACCGTCAACCAGGTGGCGATCTGCTGGACCCAGCCCGCCTGGCATCCCAAGGCGTTTCGCGTCGAGATCCTGCGCGACGGGGCCTGGGTTCCGGCCAGCGGGACGGATGACTGGCTTGTGCCCACCGAGCAGCGCAGCACGGTGATCTTTCCCGCGATGACGGCCGCCTCGTGGAGGATCAAGCAGCCCGCTCGTGGCGGGCCTGACCGCGGATTTCTGGCGATCCAAGAAATCGCCGTGTTTCATCAATCCGGCGAGGTCGACGAACCGCGCGGAGCGCGGCCGTTGACGTTCGACGAAGCGCGCCGATTGGAGCCCGAGCGTCTCGAGCGGAATCTAGCTCGGCTGCATGTCGCCCAACCGGGCGCTGACGCGGCGCTCGCTTGGACAGACGCGGGCGCGAGCGTTGCCCAGGCCGAACTGCACGATGGCGACCACAAAACGCCCGTGACGCTGGCGCCGGGCGCCATGCCTGGGGTGCGCTGGCCCATCCCGCACGTGTGCGACGGCGGCGCGGTGTCCTTTGCCTCGGCGGCGTCGCCAGAGTCCTTGCCGGTCGTGCAGATCCACGATGGCGAGGCTTGGAGAGCGTGGGAGGCCGGCTTGCGGGCCGCGCGGGATCCTGCGCGTGCGCGTCTTGTCCTGTCATGGGAACCGGTGGCCACCACGGCCGTGCGTCTGGCGCCGCCCGTCGACTGGCCGGCGATCACGGAGATCGAGTTGTACCGCCATCTGCCGGCGGGGCTCAACGAGTGGCCCGAGCGGCTGGTCAGCGGAAATCGGTTCGAACGGGAGATGCTGGCCGGCGGGCGCGAGCCGTCGTATGCCGCGCTGTGTACGGCGGCGCTGTCGATGACCCCCGCGCACGCGCTGTTGGGGTTGAAGGACGCGGTGCGCGAGATCGGTGTGGCGTGGGACGGTGCGATCGTGTCGCGA
This sequence comes from Candidatus Anammoximicrobium sp., assembly GCA_032229885.1. Classification (GTDB taxonomy): domain Bacteria; phylum Planctomycetota; class Planctomycetia; order Pirellulales; family Pirellulaceae; genus Anammoximicrobium. The sequence continues at coordinate 13,194 of JAVYAJ010000239.1, read as the reverse complement.
TGGCCCATTCGCCTTTCATTCGGGGCGCCGCCCGAACCGCTGGCGGCCTATCGCGACACCGTCGTGCGGCATTTGATCGATGGCTGGCGTCCGGGCGTGATCGTCGAGGGACGGTTGCGGGATCTGCGCATCACCCAGACCGCGTTCGTCTCCTTTGCCGGCCCCAACCGGACGGCGCCGGCGCTATTCCTGCGGACCGTCTTGGAAAACGTTGGGATGGCCACGCTGCGGACGGCGGTGCACGCCCGCGTCGAGACCGGATCCGCAAAGCCCGAATCCCGCGACGTGGCCGTCGTGGCCGAGGGCCATGCGGCGCTCGTTGGCGGCGGCGACGAGGACTGGGGCGCGACGATCGACGGCGAACTGGTCCAGAACGTAGAACTGGCGCCCGGCGCTCGACGCTCGACGCATCTGATCCAGCCCTGGGGCGACGGCGAGCAGCCCCAGGATGTGGGCGTCTACCGGCGCGCAGACCACGACGAAGCCTTGCGGGAGTTCCACCGTTATTGGGACCAGATCCAGGAGGCCGCGGCCCTGATCGACGTGCCCGAGCCTCACGTGGTGAACATGTATCGCGCGGTCCTGACACAACTGCTGATCAATGCCGACGGCGACACCATGCCGTACGGTTCGGATCCGTCGTGGTACGCGGGCCGGTTGTACGGCATCGAAGAGGGTTATGCGATGATCGCCCTGGCTCAAGTCGGCCTGTTGGGCGACGCCCAGCGGTATTTGGATGGCACGTATCTGACGCCCGAGTTCCTGGTCAAGACGCCTCGGTATACGAAGTACGCGGATCGGCATCAGCAGTATCGCAACGGCCTGCAGCCGCACTATGCGGTCACTGCGTATCGGCTGGGCCGCGACCGGGCGTGGATCGCCAAACATCTGCCGCTGTTGCGACAATGCGCCGAGTGGACCATGGCCGAGCGTCGCAAGACCCAAACGCTGGAGAATGGCGCGCGGCCGCTGCACTACGGACTATTGCCCAAGTGGTCCTACGGCGGCGACATCTCGGACCTGCAATGCTATGCGCTGTACGCCAACTTTGCCTGTTGGAAAGGGCTGGTCGACACCGCGTGGCTGTTGGGCGAGTTGGGCGACCACGACACCGCCACTCGTTACCGGGCCGACGCCGACGATTATCGACGCTCGATCGTCCGGGCCGTAGAGGGCAACTATCGCCCCGATCACGACCCGCCGTTTTTGCCCCTGCAACTGTACGCGGATCGGCTGGTCGGCGACGACTACGACCAACTGTTCGCCGGGACACTGCTGCATCTGCAACCTTGGGATCCCACGGATCGTCAATTGGCCTACGTGACCGAGTTCCTCGAGCGAGACAATCGGACGTTTTGTCTGCTGCCGCGCTTTCGCCGCGACGTGGGCGCGGGCGGCCTCGACGGCCTGTACGGCTTGGGCTACATCCTGACGAAACTGCGTCAGGATCGGATCGACGAGTTCCTGTTGGGGTTCTACGGGTATCTGGCCTTCAACCTGGAACGGGGTACGTTCGCGGCCCGCGAGACGAACCTGATCTATGCCAGCGACGTGCACGCCCGCAGCCGCTATGACGTGCCGGACAAGAGTGATCCCGTGCCATGTGCGGCGGCGGTGGCGGTGCAATTGTTGCGGCACATGCTGGCCACGGAACTGCGGCCGGCCCCCGATCGTGCGGCGGACCGTCTGCGTCTGTTGGGCGGAGCCCCACGGTCGTGGTTCGCCGACGGGCGGACGATTCGCGCGCGGCGTTTGCCCACCGAGTTCGGCGAACTCGATTTGGAAGTCGTGTCGCGGGCCGCGACGGGCCGGATCGAGGCTCGAGTCGCGCCGCCTTTGCGCGATCGATGGTCGGCGATCGAACTGCGATTGCGCGACCCGCGAGGCCACAAACTGGCCCGCGTGACCGTGAACGGCCGGCCGCTGGCCAGTGCAGCCTTCGACCGTGACCTGATCCCGCTCGAGCCAGGGCCCGACGTCTTTCACGTGATCGCCGAACTTGCCGGCGCCCCGCGGCAGTAGGGTTAGTGCAACGTCATGGCTAAATGCTGGGGCATCCGCGATCGCCAAGCCGCGGCCGAAATCCGGCGCCGGAAGTCCAGAGGCGTCTCACGCGAGGCCGCGGAGCTCGGGTCTTCCGAACCATTCCGTCGTGGCGCGTGCGGGTGAGCTTGGCGGATCTCGCGAGCTTCTTTGGGGCCAAATCGCCAGACGAACAGACCTAGCTCATTCCGGCTCGAAATCGTCCCGTTTTCCCACCTGAACCTTGAGTGTCAGACTCGCGCCGCCGCGGAACACCAGCAGATCCAACGTCTGGCCGACGTTGGATAGACTGACGGTGTTCACCAGATGGGAATCGTCCTCGATCAGTACGTTGTTGACGCGCAGGATCACGTCGCCCGCTCGCAGGTCAGCCAGCGCCGCGGGCGAGTTGGGCGTGACGGCCGAGACCAGCGCGCCGGCGGTGCGCGGCAAGCCCACGGCCTCGGCTCGGGATGAATCGAAGCGCGAATCCAGCCGCACGCCGAGATAGGCGCGGACCACGTTTCCACGCTCAATCAACTGGTTGGCCACCGTCATGGCCATCTTGATCGGAATCGAAAACCCGATTCCTTCGCTGCCGCCCGAGCTGCTGGCGATTGCCGTGTTGATCCCGATCACTTCGCCCCGCAGATTCAGCAGCGGGCCGCCGCTGTTGCCCGGATTGATGGCGGCATCGGTTTGGAGAAAGTTCTGATACTTGACGCTGCCATCGCCGAGTTTCAAGTCGCGGCGGCCTTTGGCGCTGATGATCCCGTAGGTGACCGAATGGCTCAGGCCGAACGGGCTGCCGACCGCCAGGACGAAATCGCCGATCTCCAGCGCGTCGCTGTCGCCCAGACGAGCTGGAACCACATTGGCGATCCCCAGTTCCATGATCGCCACATCCGTTCCGCGATCCGTCCAAACCTGCAACGGATTGGTCGCCCGTCCGTCGGCGAGCTTGATCTTGATCTGGCCGAGCAGCGAGTCATTGATGACGTGCCGGTTGGTCAGGACATAGTATTTCGTTCCATGCTGGATGACCACGCCCGAGCCGGCTTCTTCGACCGCGCGCCGCGAGAAGCGGACATCCTGGCGATTCGATTTTTCCGCTTCGATGTGCACAACGGTCGGCGTGACCAGCCGAACCACGCGTTTCAACAGATTTCCCTGCTGCTCGAGCGCGGCCGTGTCGCGCTCGAGCTCCTCGTACAGCCGCTCGCGAGCCTCGGCCGACGTCGGCGCAGGGCTGAACGCAGCCTCGAGCGCCGTCTGGGCGTCCAGGCGTGAAACGGCCGCTCCGGCTAGGATCAAACACAAGGCGAGCCTCAGTGCGGCCCGACGGTGTGCGCTTCGAGCGATCATCAGCGTCGATCTCCTTGCTACGACGAGCGGTACGAACCGGACGCGCCGTCCAACGCCGAACAGGGGGCCGCCGGCTTGACGTCGCGCGCACCACGTTCGATCAGCGGCCCAACGTCAGCCTGCCGCAAAACGGCCTCTCGGACGCGCGGCGCGCGAGCCGCGGATTAGATCACGTCCAACTCGATGTCCTGGAACGTGAAACCGTGGTCATCCTCGCCGACGGAACCTCGCCGCCAACCGGCGTCGCCGCGGCGCGAACTCTGCTTTTCGACCTCGCGCTGGCAACGGATACAAAGGGTCGCGTAGGGAAGCGCCTGAAGTCGCGCCAAGGGAATCGGCTCGTCGCAATGGTCGCAGTTGCCGTAGCTGCTGTCTTGCATGCGTTCGAGCGCGCCTTCGATGTTCAGCAGCTCGCGGCTCTCGACCTCGGCCAATTGAGAATTGATTTCATCGTGTACGGCATCCGAGGCAAAATCCGCCGCATCGCCTCGACTTTCCGCTTGCAGCTCGCGCAACAGACTCATGTCTCCAGCCAGTGCCCTGCGCAGGGCATCGCGGCGCCGCATGAGCACTTTGCGCAAGTGCGAGATCGCCTCTGGACGCGTAATCTTGACTGCCATGTTCGCTGCCCTCCGTGCTGTGCCATGCTTGTTCCGACCGTCCGGCTCTGACTAGTCGGCACGGTCTGTCGATTTCGGATAATCGACACATCGCGCACAGATATGCAATATTTCTCGCGGAACGGACTGTTTTTGTGTTGCCGGGCACTGTCGATGGAGAACATTTGACCGGATTGGAACCATGAACTAGATACCCCTATGACCACAGCACGCGACCAACTCGAGCCGCTTTCCACTCGCCGCCCGACGGCTGGGCTATCAGACTGGGTTTCCGCCCAGGAGGCCGATTTGCGCTTCGAGCGGCTGGAACAGCGGATGGCGTCGCTGGAACAGATGATGGGCGCACTGCTTGGGCGACAGCACGTCGAACCGTTGCCCGAGCCGCGAGCCGCGCCGGAACCACGCGCGACTCTCAAACCCGCGCAGCCGACCGACTTCGCTGGGCCCGCTTCGCCGCACAACGTCGTGTCCACGGAGGACGATACCGAGTTGGCGGCGTCGCTCCGCGATTACGTGGCCAAGTTGGTCCAGCGGAGCAAGCCGCCGCCCGCCCGCGAAGCCGCCTCGCCGGTCGCCCTACCGCGGAGCAACAGCGAGCCGGCGGCAGTGACATCCGCGTCCGCGGTCAACGCCCCCCAGCTAGCGCAAGCCGCTCGGTCTTCGTCGTCTGTTCAATGCGAGCTCGTTGAAACGCGCGCGACCAATGCACCTCAGCTTCAGCGCGAACGAACTGCCGTCGAGCCTGCTCGGCCGTCTGCAGACCGCGACGGCGCGCTGACGGATCGGATCCCGTTCGCGGCGACCGGATCGGCCGGCCGCGATGCCCAAAGCGGCGGCGACTGGGAATGGCAACCGCACGCGGGCGACGGGTCCGATGCGATCCGCCGCCACGCCGCGCTGATGCCGCCTCGCCAATCGAGTGAGCCGGAGGCGGATCTCGGCGCCCTGCGCGAGGTGGCCAATCAAGCGGCGACCGCGGCGATTCGATGCTACGAGAAGTCCGAGGCGGCTCGCAGGACGGTCGGCCGACTCCCGCTGCTGGTGGTCGGCATCATCTGTGGGCTGATGCTGTTGTACACGGCCCAGGCCTCGGGGCAAAAGATGATGTTTCTCGGCGCGGGCGCAGCCTTTCTCGCAGCGGCCATGACCGCGTGGCAGGTGCTGGTCATTTTTCGTCGCTGGCTGGCGGCTTCGAAGCCGGTATAGCGTCGCCGAGCGATCGATCCGGCGCGATCCGGCGTCGGTACTCGGCCAGGCGGGCGTCGGCATACGCGCGATCCCGCGTCTCGCCCAACAGTTGGCCCAACGCGGCGACGTGGCAGCCGAAATCTGAAACGGGCGGCCGCGGCAATTCGTGCGGTCGGCCGAATACCATCCAGCGGCAGGCGACGAGCGTCAGCCCCAGGACCAGGAAGTGCAGCAAAATCACATTCAGCGGCCACACGGTAAATGCCTCGAAACCCGTTGGTTGCCGCGCTCGAGGCTCCTCGTCGTAGATGTCCACGCCGCGCCGCCGGGTCTCCAAGAACATGACCTGCCCGGCGTCGACCTTACAGGCCTCGATCAACTGTTTCGCCAGCAACCGATTCTCGTGATCGACCAGCGGCAGGTTCAACAGGAACGAGCCGTTCTGAACGACGATGAGCTGTCCCGCATTCCAACGCGAGGCCACGATCTGCCAGACGAGCGGAACACCGTCATACGACAGCCAGGTCCGGGCGGCCAACAAGTCGTCGAATGGGGCCTCGACGGGCTTGCGATGCGGCGCTAGGTGCAGCGAGGTCAACGCCCCGCGCACCCCCGTCGAGCGCAATTCGCGTCGCCCTAGATCTGAGCGCTCGTCAGCGGTTCGGTGATCGCTTTCGCCCGGTCCAACGTCTTCGTTCGCCCCCGATTCGCGCACCGCGGCGCGAAACGGTCCGCTCGCGAACACATGGCTGGCCACAGGCTTTCCGTCCTCCCGGCGTCGGCCCTCCGCACGGCCGGACTGATCATGTCGAACGCGAAACCAGCGGCACTGCTGACCGGCGGATCGGACCGTTCGCGCCGCCGCATGCGTCGCGCGTGAGAGAGCCAGCCGACGCAGAATCTCGACTGCCTGGGCCGGCGGTGCATCTCGCGAAGCGTACTCCCAATAGTCGGTCGCCGCGTCATAGTCGCGACCCACATAGATCACGGTGCGGCCGCGCCCCCGAGCAAGCCAGTTTTCCAAGAAAGCCTGCGCATCTTCGCGGGGCGCACGAAAGTCGTCGGGAAACCAGACGATGACATCGAAATCGTCGGCCCGTGGAGACAGGTACTCGCGCGAGCGAACTGTGTATCCGGCCCGTTCGAACATTCCGGCCAGCACCGCCGTGCCGTTGACGCTCGCTTCGCCGGTTGCCCCGCGCCGTTTGCCATACGTCTGGTCGATGTCCCGAGATCCGCAGCCGGACCAACAGGCCACCGAGGCGAGGGCCAGACTCACGCTGTACAACCGCGCCACGTCGTAGGCCGTCGCCGTTCGCCGGCCGCTCGTTCGAGGCGCTGCGTCCGCGCGTTGCTTAGCCATTGGTTCGCAAGCTCTCCGAAAGGCGGCGTTGAAACTGGTCGAGCCGTTCCCAACATCGTTCGAAACCGGCGCGATCCAAGCGATAGTGGCCGAAAAACACCTGCTCGAACGCGATCATGGTCGGCTCGAACAAGCCGCGCAGCTCGGGGCGATGCCGCAGCTCGCGCAGGTACTGTCGGTTCGTCTTGCCCCGTTCCAAGCGAATCGCTTGGCTACGATCCAACTGGACCAACTGGTAACTGAACAGATACACGAGCGCTTGACCATACGCGCCCGTCTCGTACAGCCGGCGGGCTTCGCCCAACAGATCCGCCGGCGGGCGCGCGATGTCGAACGGCAGGTTCTCGATCACATCGTCTTGAACCTGCCGGTTTTCCGCGACCGGCTCGTCCGCCGCATCGCCCGCTTGCTGCTTCAAATAGTATCGCACCAATAGATACGTCAGCCATGCCAACAGGCCCAGCACGCTGGTCCACAACAAAACCTCGAACACCGTCTGTAGACCGCTGGCCGACGGATGATCGTCCGTCGGCGACGCGTCGGTTGTCCACTCGGCTTGCCACGTCGAGCGGCGATGAATGGCCGAGTCGGCCGGAGGCTGGACGTCGACGCGGCGCAGCCCGTCGCGCTGCGGATCATACCAGGGAAACCGCACCGGCCCCTGTAATGCCTCGCGGCCCGCATCCACCGCCTCGCGATTGACACTGTCCATCCCATCCATCCTGCCCACACCGTCGATCGACACTCAGGCCTGATCGCCTGCTCATTCAGCCAGACGCGTCACCTCGGCCCGCAATCGCAGTTCCACCTCCCAACCTTCCTGACGAATCCGCGCGTCGAGATAAGCGAGAAAACGGAAGACCGTGAACACGCCCGCGACGCCCCACATCGTCAGCGGCAGCAGATAGGGCGCCAACATCCCGGCTCGGCTCCAATCCTCGAGGACCACGCTGACCACGAAATACATCGTACCATAGGCCGACAAGCTCAGCAGGACGCCCACCAGCGACAGGCCGACCCACCGGCTGAACCATCGACCGCCATCGGCGGCGCGCAGCTCCCAGCCGCGGCGTCCGACCGTGACGACGTGAACGCTCCGCGACGTCAGCGGGCAACGCTCGAGGAGGATGATCTCGTTGCTGAACGGGCGAATGGCCCGGACAAGGCCGATCCACCCGACCAGCAACCAGAGAAAAAAGACCTCCACCCCTTCGTTGAACGGCCCCTGACGGTAGATCAGCAGGGCCAACACCCATCCCGCGCCGACGCCGCGCATGACCAGATGGCACCAGGCAAGCCGCGGCAGCATCCGCAGGACGTTGCGCGCTTCGTCCGCCAGCCGCGGCGCGTCCAGAAACACGGCCTGCCCCAGATACGCCGTGGCAAACACGCCGGCCAGCGGCGCTTGCAGATAGATCTGCAGCGACAGGTGATATAGGAACCGCCAGGGCGTTGCGGATTCGACATCGCCCGTGTCGACCATCCAGCCGAGGAGCAGCCAGTTCACCGCCATCAGCGGCGCGACGCCCATCAGCATGGCCACGCTCAGCGGGCCCGCGTACTCGCGCAGCACGAGCAGCGACAGGTCGAGCATCTCCAAGAATCCGCGCGGCCGAACCGCGATCCTCGTGCGGTCAAACTGCATGCTTCGCCCTGCCGGAGACTCCGAGACCGACGAAATAGAATACGAGCATCCCGGTCGAGACGATCGCGACGGCCGCCTTGGACCAATACGGCAGTCGAGACGGCGAGATCAGCCCTTCGACCAGCGCGGCGCAGAAAAACATGGCCATCGCGGCGCCCATCAGCGGCAGCGTCTGTTCCGCGGTTCGCCGCAGCGATGCCAGCCGGCTCCAGCGGCCCGGCGCAAGCCAACTCAGCCCCAGCCTCAGCCCCGCTCCGGCCGACAGTACGATCGCCGTCAGTTCGTATGGTCCATGCGCCGTCACGAACTGGAAGAAGTTCTGTCCCTGGACGACATCGGGCCGCGCCATATACCCGAACGCGGCGCCGAGAAACGCCGCATTGAACGCGGTCACAAAGATTCCGGGAATCACGGCCAGGCCACCGGCAAAACATTTCAGCCCGATCCCCGTGTTGTGTTGGATGTAGAGGGCCACCATCATCAGCCCGCTGTCCGGGCTGCGCCCGTCGACCGGATTCTGAAAGCTGGACTCCAACCCTCGAATCCCCTCGCGCGTCAGCATGGCCTCGGCGTATTCCGGCCACAGGGTCTGCTGGTAGGCCAGAAAAGCGGACACCAAGAACAGGCTCCAGAACAGACAAAACGCCAGTTGGACGCAGCGATCTCGAAAGATTCGCCGCGGGACTTCTTCGAACAATACGCGGCTCCACGTGCCAAACGCAAAGCGACGCGTCCGATACAGTTGGTTGTGCGCGCGGCCGACTAGGCGATGCAGATACTGGACGGTGTTCGGCGGCAATTGCGAGGCGTCGGCCAAGGCGAGGTCCGCGCAGGCGGCGCGGTACAGAGCCGCGAATCGCGACACGTCGGCGGCGTCCAGAGACCGCAATCGGCCGCTCGCCAGACGGTCGCACAGCCGTTCCAACTCGCTCCAACTCGGACGACGTAGATCGAGAAGTTCCGCGACTTTCAAGGGTTCCTGCTCCGTGAGAATCCCGCCCTACCGCACTGCCGATCGAGGCCCCGACGCCGCGGCGGCGCGAGCGCCGGACGGCTTGCCGTCCGAGAGACGCTCGGCGACGAACGTCCGGTAGTACAACGCACATAAGAGCAAGTCGTAATTCGTGTCTCGCCGCATGTCAAACCGCTCCAACAACGGCCGCGCCAGATGTCCGGCAACCTCACTTCGTCGCCCCGCAGGCATGAACGGCCGCCGCTCGACATACGTGGCCAGGCTGGCGGCCAAGCTGCGGCTGACGCGGAACTCGGGCGGGATCATCTGGGCCAACCGAGCCACGCGATCGTCTTCGATCCGAGCTACGCCCTTCAATCCGTACCGCTCTTCGACGACCACCATCGTGCCGCACACCAGGTCGCCCGTCCGTTGAAAGCGGCGGCTGAGCGACATCGCAACCAGCCCGACCATGAATGTCGGCAGAATGTAGATCGTCAAGGGCAAACCGAACATCTCCAACGACAACATCGGATACAGGTCGACCGTTCGCAGCACATTGCGGAGCACCGCCTGCATTCCGTTGATCGGCTGGCCGTCGACCGTCACCACCCGAAGGCCCAGCGCTCTTTTGCCCGGCGTTTGGCCGTTCCAGTAGGTCTCGAAGAACCCGCCGTAGAACCATTCGAGCAGGAACATCGCGATCAAACCGAGTGCGGTTCCCAGCGAGTCGCCGCCGGAGCCCGGTGGCACGGACAACGCGATCCCCAGCAGAATCAGGATCGCACCGCGGATCATCAGGTCGATCAGGTACGCCGGGAAACGCCGAAACGGTCCCGCAATCTGATAGTCGAACGCGATGTTTTCCGGCGTGACAATCTGGATCGTCGTATCGAGCTGCGCAGCCGAGTTTCCCATAGCCTCGATTATTCGTGGTCTGGCGCTGCGTGACAAGCGTCGGTCGGCGGGCTCGGAAATCGGCCCGGCGAATCATCGGCGTACCAGCGGGCCAAGACCGCCTCCCAGTCGGGCCGTGTGCGGGCCTGAATAAAGGCTGCACGCACCTGGTCGGCGCACGGGTGAAGCATCGAATACTTGATCCCGAACTTTCTCATCAGCGGGCCGGCCAGCCGCTCGCCGTACAGCTCGTCCGCCAGCCGGTAGTGCTCGCGAATGACGTTCCGTTGGTGATGCACCGTGGGCGGCGCCAGCGGCTGGCCGGCCACCAGCGCCCGAGCCTGGGCAAAGAGCCACGGGTTGCCGATCGCCCCGCGAGCCACCGTAACCCCATCGATCCCGGTTTGTCGAATCATGTCCAGACAGGCTTGCGCGGAAAAGAGGTCGCCGCTGCCCAGCACGGTTCGAGATCCCACATGACGTTTGACCTCGGCCAAAAAGGGCCAGTAGCTGGGGCCGTCGTACCGCTGCCGAACCGTGCGAGCATGGACGGTCACCGCCGTGACGCCCGCCGCAAACGCGCCGTCCAAGATCGTGAAAAACTTGTCGCGACTCTCCGTCGTGTCGTCGATCCCGCGGCGCATCTTGACGGTCACCGGGATCGCCGCCGGGACCGCGTCGCGCGTGCGGCGAACGATCTCCAAGGCGACCTCTGGCTGGCTCAAATGAAACCCGCCTCGACATCGGCCCAATACCTTGCGCACCGGGCACCCGAAATTGATGTCGATCACGTCGAATCCGGCCTGCGCCAGCCGCGTCGCGCCCGCCGCGAACTGCTCCGGCTCGGCGCCCATCAACTGGCCGCCCACCGGGTGGTCTTCATCGCTCAGGTACAGAAAATGACGCGTCCGCTGGCGCAACTTGACCGTCAGCAGAAACTGGTCCAGCATCACCTCGCACAGCGCGTACGCGGCGCCCAAACGGCGCGCCACCACGCGCATCGGCCAGTCGCTGTACCCGGACAACGCGGCTTGGACCACCGGAAAACCAATGGCCACATCGCCGATCCGCAACGGTCGAAGCGCAGACGGACCCGAGGCATGCGCGGGCGAGCCAGCGTCATCCGCAGACGGACCTGCGCGCTGGACGTCAGATCGCCGGACGGCCGACGGCTCGCCTACGTTCTGGGCGGTGGGCAGCGGGAGACTCATGCGTCCGTCACGCACCCTTCGGATGCGCTGCCGACCAGCTTGATGTACTTGTACAACGTTCCACGGGTGGCCCGGTACGGCGGCATTTTCCACTCGGCCTTGCGGCGGGCCAGTTCGTCGTCCGCGACGTTCACCTGCATGATGTTTTCCTCGGCGTCGATCGTGATCGAATCGCCCTCGCGGACCAAGGCAATCGGACCGCCCTCTTGCGCTTCGGGGCAGACGTGGCCGACGATAAAACCGTGCGATCCGCCGGAGAACCGACCGTCGGTGATCAGCGCCACTTCGTGGCCCAAGCCGGCCCCGATGATCGCGCTCGTCGGTGACAGCATCTCCGGCATCCCCGGGCCGCCCTTGGGGCCTTCGTAGCGAATGATGACGACGTCGCCCTTCTGGATCTTGCCCTGTTTGAGTCCTTCGAGCATGTCCTCTTCACAGTCGAACGGGCGCGCGACGCCGGTAAATCGCAAGCCCTCTTTTCCCGTGATCTTGGCGACGGCGCCTTCGGGGGCCAGATTGCCGTGCAAGATGCGAATATGCCCCGTTTTCTTGACCGGGTTCTCGAACGGCAGCACGACCTGCTGGCCCGGCGTCAGCCCCGGCAGGTCGGCGAGATTTTCGGCCACAGTCTTGCCGGTGATCGTCAGACAGTCGCCATGCAGCAGCCCGCGCGCGAGCAGCTCTTTCATCACGGCCGGCACGCCGCCCACGTTGTGCAAGTCTTCCTGGACGTACTTGCCGCTGGGACGCAGGTCGCCCAGCACGGGCGTCCGGTTGGTGATGTCCTGAAAATCGCCGATCTGCAACGGGACGTCGACCGCTTTGGCCATCGCCAGCAGATGCAGCACGGCATTGGTCGAGCCGCCCAACGCGATCAGCGTCACGATCGCGTTTTCGAACGCCTGTCGAGTCATGATCTGGCGCGGCCGAAGATCCAGTTCCAACATCCGGCGGATCGCATGCCCGGCCGCCCGGCATTCATCGGCCTTGGCCGGATGGACGGCCGGGATCGACGCGCTATACGGCAAGCTCATCCCCATCGCTTCGATCGCCGAGGCCATCGTGTTGGCCGTGTACATGCCGCCGCACGCCCCCGCGCCCGGACACGCGTGACAGACGATCTCGTCGCGGGTCTTGCGGTCGATCTTGCCGCTGAGCAACTGGCCGTAGCTTTCGAACGCCGACACGATGTCCAGCGGCTGGCCGCTCTCCAAATGGCCCGGCTCGATCGTGCCGCCATAGACCATCAGCGCCGGACGATTCAGCCGCCCCATCGCGATCAGACATCCGGGCATGTTCTTGTCGCAACCCGGGATGGTCACCAGCGCGTCGTACCACTGGGCAGCCATGACCGTCTCGATCGAGTCGGCGATCAGGTCGCGAGATTGCAGCGAGAAACTCATTCCGTCGGTGCCCATCGAGATGCCGTCCGACACGCCGATCGTGTTGAAACGCATCCCGACCAGCCCCGCCGCGACGACGCCCTCTTTGACGAACGCCGCTAGATCGTTCAAGTGCATATTGCAGGGGTTGCCTTCGAACCACATACTGGCGATCCCGACCTGAGCCTTGTTCAAGTCTGCGTCGCTCAGCCCCGTGGCATGGAGCATCGCCTGAGAACTGCCGTGCTCGGCGGGCTGGGTGATCTGAGAGCTGTAACGGTTGAGGATATTCGCCATCGGGCATTCTCCGTGGAATAAACGGCTAAACAAGCCGGACAAGTCTACTAGCGAGAACCGGCCGGAGCAAGGGGCCGCGCCGCCGATGGACGCAACGGCCACGCGTGGAGCGTGGCCCTCGTGCGCGACATGGACTTGGCTCGCGGACGCGCTTTAGAGTCTTAGCTCGTATCATGCGCGCACCGTGCGCGCATCTTGTACACTGACCCGTACACTACACTTCTGTGTTGTTGGCACTGGACCATGTTAGGT
>JAVYAJ010000238.1:0-18093 GCA_032229885.1 Candidatus Anammoximicrobium sp. | reverse complement strand
CGTCGTCCCGGCTGCCGTCGTCCCGGCTGCCGTCGTCCCGGCTGCCGCCCGGGGATGCCAAATGCGACCCGCTTTCGAGCCGGGCGCTCTCGCGTCGGAAAAACGATCGTCGCGGGCAAGCAAAAATCGTCGCGGGCAAGCAAAAAAAGACAGTCTCTCCACCGCAATGCCGTGGCGGTGCGTTTTGTGAGAGCCCGCAATGGAAAAAGGGGGAGCCTGGGTTCCGGGTTGTGTGATCCAACCGAGCGGAACGGTTGCCTAAACAACCATCCCAGGTTGGCTGTACACGCGGCCGGAACCGAAGTGTAGGCCCCCTGCGGTTCTCGTTAACGGCTCTTCCAAATATCTACACCGACAACACAAACATGGCAGAGAGACTGCCTAGTTCAACGGTTTTCAATGCACCGTGTCTCGCGTCAACGGCTCCATGACCTTGGTATTTCGTTCGATCGCCAAAATGACGGTGCGTTGCTCCATTCCATCGCGGCTGCCAGCCACGACGGGCAGCACCTGCCGTCGGTCGGGCAACCCCTTGCGAACAAGAAAGCTGCCGTCTTCGCGCAGCCGGACCGGCTGACCGGCCAGCAACACGTGGGCGTCGGGCTTTGTCCGGCCGAACACGATCAATTCGGCATCGACATCCAACTCGAGATCCGCCCGGCGGTTCGACGCCGTATCCGCACCGACTCCGTACTTGCTCGCCAACGGTGAATCCATCGATCGGTTCAGCCGCTCTTCGAACAGCTCTTTCAGTTCATTGCACTCCTGAGAATCGTCGTATCCTCCGCTCAGCGCATAGACCTTTTCAAAGTTCTCGGCGATGTCGTCCCAATTCTGGTCTAACGCCTCGCCAACCCCTGGTCGCGGCGTGGTGACGGCATTGCTGCGCGCCAACGAGTAAAATCGTCCGTTGGCGCCGAGGTAGCCGAGGTCCGCGCGGTAGCTGTGCGGCGGATCGCTGACATCCAGATACCAATTGTTCACCCCGCCATGCACCTCGACCTCGCGCACGACCCGCTCGGACGTGCTGGTTGTCGAGCCAGCGTCTACCTCCAGCAGCCGGAGGACAGGCTTGGCGGTATGCCAGAACTCGTTCATCGCCGCCCGTATCCGATCGACGCTCGCCCGGCTGACTTCCCAATGCGCTTGCAGCCAATACGAATCGCGAACCATCAATACCAGCCGGTCTCGCCGAACGCCTCGCTTACCGCGCGTTCGCGTCGTGCCGCTGTCCCGATTTTCGCTCGTTGGCGCGGCGGTAGGGATAAACCCCGCCAAGTCGCGCAATCGATCACGTTCCTCTTGGGCGAGTCTAATCTTGCGGATGACCACCGGTCGTGTGACGCTCGCCGATCCGTTGCTCGGCCGCGACGCGCGCGGCGTCGAAGCCGGCTTGCTGGCGTCTTTTCTCGGGGCGGATAGCGTCGGCTTTCGAGACGGCACTCGCTTTACCGCCGGCGCTGCCTCTACCGCCGACACGCGTTTCACGGATGGCGCTCGTTTTCCGGATGGCTCTGGCTTTTCGGCAGTCGCCGACTTTTTAGACCGAGGCGTCTTTTCAGGTAGAGCCGTTTTTTTGGGGATCGCTGGCTTGGTCGATGCGGCCGACGGCCTGGACGAGCCAGTCTTGGCCGCTTTCGCCCCTTTCCGATCGTCGCGCCCCGCCGATTTGGTTCCGTTGGCTGTCGCGGATCGGCGTTTGGCGGCTGCGCGAACCTTTGCGGCATTTCGTCGCAAGGCCTGAACCAGTTGGGCCTTTCGCATCTCGCGCCAGCCTAAAATGCCTTCGCGCTTGGCCATTTGCTCGAGGTCTTTCCGGGTGCGATCGTTCAGGTCGACTGCCGTAATCAAGGGAATGTACCTCCGCACGCTCCATGGCCGCCGCGCTGCAAGCCAAGAGCTCTGCCCTCGCCCGCCCATCCGCCGCCAAATCTGTCGTCTGTGCTGTCCCGTCTCCGTCCGGATGTTGGAAATACGTCATGCATCGACCCCTAGTTTACTCGAAATGGCTTCGCTAAGCAAACACCTTAGCCCCCAGATCTACTATGGCGCGGATCAATGTATTGAAGTTATTGCCTCGTAACCACTTACATTACGAAATGACGCCACTCGGGCAGTCGATTTGCTAGCATCAGCACGACGGCAATCCAAATCGCCGCAGACGAGGCCCTGTCCGCCCGCCAGGGGCTCGCGCCGCGCCACACACGGAATATCTGCATGATTCGGTAGGGAATCTGCGCAGCCAGCGCTCCCCCAACCAGAAGTCCGGTCGGGTTGAATTGCCAGGCGGCCGCAAAATGGCCGTGGACCAAGCTGATCACGCTTCGGGTCAACCCACAGCCGGGACATTCGACCCCGGTCAGACGTTTGAACCAGCACAGCTCGGGCAACGCGAGATTCCATCCCGGCAACATGACTTCGGCGTCCTGGACCTTCAGCCACCAAGCCGCCGCGATGACGGCCGCCGATGCGAGCAGGACCGCCGCTTGGATCACGATTTGGCGCTTGGGACAGCCTGTCTGGCGCCCGGCGACACGATCGACGAACGTCATTTTTCGGATTTCGTTAGCGAGAGATCCAATGCCTGCTGAAAAAGCTGCAACTGACGTCGGATTTGGCTCGAATGCGGTTCGAGTTCGACGGCTCGCGTTTGATACCCCACGGCGTTCTTGTAATCGCCTTTGGCGTAATAGCAGCGCCCGAGGGTGTCCAAATAGGCGGCCGTGTCAGGTCGCAATTCCAGCGAACGGTGGCTGACCCGCAGCGCCTCGTCATAGTCGCCCTCGGTGTTGGATATGAGCCAGGCGAGCTGATTGTAGGCGGTCGCCAGCTCGCGGCGAAACATCGCCCGGATGTCTTCGGTCGGCGCCTCGGCCATCTGCGTCTCGATCTCGCGCGCCTCGTCGCGAAAAACCTTGGCCGCATCGCCCAGCAGGGCGACCGTCTCCTCTCGCCACTGGGGCTCGCGTTCACTGGCTCGATACGCGCCGATCAGGGCGTCGACGTCCGTCGGATCGCTCTGAATGGCCTTTTTCAGGCTTTCCACCTGCGTCGCTCGGTCGCCAGCGAGTCTGGCCTGTTCGGCAACGAAATAGTGCATTCGCGAAGCAAGGCTCTCGGGCTCGCGCTGCGAGCGCGCCACCAGATATCTGACCTTCTGATCTTTTTCCATGGCATCGACGACTTCGCGCAACACGTCCGCCGCCTCGTGTTCGCGTTCCAAGTCGTGCAGCATCTCCGAGAAAAAGAGCCTCGCTTGCAGGCCGACTCCGTCCTGCTCGCCGGGAGGCGCGCGCTGCGTCACCAGGCGGTACTCGCGCTCGGACCATTCCAACAAGCCGCGTTCCTGCAAGACATAGGCCGCCAACAGATGTTCGCGCAGATCATCCGGGTTCGCTTGCCGCGCCAGCTCGACCGTCTGTTGCGCCTTTGCGTCGAGCTGACTTTTCACTTGGGCCTCGGCCAGACGATACAGCAACAGCGTGCTCTCGCGAAATCGCTCGGGATACCGTTCGGCGACCTCGCTGATCGCCGGCCACGCCTGGCGCTTGCCAAGCCAGTCGACGGCTTCCAGCAGGCTCTGTCGCGTTCCGTCCAGAAGGTCGATGGTCTTGAGGATGACCGCCAGGCTCTCGTCGCGGCGCCCGACTTGTTCGAGCAAGCCGGCTCGCCAGCGGAGCAGATCGCGCACGACATCGGACGTCTCCTGGCTGGCCGTCTTCTGAAACGCCTCTTCTTCCCGCGTCGAAATGGCCTCCCAGTCGGACAGCGTGGCAAGCGGATCGCGCAGCGTCTGGACGTACAGACGCAACCACCCAGACGCCTCGCGGCAGCTCGTGTCCAACGAGGCCGAGACGATCTCGGCCACGTGCGCCGCCGAGGCCTGGTCCGGCTCGCGCTCGGCCTGCATGAGGTCTAGCGCCGCCCGCTTGGACAGCAGTTCCGAAGCCTCGAACCGCACGATCCGGCAGACCGCCGCAACGCCTTGATTGTCCGGCAGCTTGACCAGTTGTTCGCTCAGGCTGCGGCGATCGTCCTCGGATTTCTCGCCATAGCCACGCAGCAGCTCGCGAACCGGCGCCGGGTCATCGTCACGAGCCCAGCGAATGGTCAAGCTGCGCACCAGATAGCGCGCGCGAAAGGCGATCTCGAGATCGGCGCTGGCCTGCGCCTGGTACAGCTCGTCGAACGCCTTCAGCCCCAGGCTTCGCAACCGGGCCTGCGCCGATTCGCGTCGGGCATAGTCGGCCGATCCCAATTGCCGGATCAAAGCAGAGACATCGTCCGTCGGAACCTCGCGCGCGGGGCCGCGCACCGAGACATCCGTCTGCGGCGAGCCCGCTGGCGCACTGGCCCAGGCGACCGGCGCGCCCAGCGCAGCACGGATCAGCACTGCACAGACCAGCGTCCCCAACGCCGGCCCGCGCCAGTTCATTCGCCACGTAACACGCGCGTGCCGCATCGTGCTTTCTCCAGTCCCGAGACTTCGCTTGCGCCGGAACCTGCCCAACTCACGCCGGTCAGCGCAACCAGACGGGCGATCAGCGCGCCGACGTCGCTGAGCCTGCACGCCGTCTGTCGCTAACTTAAAGCATATTCAACCGACCGGTTTCCAGACAAGATTAACGGACGCCGAGACCACCACCACTCGAGCAGCTGCGCATCTCGAACGCGCCGACGCCCGACGCCCGACCACTGACCACTGACCACTGACCACTGACCACTGACCACTGACCACTGACCACTGACCACTGACCACTGACAAACCAACCGGTCCGGCCAGCGATCAAGGTTTCGCCAGATATTTCACAAACCAGGCGACCATCTCGGCGGTTGCCCGCGCCGCGTCGTCGCCTCGGAACCCGTGCCCCGCACCGGCGAGCTCGACCAGTTGGCTGCGCACGTTTTTCTCCTGCAACGCGGCGTAGATCTCGCGGCTATGCTTGATCGGCACCAGCTCGTCGGCGTCGCCCGCGATCAACAGCGTAGGCGCGTCGTCGGCGGTCACGTGCAACAAGGGCGACACCTGCGCCGCGTCGGCGATCGGCAGATCCATCGCAGGGAAACGTTTGTAAGCTGGCAGGCTCTCTGGCGCCGTCCAGACCATGATCCTCAGATCGGTCGGAGCCACCGCGGCGACAACCGCTTGCACACGATCGCTCGCGCGCAGCACCGGGTCACTGGCCTTCGCGTCGCCCTCATCCGACGCGGTGCCCAGCATCAGCGACAAATGGCCGCCGGCGCTGTATCCGTAGACGCCCAGACGCTGAGGATCGACGCCGAATCGGTCCGCGTTGACGCGAACATAGCGCACCGCGCGACGGACATCCTCGACGGCCTCGGGGATGCTGAACTTGGGGCTGCTGCCGTGTCGCACGGCGAACACGGTGAAGCCCTCGTCCAGCAGCGGCCGAAACATGCCGATCAGCTTTTCCGGCTCCGTCCAGTTCGAGTACCAGCCGCCGCTGACCATGAACAGCACGCCCGCGCCGTTGGCGTCGGCCGGCGGCTGAAACACGTCGAAGGTCATCGCCAAGCCCAGCTTGTGCCCGTACACAACGTCCGGCACGATCTTCACGGCATCCGGCTTCACGGCATCCGGCTTCACGGCATCCGGCTTCACGGCATCCGGCTTCACGGCATCCGGCTTCACGGCATCCGGTTCGGCGGCATCCGGAGCGGTCGCCGCAGGTCCGAACAGCAGGCAGAACGACAAGCCGACAATCGGTGGCAAGCAACGCATGGCCTTGTTCCTGGGTGGTATAATTGGGAACCGCAATGGCACTTGCTATCGTAACGCGAGCCGTGTGGGGAACAAGTGGTATGGAGTCAGCCTTGGTAGGTAGACGTCGCCGAAGCGTCCATCGTAAATCGTGGAATTGCGATGTTGACCCGTTCGGGCGCGGCTCTTATAATTCGCCGCCGTGCTAAGGAGGGCACGACGTCGCCGACCTCGCCCCAGATGTCGTTGCGCGGCGTTCTACAACCAGGGAAGTGGTTTTCTGGCCGCGGCTCACCCAACCTCTTCCCGCAGGCCCAAACGCCAATAGGACGGTCCGGTGTCCTTCACCCCTGCGCTCGACCAGGATGTCAAGGAACGAATTCGCCAGGCGACGGATATCGTCGACTTGGTCGGCCGCTATTTGCCCCTGCGCCGTCAAGGCCGCATCTATGTCGCGCTATGTCCCTGGCACGACGACAGCCGCCCCAGTCTGCAAGTCAATCCCGAGCGTCAGTCCTGGAAGTGCTGGGTGTGCGATGTCGGAGGGGATGTATTCAGCTTTCTGATGCAGCACGAGCGGATCGGGTTTCGCGAATCGCTCGAGATGCTGGCCGAGCGGGCCGGCATTTCGCTGCAGCCGGCCGCCAAATCGGCCAGCGCGCCCGGCAGCCCGCAGGACAAGAAAACGCTGTACCAGGCCCTGCAGTGGGCCGCCGACCAGTTTCAACGCTGCTTGCGGGATGGCGCCGAGGCGGACGCGGCGCGGCGCTACGTCGAACAGCGCGGCTTGACGCCTTCGAGCGTTCAGCGGTTTGGCCTGGGGTTTGCGCCCGACGAATGGCAGTGGCTGCTGGACCGCGCCCGCGCCGCCGGTTTCCCGCCGCCGGTTCTCGAAGCGGCCGGCGTCTGCAGCCGCAGTCCGACCGGCGGCCGCTGGCACGATCGTTTTCGCGGGCGGCTGATGTTTCCGATCCATGACGTCCAAGGCCGAACGATCGCGTTCGGCGGTCGGATTCTGCCGGGCGCGACGGGCGACAACCTCGCGAAGT
The DNA here is from genome assembly GCA_032229885.1 of Candidatus Anammoximicrobium sp. GTDB lineage: Bacteria > Planctomycetota > Planctomycetia > Pirellulales > Pirellulaceae > Anammoximicrobium. The sequence goes on along the minus strand of JAVYAJ010000238.1, from coordinate 11,322 downwards.
ACATCAATTCGCCGGAGACGGCGTTGTTCTCCAAGAGCGACAACCTGTACGCGTTGGATCTGGCTCGCGAGCGGATCGCCAAGCTGGCTGACGGCCAGCGCGAGGCCGTCGTGGTCGAGGGCTATACCGACGTCATCATGGCGCACCAGGTGGGGCTGAACCACGTCGTCGCGGTGCTCGGAACGGCCTTGGGGCCGCGGCACATCCGCCTGCTGCGGCGGTTCGTCGATCGCGTGATCCTCGTGCTGGATGGCGACGCAGCCGGCCAGCGGCGAACGAACGAGATCCTCGAGCTGTTCATTGCCGCCCAAGTCGACCTGCGCATCTTGACGCTGCCCGAGGAGCTGGACCCGTGCGATTTTCTCTTGAACCACGGCGCCGAACCCTTTCAGCAGATGCTCGACGGCGCGGCCGACGCGCTCGAGCACAAAGTGCGGATCGCCACCCACGGAATCGATCTGCTGCGCGACACGCACCGCGCCAATCGAGCGTTGGAAGACATCCTGGCGACGATCGCCAAAGCCGCGGGAACCGCGGCCGAGCCAGGCCTTGTCGCCGGCAGCCGTTTGCGCGAACAGCAAGTTCTGGCTCGACTGGCCCGACAGTTCGGCCTCCCGGAACACGCGCTGCGTTCACGCCTGGGCCAACTGCGACGCAAACAACCCGAGCGGGCGACCGCGCGGCACGCCGGCGCACCACCAGCACGGACCGGCGCACCGCGAACCCGCGCGCCATCCGGCCGCTCGGCAGCGGGCGACGCGAGGACCGACGCCGCGGCGGCCAACCGCAGAGCGGTCAACGGTGACGATCCATCCGGCGCCGGGAACGTGCGCCCTCGATTTGGCGACCTCGACCCGCGCGAGATCGAACTGTTGGAGATTCTGGCTGCGCACCCGGAATTCGTGCAACAGGCTGTTCGCGAAATCGAATCCGGCCAGTTGCAATCGGAGACCGCCAGAACCCTTTACGGTACAATCCACGGCATTTTCGACCTGGGCGGCACGCCGGACTTTGGCAATGTGCTGACGGCGCTGGACGACCCGAGTCTGAAGAACATCTGGGTGGAACTGGACGAGCGGGCCCGCGCCAAAGCTGCCGCTGCGCCGACCGATCCGCGCGAGCGTCTGCAGGGATTGGTCGACGCTTTCCAGTACGCCACGATGACCAGAGACCGCCCCCAGCAGTTGGCGGCTCTGGAACAGAAACGCTTGGACGATCAGGAAGAACTCGCCGTTCTTCAGAGTCTGATCGACCAAGAGCGTAGTCGGCACGGTATTTCCGCGCCCAAGGAAGGGTAGGTACTTGACCCGCACAGGTATCCGTACGAGCGCAAGAACGCGCAGGAGGGAATCGTGGACCAAACGAACCAGGAATCGCTGAATCTGATCGAACAAGGCAGGGCTCGAGGCTATGTGACCCTCGACGAGGTCAACAAGTTTCTCCCGGAAGACGAGTTCAACATCGACCAGTTCGAACAGTTGCTGTTGACGCTGAAGGCCGAGCAGATCGAGCTGGTCGACCAGCCGCCCGAAGCGGTGGCCGAGCCGTGTTCGCTGGCCGTTGCCCAGGCCAGCGCGGCGCCCAACCGTTCGACCGACGGTGCATCTCCGAGCATCCAGAAAACGGCCGACGCCCAGAAGGCCGGGCCGGCGACGGGCGCGGCGTCGGGCGATCCAGAGCCGGCTGTCGCCGCGGGCGAGGAGGCGAACATCCTGCAAGCGGCGCCGATGTCTGCCGTCGGTTTGCCCAAGGCGACCGACGATCCGATCCGCATGTACCTCAGCCAAATGGCGGAAATCCCCTTGCTTTCCCGCGAGGAAGAAGTCGCCCTGGCCATGCGGATCGAACGGACTCGCCGTCGGTTCCGCCGCAGCGTCCTGGCATGTGACTTTGCCATGCGGAAGACCGTGGACACGCTGAAATCCGTGTATCGAGGCGAGCTGCCGTTCGATCGCACGATCAAAGTCTCGTTGACCGAGCGGCTTACGAAAGAGCAGATTCAAGCGCGGATGCCGCACAACCTGCGGACGTTGGAGAACCTGATCGAACGGAACCACCAGGATTTTGCGCGTCTGATCCGCAAATCGACATCGAGCGAGACGCGCGACCGGATTCGCACCACGTTTGTTCGCCGACGGCGCAAGTGCCTGCAGTTGGTCGAAGAACTCAGCCTCCGAACGCGGCGCGTCCAGCCGCTGATCCAGCAACTGGCTGATTTCGCCGATCGGATGGAACAGATCCGCGGGCGGCTGCATCAGATCGGGCACGATCCACGATTCAAGGACGAGCGGGCCGACCTGCGCTGCGAACTCCGCGACCTGATGCAACTGACCCAGGAGAGTCCGCGCAGCCTGCGCGCGCGAGTGAACTCGATCCGCCAGCAATTCGCCGAATACGAGGCGGTCAAACGCGAGCTGTCCAGCGGAAACCTGCGACTGGTCGTGTCGATCGCCAAAAAGTATCGCAATCGCGGGCTGAGCTTTCTGGATCTGATTCAAGAGGGCAACACAGGCTTGATGCGGGCCGTCGACAAGTTCGAATACCGCCGCGGATTCAAGTTCTCGACCTATGCCACCTGGTGGATCCGCCAGGCCATTACACGAGCCATCGCGGACCAGGCGCGGACGATTCGGATCCCAGTCCACATGATCGACGTCCTGTCGAAGCTCAGAAATATCGAAAAGAGGCTCTTGCAAGAACTGCACCGAGAACCGACAACAGAAGAAATCGCCTTGCGCGCAGGTTTGGACCTGGAAGATGTCAAGCGGGTCTTGGATATCGGCCGCAACCCCGTCAGCCTGGACCGGCCCGTGGGCGATGGCGAGGATTGCAGTTTCGGCGAATTGATCGAAGATGTCCAGTCCGACAATCCGGTTCGCAACGCCAACAACGGGCTGCTGCGACAGAAAATCGAAGCGTTGCTCAAGACGCTCACGTACCGCGAACGCGAGATCATCCGCCTGCGATATGGCCTGGGCGACGGGTACACGTATACGCTGGAAGAGGTTGGCCGGATCTTCAAAGTCACGCGTGAACGGGTGCGTCAGATCGAGGCCAAGGCCGTTCGTAAACTGCAACACCCGGTCCGCAGCCAGCAACTCGCCGGCTTTCTGCGCGGCGTCGCCTGAGCGCCCCGCCGATCCCCGAGCCCGACTCGGCCGCTGGTCAAAACGCCAGCGGCTTTTTTATTTTCTCGGTTGTTCCGTTGCCTGCCCGCCAGCCTGTCGCCGGAGGACATCCGCCGCCAGAATCTCGTGGCGGGCGGACTCTGCCTCCCCCGTGGGTTGCGCAGCGAGCGACCGTCGCTTTGAATTAGGAGCATGATCCCATGCCAATGACCGCCGACGTGCTTCGCGAACTGCACCGCATCCATCGCCAATTCAGCGACTTGCGGGATCGGTTGCAGAGCGGCCCGCGCCAGATCCGGATCGGAACTCAGGCCGTGGAACAGGCCGAACAGACGTTAGCCCAGGCGCGCGAGCTCGCCAAACGCACGCGGATGGAGGCAGACGAAAAACAATTGAGCCTGCGGCAACGCGAAGCCAAGATCGCCGACCTGCAACGAAAGCTGAACGCGGCGCAGACCAATACCGAATACACGGCTCTCCGGGATCAGATCTCCGCCGACAAAGCGGCCAACGCGGTGCTCGAAGACGAGATTCTCGACCGGTTGGAACGTTTGGATGAACACCAGAAACAAATCGGCGAGTGCGATCAAAAACTGGCTCGAGCCCGCGACGAGTTGCAGAAGATCTCGCAACGCGTGACCGGCGAACAGTCCATCCTGGAGGCCGAGTTGATGCGTGTCAAGACCGACTTGCGCCAAGCCGAACAGGCGCTGCCGTCCGATTTTCGCAGCGAGTACGATCGTCTGGTCAAGGCGCGCGGCGAGGAGAGCCTGGCGCCCGTCGTCGACCAGTCCTGCGGCGGCTGTCACACCACGCTCACCATCCAGACCATCGACCAGTTGTATCTGGCCAAACCGGCCTTCTGCAAATCCTGCGGTTGCATGCTGTACCTGCCCAAGGGGTTCTCGCTCCCGCGAGCCGCAAATTGAACGCGGGGCATGATCTTGGCACAGGCTCAGCCTCGAGGCTGGGGGGGGGCGTCTGGGGCGCGGCGTCTACACCCGCCGCGCAGGTTGGGCTATGTTATGAACTCTTTCGATGGCCGTGAGCCGTTTGTCGAACCGATTCCAGCGGAGTTTACAACGATGACGTGGCGTGGTTTCAAAAGCTTTCAACTCGTCGCTTTCGCGGCCTTGATAGGCGCCAGCCTGGGCGCGTCCGCCGCGGATTGGCCCCAGTTTCGCGGCCCCGGTGGTCGCGGGCAATCCGACCAAACCGGGTTGCCAACGGTCTGGGACGCCGAACACAAGATCGTCTGGAAGACGAACCTCCCGGGTCCCGGAACGTCCAGCCCCGTCACGTTCGGCGACCGGGTCTTCGTGACGTATTACAGCGGCTATGGCTTGCCGGACGGCAACGCGGACGATCCGACCCAGCTACAGCGACATCTGCTATGTCTGAATCTGGCCGACGGCGCCATCCAATGGGACGCCTCTCAACCGGCGACCGTGCGCGAGGGGCCGTACCAAGGTTTCACCGCTCTGCACGGTTACGCATCCAGCACTCCGGCAGTCGACCAGGACGGCATCTACGTCTTCTATGGCGCCACCGGCGCCGCCGCCTACTCACACGACGGCAAGCGGCAGTGGCTGACCTCGTGTGGCGAGAAAACGCACGACTGGGGCTCGGCGACCTCGCCGGTACTGTACGAAGGCCTGGTGATCATCAACGCCAGCGTCGAGAGCGGCGCCCTGATCGCGTTGGACAAGAAAACCGGCCGCGAGGCGTGGCGTCGCGACGGGATGCAGATGTCGTGGAGCACGCCCGCCCTGGCGCACGTCGGGTCGGGCTGGGAACTGGTCACTCAGGTCAAAGACAAGATCTACGGGTTCGACCCGGCCACCGGCGAACCATTGTGGACGTGCCAGGGCATCGCCGACTACGTGTGCCCGAGCGTGATCGTCGAAGGCGACGTGGCTTATGTCATCGGCGCGCGCCAGGCGACGGCCGTCGCGGTCCGCCTGGGCGGCCGTGGCGATGTGACGGCGACGCACAGGCAGTGGGAAATCAAGAAGGGCTCGAACGTGTCCTCGCCGGTGTACCACAAAGGATACCTGTACTGGGCGCACGAGAGCCGCGGCTCGGTGGTCTGTGTCGCCGCCCAGACGGGCGAAGTACAGTACGAAGAGCGTCTGAACCCTCGGCCGGGACGGATCTACGCCTCGCCGCTGGCGGCGGATGGCAAGGTGTACTACGTGAGTCGCGAAGCCGGCGTGTTCGTCTTGGCGGCCGAGCCCCACTTCAAATTGCTCGCGCACAACGAGATCGCCTCGGACACGAGCGTGTTCAACGCGTCGCCGGCCGTCGCCGGCAGCCGCCTGCTGCTGCGCAGCGACCGCGCCCTATACTGTCTCGGCAACTGACCGACACGAGGTGTTCAGCCATGAACCGCGCGCCCCGCCCCACACCGTCGGATCGGTCCCCGCCTGACGCTCGCTGTCCCAACTCCGCACCGCTCGCGATGCCGCCAGCGGACGGATTTCGCCAAGCGTCGGCTTCGCGAGGCGGGCCGTGCGCCCCGGGCGTCGGCCTCGACCTGAGATCGGCCTTGCGTTTGACCGTGCTTGCCTGCCTGGGGCTGGCGATGGCAACGGGCGTCGATCCGCGCTGCGCGCCTGGGGCCGACGCGCAGCCCGGCGACGGCCCGAGCCCGGCGGCCCGCGAATCAGCGCCCGGCGACGAACGGCCGGCGGCGTGGACGTCCTTGTTCGATGGCCAAAGCCTGGGCGTCTGGAAATCGTCCAACTTCGGCGGCGAAGGGCGTGTGTCCGTCGAAGACGGACGGATCGTCCTGGACTTTGGCGATACGCTGACCGGGATCGCGTACGCCAAGGATTTCCCGACCTGTGATTACGAACTTCGGCTCGAGGCGATGCGCATGGCCGGCATCGACTTTTTCTGCGGCCTGACCTTTCCGGTCGATCGCGCGCACTGCTCGCTGATCGTGGGCGGCTGGGCCGGAGCCGTGGTCGGGCTGTCCACGATCGACGGTCGCGACGCCTCGGAGAACGCCACCACGCACTACCAACGCTTCGAGACCGGCCAGTGGTATCGCATCCGCCTTCGCGTGACCGCGGCGCGCATCCGGGTCTGGATCAACGACCAGCCGGTCATCGACCAGGATCTGCGCGGACGACGGCTCGATACGCGAACCGAGGTCGCATTGTCCAAGCCGTTGGGCATCGCGGCCTGGCAGACGCGGGCCGGGTTGCGGCGCATCGAATTCCGCCGGCTCGGAGACGACGAACGATGATCCACGAGCGTTGGATGCGTCGTGCCCTGCAACAAGCCGCGCAAGCGCTGGCCGAAGACGAGGTTCCGATCGGCGCGGTGATCGTGCAGGACGAACGCGTGATCGGCGAGGCGCACAACCAGCGCGAGCAGTTGCGCGATCCCACGGCCCACGCCGAGATGGTCGCGATCACCCGGGCCGCCGCGGCCGTCGGCGACTGGCGACTGGAGCGATGTACGCTGTACGTCACCTTAGAGCCTTGCGCCATGTGCGCCGGAGCGATTATGCTGGCCCGGATTCCCGTCGTGGTCTACGGCGCGACCGACCCCAAGGCTGGGGCCGTCGAGTCGATGTATCGCCTGCTGAGCGATTCGCGGTTGAATCATCGCGCCGAACTGATCGGCGGCGTGCTGGCAGAGGAATGTGGCCAGTTGCTCAGTCGGTTCTTTCAGGACAAGCGGCGCCTGGGAAAGAAATGAGCGGCGCTCCAGGACGGCGCACTGCGCCTCGTTTAGCAAAGGACGGGCCCGCTCGTCTCGGCTGCGTTTTTCACCTGCGACGACCGGCGCTCCCATGCCGTTCACGATGCGCGCCTTCGCCGACCGCAGTGCCCGCGGCGTTCGGAACGCCTGGTTCCCGCATCCACTCCGGCCAGCGTCCCGCGTCCCGGCGGTCCGCTCGCGGCGCCAAGCCCGTCGCAGTCGCTAGCATTTAGCCAGTCGGCCCCGCTGCGCCGCTGGGTTGTTGTCCGAGCTGCGCATTGCGGTATAATTCATGAGGTCTTCGATTCGGTGACGATCAGAGACCATAGCGGACGACGGCCATGGCAGAAAATGGCCATGGCGAATAATGACCATGGCGGACAGCGAGTCGTCGGAGGAACCGCGACCCAGTCTCGCGACGACGCGAGAACACGGCGGCGACTCGACCTGTCCGCCGGCGCGGGCTGTTACGGGGGCGAACTGGATTCGACCGGATAGCTTGAAGCGTTGGTGGCGTGTCGTGGTTGGTCAGTTGGCCACGTTAAAAGCTGACCACAATGTTAAGTGCCGAGGGCAACCTCGTCCTGGCTGCCTAACAAAAGGTAGTCCCGACTGCGAGTCTTAACCGGAGAGGCTCAAAAGTCGGTTGTCAAATCCGGTTCGCGGCTGGCCATGTCGAGAACGCCGGTCGCTAAACTTCGTTCTCGGCTGGCGCGTCTCGGACCCTGTCGGTTGGGGGCGGGCGCGCAAGACTCAAAGAGCCGACTACACACGTAGAAGCTACCGCAGAAACGTCTCGGGACGCGGGTTCGATTCCCGCCGCCTCCATCGACCGGCCGCTTGCAACTCGGCGGCCATCCAACTGACCCGGCAGCCGTCGCTGCCGGGTTTTTTCTTTCCCCGCGCCGCATCGTCCCGTTTCCGCCTCCCCCACCATTCCCCTTCGTCTGTCCCCGAGCGTCTCCACTTCACCGACGATTTAAGACCCGTGAGATGCATTGCGCATAGCGTGACAGCCACGGCTGCGGCACTCGCCGGCCGCCAACCATGCGATTGCCCCCCCGAAGCGCTCGCTCCGATTGCGTCACGTTGACTTGTCCTGCGCGCCGTTTGTCTCCTTCTGCAAGAACCTCTTGATCCTGCCGCAAAGACGGCCCTCGTATGCCGGGTCAATTTGACATTCCCACACGACCATTACCTTCCATCCGCTCCGCCGCAATTGGTGTTCCGTCCTTTTGTCTCGGGCGGCGTTGCGGCGCAGTTTAGCAAGCCAATAGTCCCGCCGCGAGGCAGGAATGCGGCATCGGGGACAACCATGCAGGTGCCAAAAGCAGCCGTTGATATTGATAATCTTGCGCAGTCGCGGGAACACAAGATCGGGCGTGCCGGGAAGCGACCGGACGTGGAGCCGGTAGCGATATCCGAGTTTGTGGACGAGGCGTCGGATCCGCAATTCGGGCGTCGTATCCTTCGACTTCACCGCTGCCATGATGCGGGAGCGCTCGACCTTTGTGAATGTGTCGGCCATGTGTTTGGACTCCGTTTCCGGCCGCGACGCGAGACCCAAGCGTGCTGGGTGCTGAAATCAGGTTCTAGGTCGGGCTTGCACCGTTCGTCGAGGCAGTAGAAAACGAATCGCACGAGCAGTACGGAACGATTTTTCGGTTCAGACCCGCAACTTCCCAGCGGACCTCGACCAGCTACCATCGCCGGACATCGGCATCGGCCGACCAAGTGACACGGCCCCATGACGTCGAGAAATCGCGGCGAGACTGAAATCAGGCAAAATGCGCTGCACCGTGAAGAATGGCCGTTAGAACGTTTCTCAACGCATCGGTCGTTCTTTACCTACTTGATCTCGATGCGAATGCCGGGCGTCCCGACTTGGCTGACCCATCGCGTATTATAGAGGCTAAAAAGAGCCTGCAGTTGATCCAATTTGCCCCTTGCCGAGAATTTGCCCAATTCCGTGATATTCTGGCCGACAAAGGCTTCGATCGACGCGACCACGACTCGCCGGCAATCACTTCCATCCGCTGCGTCTACCTCGTTCTTCCAAGTCGCCACGCGGCTTGACCGCGTCAACAGCCATATCTCCACATCCGCGTCCTCGAGGGCTTCCGCCACTTGTGCGACGTGTTTTTCATCAGGCAAGCCAACGGCGACCTCGATGACCGCATTCTCTATTTCGAAGTCGCCCAGGCGGGCGTCGCGATCGAATCGCGACTTGCGATCCGCCTTGTTGGCGGCGAGCACCGGAATGTCTTGCTCGAACCGTAAAGCCAGTTTCGCCCCGACCAGATATTGAGCCACGTCGCCCGATTTCCCTTTGCCGTCAGCCAGCTTCAGAACATCGTGAATCACAGCTTCAGCACTGCGTCCCCGGATGCGCACGCCGATCGGCTCTTGTTCCAGGATCTTACGCAGGATCTTGGCAAAAGCGTTTTGGGCCGTGTCGATCAATTCTTCTCGCATTTCGGCCGAGCCGCGTTGAAAGCCAGCCGCGCCCAGAAGATCCAACAGTTCCTGCCCCCAATCCCGGAGGCTAGACGACCGACGCCCGTGGTTTCGGTTGATGGGTTCGAGCCTCAGCCGCTCGTGCGCCACATTGCCAAAGGTCTCGTGCGACTCGAGCCCAGAACTCCCCTTGCTTGCCAAGTGGTGATCCAAGACAAGAGAAGGCTTATCCCGCAGCTTCTCCAGCAGAGCAAGCGCGGTCTGCAGACGAGCAGCGACGAAATGCCCGTCTTTTTTCATATTCTTGTGACAAAAACCAACCAAATCCAACGGCATTATGTCACACACGAAACAGATTGGGCCGGAGCGATCGTCAGAGCGATTCGGCTAAGATAGTGTTGCGCGATCCATTCGACAACCGGAACGCAAACGGCGTCGCCGAAACCGAAGAGCGCTTGATTTAGCGGCACGTCAATAATGTAACTGTCTGGTACGCCCTGCAGTCTCGCGCATTCCCGTGGCGTGAGCAAGCGGACTTGGTATTTCCCTCTGCCTGCTTTGAACAGGATTTGCCGACCGCTGCCTCCTCGCGGCGTGCGCAAACATCCCGCGATCCCGTCTGTCCGAAGTTCAGCCATGCTCTTCTTGTGACGCACCCGTCGAAATGCCGTCGCATAAGAGTACGATTTTCCAGCGATCATCTCATTCGCCAAGCGTGCGTGCTTTGGGCTCATTTGCCCCATAAAGTACTCCGCGCGTTTGACGTTCCACCAATGAGGGTCGTCGTCAGGCAGGTTTTCGACAATATCCGCCAATCGCGTCCGAGGCGGAGGCAGCGGAGGCACGTCGCGGATGTCCCAGCGAATGTTTGGGTGCTCGGTTATGAAATGCACAAGGGCCGCGGGCCGCGCATCGCAGACTAGGGAAAACGACCGCACGGGGGCGCCCTCGTCGCGTTTCGCAATCACGAACAACCTTGGGCGGCTCTGCGGCGTCCAATGGTGGGCGTTCAGGATCAGCGCATCAACGGTGTAGCCTAGTTCGTTGAGGGCGAGCAAGGCTTGTTCGAGGTCTTTACCGCCGTGGCTCATCAGGAAGCCAACTACGTTTTCCAGCATGATGATGGGAGGCCTGCGTGATCCTAGCTCGCGAAGAATCCGCACCAGCCCCCAGAAGGCAGACGACTCCTTGCCGCCCAGCCCTTCCCAGCGACCGGCGATGGACAGATCATTGCAGGGAAACGAAGCGGTGAACAGCGTGCACGGAGGAATGCGTTCGATCTTCAAGGTGTGGATGTCTGCTACTGTCAAATGGCGGCATTCCGGCCAGTTGTGCCGGTACATCACGGCCTTCTTTGGATCAATGTCGTTCGCGAAAACGACTGTCCACCCCTGACGTTCGAGCGCCAGCCGTACAAGCCCTATCCCCGCGAAAAACTCGGCGCATCGCAGCGGAACCGTCAAATTGGCCTCGTATGCGGTGCGCGGTTCGTTTACTTGAAGCGGTTTTCGCCGGTGTTTCGGAGATCCTGCGTCGCCGTCACGCTTCATCCGGATTGTCGGTTTGTTCGTGCGGGCCATTCCATTGCTCCGTCCGGAAACTGGAGTCTTAGGCAAACGCGACGCGCAGGGGCGATGATTACGTACAGGGTAACTGGAGCGCAGCCGGTACGCAACGGGGGCAAGCGAGGCCCAACCGCGCCAATCCCGATGGCTGGGTCGAAGCTGCGTTTTAGAGTCTTACTCCGTATCATGCGCGCACTGTGCGCGCATCTTGTACACTGGTCTGTACAGTACACTTGTGGGTTGTCGGCACTGGCCCGTGTTAAGCGACATTGGCATTGAATGACTGTTGCACAGCACAGACGACAGGAAGCGTGTTGGCCGAAGGCCAACATCAACGTGTCACCGCAGCCCGGATGAATAGGGCCTTCGGCCAACAGAGGCACGCGCGCGGCGTCAGCCCTGGGGCGTTGCCCCAGGCTACGGTGATCGGAGGCCTTCGGCCAAACAGATTCTTGGGT
>JAVYAJ010000237.1:0-31779 GCA_032229885.1 Candidatus Anammoximicrobium sp. | reverse complement strand
TTCGCGGCACGATGCCGCGACGCTTCCGGCAGGATGCCCCTCACGACTCGCTAACGCCAGACGGCAAGAATTCCAGTTCCCGGAGAACCAACACACACCGCGGTACATTTGCTCGCGTTGGCGGTGACCAAGCAACAGCCCGCGCTGGACAAGTCGTTCTTCATTGTCCGTCACCACGCAAACCTACCGCTGGAAGAGCGTGGGACTGCACCACATGTCAGCAGCCTCGAGTCCGGCGAGTTGTGCGAACAGACGGCGGTGATTCGCGATCGGTTTGGCGACGAACCGAGCGTACGCTCTATCACACTGAAGCTAAACCAGCCGTCCGAGGATGGCGACACGGAGATCGTGCTGTTGACAAACCTGCCGTCGGAGATCGGAGCCGAGATGATCGCCACGGCATACCGCCAGCGCTGGACGATCGAGCACGCTTTCCCGCAGTTGACCTTGAGCTTGCATGGCGAGATCGGCACACTGACGTACCCGCCCGAAGCGTTGCTGGCCTACGCGATTGCCCTCGTGACCTACAACGTGATGAGTGTGGTGAAGTCGCCGATCGCGCAGGTGCAACCGCCCACGGAACATCATGAGACGCGGGATAACCTCTCGCTGTACTACCTGAGGTCCGAGGTCGTGGTTGTCTTGCAGGGTATGCACATCGCGATTGCTTCCCACCAGTGGCATCAGCGATACGCGGAGCTAAGTGCCGAGCACATAGGCGAGGCGTTGAAGAACCATGCTCGGCACGTGAGACTAAAACGTTACCTCAAGCATCGCCGTGGCCGCAAGAAACCCCCGCCCAAACGCACAGGCCCCGAGTCACGCGCCTCGATTGCCCGGGTGTTGGCCGGACGTCGGCAGTGCGAATAACAGCTTTAAAGGGCTGCGCCGGACCGCGAAGCCGCTAGAATGACGAGACTCGGCGAACATCTGGTTCAGAGCGAGGCGTTGGATGATGCATATTCTCGACTTCCTCGATAGTACCGCGCGAAACACATGCCAAGTCAACAACGACCCAGTACGGGTGGAATACCGTCTGGTCTGTACCGGAGAACTTTTTCCGGCGAATGTCTTGGGTGATTGGACCGGAAGTGACGTTGCCCGGATCTTGCTCCAAGAGCCGATTGAACTCTTAGTCGCCAGTCGCCCCTACGATAGCTATCCACAAGAGCTCGTGCTGCGTTTCACGGCCTCTCTCGTAAACGAAGGGGATAATGAGGTTTTCCACATATACCGCCCAGATCAGGAGATTGCTTCCGACTTTGCTGCCCTCTTGCCACTGCTCTGCCGTCGCCTCACGACCGTTGCGATGAAAACTAGGGAACAGTATTACTCTCCGGAAATCACGCCGATCTTGGCGGATTTCCCAACTGCGGCGGCGACGGCCGCAAGAGTTCGCTACTGGGCGGCCCGTCCAGTGGGATTCGTTTACAGCTTGCGCGGCGTTCAAATTCGCAGCTACCACCCGCCGCCTCAAGCCTTCGATTCCACCGAAATCCGTGCAGTTCTGTTCGCCCTACCGCGGTGGCGCTTCGCGCCTGCTGTCTTGCGGGCGGCACGGCTGTATGCCTTGGCGATGGAATTGATTGAGTCCCAGGTGGAAATGTCCTACCAACTGTTCGTCTCCGCCGTGGAGACATTGGCGTCGGCGGTTCTGAAGGACTGGAGTCCGGATGACCAGGGCAAGCTCGTCTCGAAAGATCATCTCGTTTCCTATGCGATGAAGAAGGAGGGGCTCAGCAAAGAGCAGGCCGAACGTCTTGCTCTGGAAGCCTGCAAAGGCAATCCGTGGTCTGCCCGCAAGTTCAAGAAGTTCCTTCTGGACAACCTGAACCGCGAGTCGATCAAAGGGGAGGACGATCTGTTCGTAGTTCCCCAGAAGTTCTGCCCGAAGGACGACCGGATCGAAGAGGCGATTTCGGAAGTTTATAAGACCCGGAGCGGTATGACACACGGGGGCCGATCTTATCCTGCCAGCGCTGCCATTGGGCCGTTGACATCCGTGCCCGTAAAAGCATTTGATGCAATCTCCAATATGTGTCCCTCGGTCCCGCCGATAGGTTGGTTTGAGCGGGTCGTGAACAACTCAGTCTGCAACTTCCTACGGAGGCAGTTGGCGTCCGGAGTTGCGGAGGAGCCGTCGGCACCATAGAAGATCAAGTCAGCCGCTGGAGGACACGTTCGATCTGGCTCGGACATGTCACAGGGTAGGCACTCACCAAGGCCATGCCGGGTCGGGGGGAAGGGGCTGGACCGACCGAGGCGATTTGGCAGCGGGAATGGCGTTCGCGAGCGATTGCGCTCGCGATGAGGATGTAGTGTTGGGTCGACTGGTCGACGTGCGAGAAGGATGCTTAGTGCAGAAATATGTAGGTCCGAGACTGCGTGCGCAGGGCCACACAGGCGCAGGCTTTGATCGGCGCGGAAGGTAGCGCAGAGAGTGTGTGCAGTAAGGGGAGATGACTGAAGGGAAGAGGCATGCGGGCGAAAGGCATTCGCGCGCGAAAGGTTTGCGTGAACAAAGTGGCTACTTGCCTGTGCGTCGCGCCTCGATGCGCCGGCGGGCGCGGTGGAAACGCTGACGCTCCGCGCGGTCACGGCGTTCCTCGACACGGTACTGGCGAATGGACTCCGGATGTGCAGCCTTCCATACGTCGGGCCGCAACGCATGGCAGTCCGGCGAGCCGCTCAGCAGCGAGTCCAGCACGCTCTTGAGATACGCCCACACGCCCAAGTCGTTGCGGACCGCGCTGCTGACCAGGCTCAGGAAGTTGACCGCACGCTCGCCAGCCGCCACGCTGCCCACGAACAGCCAGTTCTTCCGACCCGGGGCCACCTGCTTCATCAGTTGTTCGACCTCGTTGTTGTCGATCGGCATCGGGCCATCGCTCAAGTCTAACCGCACTGGATCCCAGTGATTGCGAGATAACGCAACGCCTCGGCGAATTTGATCTCGTGCGGGCGCGACGCTGCTGCCGGCCCGTCCAGCCACGCGCCCAGCGACGAACGGGTCGGCGTCCGACTGCTGCCGGCGAAGTAGTCCTGCTCGCGGTAGATCGGCAGATCGATCGACGCGCCGCCCAGCAGCAGGACCAACTCCGTGCCGGCGATCTGGACGCAGGTGGACCGCTCCACCGATACTCAGGGGCGGGCGAACCGCTCGAGCCGCCTCCGCCACGCCGCCACGATCTTGTCGCCCACCGCCCTCGTCATCCGACCGCCTTTCGTTAAAAGGATTGGGACCACCAAACCCCTCAGCCTCCACCGGCTGTTAACCATTGCCCTGATGGGCGTTTACGCGAAGACGGCGGTTGCTCGCACAAAGTCAAAGTGTCGCTTAATTGGGCGTCCTTGGGCGGCAAAAAGGCTACAGGTTATTAAAGGCAGGCTTGTCTAAAGAACAGAAACGGCTCTATATTAAAGGCAGCCTATAACATGGAGCGTTTTTGGTCGCATGTTAAAGGCAGCCTTTACTATGAGTGATGCATCCCCGAGTAGCCATCGCGCCGGGCGGTACGTCCGCCAACCGACTGGATATCGCGCGTTTATCCCAGTGCCGCTGCCCCCGGATCCGCCACTGGCGATCTCGTCGGAATTGGGGGTTCTACTGTCGCGTGCCGACCGCGCGCTGGGTCGGCTTGATGGTTCGATTCAGACGCTGCCCAACGCCGATTTGTTTGTACTGATGTATGTGCGCAAGGAGGCGGTGCTGTCCAGCCAGATCGAAGGTACGCAAAGCTCGCTGCAGGACGTGCTGGCGGCCGAAGCCCAGATTTTGGATCCGGAACGACCGCGAGATGTGGGTGAGATTATCAACTATGTGCGGGCCATCAAGTACGGCTTGAACCGTCTGGCGGAGCTGCCAGCATCGGTGCGTCTGATCCGGGAGATTCATGCTGAATTACTGCGTGGCATACGCGGAGCACATCTGTCGCCCGGCGAAGTGCGAACCAGCCAGAACTGGATCGGCCCGCCCGGCTGCTCGCTTGACGACGCGGTATACGTACCGCCACCACCGCATGAAGTGGACCCGGCGCTGGCGGAATTGGAGAAATTTCTCCACACCGATACCGCCCTGCCCTTGCTGCTCAAGATTGGTCTTGCCCACGCCCAATTCGAAACGATTCACCCGTTCCTGGACGGGAACGGCCGGGTCGGACGGCTGCTCATCACCTTTCTGTTGTGCGAACAGCGGGTGCTACAACAACCGGTGCTCTATCTGTCCTGGTATTTCAAACAGCACCGACAGGAATATTACGAGCGGTTGCAAGCGGTTCGTGACGATGGCGCTTGGGAGGCTTGGCTGGAGTTTTTCGTGCGAGGCGTGATCGAAGTCTGTGGGCAAGCCACGGAAACCGCGCGCGCCATCCTCGCCATGCGCGAGCGGGACCGCGAACTGATTACGGAACAACTGGGCCGCGCTTCCGGCAACGGCCACCGTGTTCTCGCGCGACTGTATCAGCATCCAATCGTGTCCGTTACCGGAGTTCAGGAAATCATCGGCACGACGTATCCTGCTGCCAACAGCCTAGTCGCTCGACTGGTAGAGCTCGGCATCCTGCACGAGATCACCGGTCAGGCCCGCAACCGCCAGTTCGCCTATCAGGCCTACATCAACCTATTCCACGCCGATCAGCCGAACGGCGGGCATGGTCAGTGATTTCAAACCCTATCCCGCGATGAAGGATTCCGGCATACCGTGGCTGGGCACGGCGCCGGAACATTGAGTAAGCGACCACGAGGACCATGTCTGGCTGCGAGAGGACGCTGGATCGCCCGTGGTGATTTGATAATCGGGGTGGCGGTAAGATTAACGGTTGCGGGTGATCGTGATTGTCAGGCAGCGGGAATTCGCTGCTCTGACGAGTGCGGCAACCCGGAAGGTATGATTGGACAACCTGCTAGTTCTCGTGCGCGTTGGGCTCTGGCCGCTGCAGTGCGAATACGCGGGTGGCGTGGGCTGGAAAATCGACTGGGAAAGAATCCGCGCGGTTGGTGATCGCAGAGCCTTCGTACAGGTCGGTCACGGCGGATGGTCGCGGGAGGTGGATGGTTCGTGGGCCGGACTGGTGGACGCTTACGGCCAGCAGGTCGTGGCTGGCCCACACGACGTCTTCCGTATCGACGTACGTGTGCACACCCGCGCGTCGAGCCAAGCGACGCAGCAGAGATGCCGGCAGGAGCGGTGCGGATGAATAGACCGCGGTCCAGTCGTCGTAGCGTCGCATGACCAGGCCCGGGCGGCCATCGGCCAACGTTCCCAACACGATTGCCTGGGGATCTTCCGCATACACGAGCGGAGACGCTCGCCGATCGACCCCATAGGGCGACGGCGCTGAGCCGGTCTCGCCGGGCGCGATGGTCGACCAGACGCTCGGCTGGAGCGAGACCCGCAGCGAGACGGCTTGGTCGGATAGCTTGAGTCGGATGCCGGTCAAGTCGACCATGCCCCCTTCGTCGATTCGCCCCTCGCGATACAAGCCAGGCGCACCGAGGAACACCAGGACGTGGCCATCGCCTTTGAGCGCGTCGATCGCACGGCGATCCGCGGCCGAGGGCGCAAAGCTTGTAGGGAACAGATACAGTTTGTGCTGGCCGATCCGCGGCAGGTCGGATGTCAGGTAGTGCCCCACCGGTGCGCCGATACGGTGCAACGCGGGCAATTGACCCAGCAGCAGCCAGTTGCCCAACGGATCGCCGACGCGCAGATAGCACAGACTCGACTCGTCCACGACAAAGGCGACCTCGTCGACCGAAGCCCGATCTCGCGACAGAACCGCGTCGGCGTTGGCGACCAGCCCGGCGATCCGCTTCATCAACGTCGGATCGTCATAGCGGTTGGCGCCGACGTCAAACCACCACTGGGCCGCGCCGTTGACCAGGCAGTTCGCCAGCTCTTTGTCCTGCTGCAGACAGTCGCCGACAACGTCGGCGGGGCGCCCCCATTGGCCAACCCGCCCGCGCGCCAGCGAGGTGCGAATGTCGTTCTCGTCGAACCACAGCTTGTCGTGCAGTTGCACACTGCCCAACAGGGACATGAAATGGCTCGTCCCCTCGCCGCCAAGCTGCCGAAACGCGTAACTGGTCGGGCTGGCCAAGAAATCCACGTCGGGCGAGGCGAGCACCTGCGACAAGCCCAAATGGCCCGCGTTCTGCTGTCGCTGCTCGCCGCACAGTTGCAGCACGTAGCCGTAAAAGACGCCGACGATCTTCTCGCGCCGGGTCAAATCTTTGACCGCCTTGGCAAAGAAGCCGATCGTGTCGGCGACCAGCTCGGAGTTGTATCG
This sequence comes from Candidatus Anammoximicrobium sp., assembly GCA_032229885.1. GTDB lineage: Bacteria > Planctomycetota > Planctomycetia > Pirellulales > Pirellulaceae > Anammoximicrobium. The sequence continues at coordinate 25,492 of JAVYAJ010000237.1, read as the reverse complement.
ATAGAAGTCGATCGTCGCCTGTTCGCGGGCCGGATCGCGCAGCGCGCCCATCAAGGCCGCTTGGCGTCGAGCCTTGGTGGGAATGGCGGCGGTGGCGAACGTCACGGTCGGATCCGACCAGGCGGCCTGAAGCTTCTGATCCGTGCCATACCGCGCTTCGAGCCAGCGTCGAAACGCGCGGAGGTTGGCGGGCGAGTAGTCCACCCACTGATCTTCGTTCGCGCCCCACATCATCCATTCCTCGGTCGTACCCGAGGCGAGGTGGTACCCCACGACGCGATCCGCATAAGGCGCCGCGGCGATGTGCGCGATCAAGCGGCGCAGGCCCTCGACCGTATCGCGACGCCACGCCTCGGAGGCCCAGCTTGGTGCGGGCTTGCCGCCCGCGTGGACCAGCGGCACGGGATGGCCATCGCCCGGATCCATCAATACGATGTCGTCCGGATGTTGGGCGCTCCACCAGGCCGGCGCGTGCAGGTACAGCCGAGGAAAGAAATACGCCTGCGGGTTCGCCTCGAGCAACATCTGCACGCGCTGATCGAACTCGGTGCAGTCGAACTCGCCGGGCGCGACCCAAACCGTCTTCGACAACCCGTAGCCGGCCTCGGTCGGCGTGCCGCTGAAGGTGAACAAGCTGACGCCGGCTTGTGAAAAATCGCGAAATACCTCGACCGTCGGCGAATAGGTCGCCCAGGCCATTGCGTTGTGCGGCCGACCGTTGATGAACAGCGTGGGGACGCCGCCGTGTCGTTTGACTTCGGCGACCGTGCGGGTCGTCGGACGTTGCGCGACGGTCGCTTTGGGCGGAGACCGTGCGTACCGCACGCGGGCTTCGCCCAGCTTCAGCTCGACCGTGCCCGTGCCGCCCCAGACGTACTGCGGAACGCGAAACGTCGCGCGGCCGAGATCGATCCGCCGGCCTGGCGCGAGTTTCGACAGGCGCGTCGGCAACGGCAGCGCAAAGTCGGCCAAGATTCGGCGATCGGAACGGAGAATCAGCCGAGCGTCGTCCGCCGCGCAGGGCCTGTCGAGCGTGAACGCGATGGGGGCCTGGATCGTCTCGCCCGCGGCCCAATGTTCCGGAACTTCGAGCGCCAGGACCGTAGCCACCGGTGGATCGGGCCGCACCAGTTCGATCCGCTGGATCTGCAACTGATACTCGCGTCCCGATTGGATCCCAAAGGCGATGATCGTGAAATGGGCCAACGGAAAATCCAGCCTGCCATCCGCATCGTGCGACCACGAGGCCACCCGCCAGGCGTCGCGCGGGAACTCGACCCATCGCCAGTCGCCGCCCGACGCCAACGCAACGGGCGGAACGGACCATTCCGCGCCGCGCGCATCGCATACTTTGGCGCTGAACTCGACGGCCTCGCCGACGTTCCGGACCAAAACGCGGACGCGGCTGAAAGGCCGCTCGATGGGTTTCCTCAAGAACAGGTCGTTGAAGCCGACACCCTTCGAGACGAATCGCCACGCCAACGCGGGCGGCGTCTGCAGCGGAGCCAACTCGCTGAGCGCGAACTCGCGGTCCAACCGTTGGGGATCGCGGGCCGTGTCCCAACCGGCGATTCCCGAGCCGTCGAACAGCGTTTCGGTCTCGTCCGCGCTCGCGGCCAGCGCGGTCGAGACGAGGATCAAGAGGGCCAGGGCAAGTTTTGTATTCATGCCCGAATTATGCCGACGCCGCGATCGCACGGCAATCGACCGTGCGACGCAACTCGGCGCCGGTCAATCGCGGACGTTCCATTGGCGCGGGTTAGTTGGGGACGGTCACCTGGCGATGTTCAATTGACGACGTTCAGCCCGCGCCGTTCAGCCGCGCGACGACCGCCTCTTGCGGACCCAGCCGCAGCTTGGGACCGATCGGGCCGGTCCAAGGCTCGCAGCGGCCGTCCGGATGCAGGTGATACGCTTCGGCGGGAGTCGCCTCCAATCCCCAGCCCGAACCGATGCCGACGGACCGCGGCGCGGTGTCCCAATTGATCGCCAGAAAGAGCCGCTGGCCGCGGGCGTTGGTGGCCAGGCACAGCTCGATGTCGTCGCCTGTGGGCAGACGGTCCGCCATCAGCGGGCGGACCGCCGCGCTGGGCTGCGCGCCGCCGAGCGCCGCCAGCAACTCGCCGGCCGCCGCCGCATCGATCGCCGACGGCAGGATCCGCTCGAGTCGCGTGCGTTTCTCATTCTCGCGGTGCGACGCCAGGCGATCAAGCACCGTGGCCGGGACGAACGACACTTGGGGATGTTTCAGCAATTCGCTCAAGATCGGTCGATCGTACGGCGCGCCGTCCTCGTCCAGCGACCCTGCGTCGCCGCAGATCACGATCCGCTTTCCGTCGTCGGCCAGCGCCGTCAGCAACCGAGCCTGTTCGCGCCCGCTCGCCAGCGGCAGCGGAACCAAGATCACCGAATGCGGCGCGAGTTCTGCCTTACGGACGCTGTCCAGGTAATACAACGTGGTCGGCACGCCCGCCCGCAGCAGCAGATAGAGCGCCTCTTTTTGCAGAATCGACGCATGGCGCGGGTCGGTAATCCCTCGCGTGTCGAACGGCGGTCGGGCATCCTTCGCCTGGAGATACAGCCGCCAGAGATCGCAGCTGGCTCGCGAGAACAACAGGGCGACACCCGCTTGCGGGCGGACGTCCGCGAGCCAAGGATCGATCTTTTCCAACAGCCCGTAGACCCCGTGTACGCAGGCTTGACTGACATCGGCCCGGCCCGTGGTGTGGCTGATGTTCATCACGTGGCTGTAGTGCCACCAGGCCAGCTCGTCGGCGCCGTGCCAGACGGCCGTCAGCGCGCTGCCGTAGATCTCGACCGGGTCGATTTCGCGATGTTCCCGCCGCAAACGCGAGGCTTCCAACACGATCCCGCAACGACGCGACGGCCCGGCCGCGGCGAGATGTTCGGTCGTCTCCGACACGTACCAATGGGTGCTGTCTCCGAGGTAATTGTGCAGTTGGATGTAGGGATCCGTCGTCGCGTATTCCAGCCCTGCCTCGTAGCCCAGCCGATCCCAGGCCAACCCGGGACCGTACCAAAAGTCCGAGCAGATCGGCGTCACGCAGATCAAGCTGTCGGTGCGGATCGCCGGGTTGACGCGCTTCACCGCCTGGCACGAGCGACGGATCCAGTCGGTCGTGCTGTCGTAACGAAACCTCAGCCAATGGCGGTGCGACGCGTCCGCGGCGGGCAACGTGGCGGGCAGTTTCGCGGGAAACGGATCGGCGTACTTCGCCTGGAACCGCTCGCGGCACCGATCGCAGTTGCAGTAGGTTCCAAGCGCCCGATAGAAGTCGCGAACCTCGGCGTCCGAGTGCTTGGCAAAGGCTTCCTTGGCCCTGTGCGTGTTCCAGTTGTATTCGTCGGGCACCATGGAAAGGCCCGCAAACGGATAACGGGCGGCCTTGGCCAGCGAATCAGTCCACCGCTGTCCCCAGCGATTGTTGACACAGTCGTATTGCGGAAAATTCGGATCCGCGGCGTCGCGCACCGGCAGATGCCCCATGCCCAGCGTGAGCCACACACCGACGCCGCGATCTCGCGCTGCGCGGAGGAACCGGCCCAGCGGGACATCCTCGGCGTCAGGCTGGTCCCAGACGTCCAAAGAGGCGTTCAGATACGTGTGCAGCGCGTTGCACCGCAGTTGGTCCAACCCCGCCATGAGTTGTGTTCGCGCGGCAAGATCCGTGCGATCGTCTTTTTCGAAGCCGGGGCACTTCAGCAGATTCGGCCCGTCGACTTCGCCGAAAAACAGATCGTCGAACCAGACCGTACCCGGGCGTTCGCGAAGAAAGGCATGGAAGTGGGCCGAGCGAATCGGTCGGGGCGGGGTGGCGACGGTCTCGGCATATCGCCAATCATGGTCGCCTGGCTCGAACGGCGCGACCTTCATCGGCCACGACGTGCCGTCGGCCAGCGAAAAATCGACGTATAGCGAATAGTGATAGTCCTTGGGGCCGGGCACGCCCTGGCACTTGCTCCAACCGGCGATCTTCACCGGCTTTGGTGTCTTCTGGTCCAGCGTAACCGTCTGGCCGACTCCCTGGCCGCGGCCGTCCGCCTGCACCACGCAGCGAACGCAGGACTGACCGCTGTGGGCGTCGTCATCGACGTAGGCAAAGCCGTCGCCCCACGCGGCCCAGACCGATTCTTGCAGCGCGGGCGTGATATCGGCATAGATTCCGCGCGTGACGTTGCTGCCGGGCTGATAGCTCTCGGCGGCGAAAGTTGCGGCAGGGGAAAGCTCGGCAACGGCCGCGAGCAACGCCGTGACAATCAGGGTGGGAACGCGGGTCGTTGGTCGCAGAGATCGGCCCGGTTCGTAGGCCGGATCGTGTGAGTCTTTCAAGCAGGCAGCGTTCCGATTGCCGCAGACGCTCGTCGCAAAATGGCCTCTGGACATGATGAACTCTCCCTCGGCCGAGGTGCGCGGTCTGCTGCGAGACGCTGGCAAGACTTTGTCGGCACGGCCCGATTCGGTTGTTGCTGGCTTGGATTCTTCGGAAGTCCCACGGCGCATTGTATCGCGGCCGGAGGACGCGATACAGACACGAAGCGCGGCGCAGCCGCACGGGCTGGAGGGACGCGCTCCGTCGCGTCCGTTTCGCTGCGTCGCGGCCATCGGATTACGGCCACGACGGAGCGTGGCCCTCCATGCGGCCCCCGATTGCCGTCACGCGCGAAGCGTGGCCCTCCATGGGTCCATCTGATTACGGCCGCGACAGAGCGTGGCCCTCCATGCGGCCACCCGATTGCGGCCACGCGCGTAGTGTGGCCACCGCACTACCCGGACTCCGCGCCGCTCGGCAACAGCCAATGGCCTAGCGGGCGCACGAACCGGAGCCAGTTACGCACGGCTCGCGCAAGGCCCTGCTGATCGATCGCGGCGATCACGATCGTTTGTTGATCCGCCAGCCGTTTGATCCGGTACCCATTCGGCCCCGGATAGCGATCGTCGAGCTGCAGCTCGATCTGGTCCGCCAGCGTCTTGATGGGTCCATCCGTGCTCAGTCCTACCAGCAACCGGGCGCCGGAGACCGTCGACACATCGTCGGCCGGCTGGATCGGCAGCGCAAGACCGCAGCAGCGCGACACGTGGTCGGCCAGTTGAAGTGCGGCCGCTTTGGCCGCCGGCGAGTCGGGCGCGTGGACCAGCGTGATCCGTGGCTGGCCATCGCGGGCCAGCACCCAATCATGCCATTCGACTTGCACATCCGCGGCGGAAGCGTGGGGGGCCAGTTCCTTTAGGATTCCCAACATGTAACGCTTGGCCTGTTCGATGGCCTGGGTGCTGGACGCGGTCGCGGCCAGATAACGGTAATCCAGCGCCGGACCATCCTTGGGTTCGTGATGATAATGAACCTCGCGCCGGCCGATGGGAAACGGGCTGGTCTCGGTGAACCACGTCGCCCGCTCGGCCTCGATCTGTTCCAGACGCTCGGCCCACTCGCCGTCGGCCCGCGTTTTCAATCGCGGCAGATACCACTCGACCATGCGGGCCAGGTTGGCGTCGTCCACGCCGTCGCGAGCGCCTTCCCAGTCGCTCGAACTGAGCATCGCGACCGACGTGTCGTTCACATCCGACGAACCGAACGCCAACAGTCGCTCGCCCTGTACGCCGCCCAACCGAAACCAGGCATCGGCCGTAAAGTCCAGATAGTACAGCCACCCCTTCCAGATCGGACCGGTGCGGATGAAGTGCGCGGGAGGTCCTTGCTGGACAACCGACCAGCCCAGAATGCGACTCTGGTGGTGCGGGATCCGCACGGCCAGCCCGGTGCCACCGCGCGTAAAGCCGACCTGGCTCTGGGCCGGCAGCGCAACCGATCCGTCGCGCAGAAACTGTTGCAGGTTCGGATAGCCGTACTGATACATGCCAAAGTCGCGAGTCCACGGGGCAAATGCGTTGACATGTTCGGGGGTCATCCAGCCGGGCGTCGTCCAGTTCGATCCGGGGCCCAGCCCTGCCGCGCAATAGGCCTTGGCGCGCGGCAAGTAGCTCCGTTGAATCGCCGTGTAGCTGGGTTCGTCCGTCCAGTGGGGATACGCCGTCGCAAAGCCGAACTCGGTGAGATACTCGTGCAACTGCGCGTAGTAATCCACGTACGCCGCCCGCCAGTCTTCGGGCCAGCGTTCATACGGCTCGGTCACGTCGCAAGTGCGGCCGGTGATCGCGTCGGCCCACCACTGGCCGGTCCGGGTATCCTTGAGCATGACGAACGTGATGCCGTTGTCGAGGTACAGGTCCAGCCAATCGTTCCACTGGCGGGTAAAGTCGAGTCTGGGCGGCGGCCATTGCCCGCGAAGCGCCGCGGCCGGCGAACGCAACGCCTCGTGCAGCGTCGTCTGAGAATTGCGGAGCCGGATCTTCTGTGCGTCGGGATACGAGATCACCCCGGCATCGCACCGTTGGCGGCCCATCTCGCGAGCTAGACGAGGATCATCGCCGATCCCGCCGCCCCAGGTTCGCAACTGGACGATTCGCGGGTCCGGCATCAAGACCGGGGCGACATCGACGCGGATCGGCAACTCGGCCAACGGCCGGTCGTCGGCGGTGGCGAACACGAGCCGGCCGGTGTACACGCCCGACGCCAGCCCGCGCGTGTCGATCTGGACCCACACGGTCTGCGGCTCGAACGGCGCCACGGAGAAACGCGACTGGCCCCGCGGGTTTAGCTGGTCGGCGGGAATCAGGAAAAACGGACCGCGGCGGCTACGGTCCACCGGCGCATAGGTCTTGGGTGGATCGATCGGTACCTCGGGCGCCCGGCCCATGATCAACACGCGCAGCGCGCCCGGCGGCGTCTGGCCACCGTCCTCGGCACGCAGCGGATCAACTGCGATCTTCACCTCGCCCACGTCTTCGGCGGCCTGCACACAGAAAAAAGCCGTGTCGATCTCGTCCCGCGCGCAGGCAAAATCCAGCGTGTCCAACAGATCCTCGGCGCGCGGCCCGTGGGGTCGCCAGATCAGCCGCGACTCGACCGATCCGTCCCAGTCGCGCCGCCACAGGACGAGCTGGCGGCCGGGCGCCGCCGCGCGCAGCAACATCGATGCTTGGGCCGATTCGGTCAGCGGCTGCGCCTGGGTGACCAAGTTGCGATAAATCTGCAGGACCTGGGCCTTCGTCGATTCATCACGGCAATCGTAGGGCCCGTAGGTCGAAAAGATAAAGCGGCCCGCGCCGAGCGGCACGTAGCCCAGCGTCGCGAACTCGCCGGGCTTGCCCAGCACGCAGACCCCGGCGAACTTCGTCAGCGCGTGCGGCCCTTTCAGCCACGGCGCGCCTTCGGCGGCGACGCCCGCCAGGCAGGGATCGTCCTTCGCGACGATCTCGGATGGCCAGCCATCGCGGGCATACGCCCAATTGGCCGCGCCGATCCAGGGCGTCGCTTCGAAGGGCCGACCCAGCGCGCCGACAATCGCACCGTTGGTCATCAGCAACTGGCCGCCGGACTCGAGGTACGCCTTGGTCGCCGCCGTTTGCTCGGGCGTAAACTTGTGCGGGCACTGGCGCAGCCAAACCACCAGCGAATATCGGCCGAACTCGGCAGGGTCGAGGAAGTCGCCGCAATCTTCGGACACGACCCCCAACGCAGCGGTCACGTAATACTCGAAAAACCGCCGGTCGCCCTCGCCCAAACCGCCGGACCCGATGATCGCCACCGGTTTCGGCTCGGCGGCCATCGCGACGCCCAACCAACAGGTCAACAAGACACACATCGCACTGCAAAGAAGGATTCTCATGGGCGTCTCTTTCTGGTTGGCTACGGCTTGATGTCGTCACAATGCGATGTCGCTGCAACGCGATGCTGTCACAACAGCCCGCCGGCGCGCAACGCGGCGTCACAGTGCGACACGGCGACAACGCCACGCCATCGCGGCGCGACCCCGCCACGGCGCGGGATCGCGCGCTCATCGCTCTGGCAGGTCCGCGCCGATCGAGCCGCCGTCGGGGCGCAGTCCCCGTGCCGGGCTGTCGGGCCGCAGCCGATAATCGCCTCGCGCGGCGTCGTTGAACTGGGGGTCGGCGAACCGCGAATGGGCGTCGAGTCCGGTGGTCCGTCGGTATTCGTCAAACGTGGCGATCCGCTCGCGAAACCAGTAGGCCATGACGCCGCTTTCGCTGTACCACAGATTGAAATCCAGTTCGGGCAACTCGCGCCAGCCGCTCGTGTAACGAGTGCCCCAGTCGGTGTAATCGTAGAACACGTTGTACTTGATCTCGATCCCGGACGTCGCGGCCGTGTTGCTGTAAAACATCAGATGGCTGCCGTTGGGATCCGGGCGTTGAGCGTGCGCCCAGCCTCGCCCGGCCCCGATGCACGTGTTGTTGATGAAGCGGATGTTCTGGGTCACGGCCGTGTCGGGATGGTTCCAGTATTCGAACGAGTACTCGGCGTTGCGAACCAGATTGTTGCGGTACGTGATGTTGATCTGCCGCGAATCCGGGCCGCGGCCTTGGTTGGTCAACGCGGCGTCGTAGACCTCCCAGATGTGGCATCCCTCGACGAGGTTGTCGTGGGCTGCGCCCCAGAACTCGATCGCATTGCCATATCGCACCGGTTTGCCCTCCGGTGTGGTGAACTGATGCGCGCCGCCGATGTAGGCCAAATCACAGTCGCGGATCGTCAGATGATGCGTTTCGCCGCCGCCGAAACCATGCACGGCGCCGTACATCACGGCCAGCGAGTCGTATACGATGTGGTGCTTGCCGGTCTGGTTGACGACGTGGCGGGCGAGGGCCAGTTCGATGCTCGTGTGTCGCGAGGTCGGCGCGACGTCGCAACACAGAAAGACCCGCTGCGTGGCGGGGTCGTACCAGTAGTCATACGGTTCCCGCAGATCGTCGCGCGACCATTTCTTCCATCCGCAGACTGCGCCGCCGTCGAAAATGAGGTTGCCCACGTCGACGTCCAGCGGATCGGCGATCGTGGGCGTCGCCGGGTGGACGCCGAGCGGTTGAAAGTCGAACACCGTATCGGCGGGCAGGAGACCGCCCAAGCTGATGTGGAGCCGTGCATCGTCGGCGGATCGCTCGACATCGCATGCGGCCTGAAACGAACGCCATTCGGTGTCCACGACGCCGGTCACCGCGCGGGGGCGGGCATAGCTGGCCCACGGCGAACGTGCCTGCAGGATCCGAACACCGGGGAACCGGAAGGGCTTGGTGCTGCGCGCCCGGAACGTCAGCACCAGACACGCCCCCTGCCGCGGTGACAGTGCCGGACCCCACAACTGAACATGATTGGGCGCCGTTCCGCTGTTGGCCGCGACAAGGCGGAAAAATGGCTCGCCCCGGTCGCGCACCGGGCTCAGCTCGGTGTCCGCCGTGGCCTCTTGATATCGAGTCCACGGTCGGTCGCGAAGATCGAGAATCGGTTGGTCCAGCCGATATTCCTGCGGTACGGTCGCCCAGATACGCTCGCCGACCGCGACCCAATCCGCGTCGCGATTCCGCTCCCGTGAACCGAGCAGCCGCGGCTTGGCGCCCTGTCCAAACGCCGCGTAGGTGACGGGCGCCGTTTCGTCGCCGCTGGTCGGAATCAACGATCCGCGCCAGACGCCGCCGCGCTTGAAACGCACCGTATCGCCGGGCCTAAAGTCGGCCGAATTGACCCGAGCGAGGCTCTGCCAGGCGCGCTCCGGCGCCAGCCCGTCGGCCGCGTCGCTTCCGGCATCCGCGTCGACGAAAAAGTTCCTCCCGGGGCCAGCCTGTCGGTTTGGCGTCTGGGCGCTTCGGCACTGCGGCAGCAAGAGCGTCCAGATGAACAGCCAAACGACTGTCGAGCGAACCAGTCGCACCATTGTGCTCGAACGAGTGGCGTCACGCATTACCCGGTGCTCCGCATCGCCAGGCGTCCAGGCGTCTGGCCTAAGGCTACAGGCGTCTGGCCTGAGATTAATGGAAAAATTGCGCCTTCGAGGGCGGCGGCCTCACGCCGTCGAACAGGATCGGCGCCAGCGGCGCGGGGATATCCGTCTCGAGGATGTCCACGCCCTCGCGCAGCAACGTGCGATAGGCCGGCTCGAGCGTTCGCAGATCGCTCGTGTCGCCGTCGAGGAAGCGTCGGTCGAGCGTTCCCGATGTTCCGACGATCGTCATTGCCCCGCGGCTGTGGATCAAATCGCAAGCCTCGCGATCGGGTTGGGCAACATGCCCGACGAAGGCCACGACGTTCCGCCAGGGGACGCCGAGCTGTTCAAACCGCGCGAACTGGGCGCGCGTCGGAATCATCACCTCCATCGTGATGTTCGGGTTCAACGCATAACATGCCTGCACATCTGCAAAGCTGTAGACGATCAGCATCGCGTACGACTCGGCATGGTGCTCCTCGATCTTCTTCACGCGGACCGCCAGCGGGACGTCTTTCTGGTCCAGCACCAGAATCGCTTTTCCGCGAGCCCACTGCAGCGCCTCGTCCAGGGTCGGAATCCGGTGATCCGCGACGGCGCCGCTCGGATCCTTCAGACGCAACGCGCGCAGCTCGTCCAGCGTGTGATCCGCGACGCGGCCCGTCCCGGTCGTCGTCCGTTCGAGGCGGGCGTCGTGATGCAGGACGATGGCCCCGTCCTTCGTAGATCGCGGATCGATCTCCAATGCTGCGAAAGTATGACGGACCGTGTTCTCGAACGTCGCCAGACAGTTCTCCGGCAAGCCCTGTTGCGCGCCGCCGCGATGCGCGCTGACCAGTGGCAGCGGCTCGCCCGTGTATTTGAACAGCTCTTGCAACTGCTGCGGAGTCGCGGGCGCAAGCGCATGCACACGCGGATTCTCGCCATGCGTCGACTCGGTGTTCGGCGCGCGGTCGTCGCCATGTGTCGCGTGGGGCGCGAGCAGCGCGACAAACAGCGCCGCGATCAGAACCCCGCCCGCGCGCCGCGTTCGCTCAGATTGCCGTGATCGCTCGGGCCATTGTCGGTTGATTCGTGTCATGGGCTGCCTCGCTGGTGGCGAAAGCGTCAGTGTCAAGAATTCGAACCATTTTTAGCGATCTCCGATCTGGTCGCCGGCTATCGTCAATCGGGTCGCCGGTGATCGTCGATCTGGTCGCCGGCAAACGGCGGGCGAAGCTGCTCTTCCCGCGCGTCCGCTGCCGTGCCGGGGTCGCTGCCCCCGCCGCTGTCGCCGCATGGGTGCGCGGCTGCGCCACCGTGCGGCTGCGCGGCCTGTGTGTCGCCCTGCACTGGCGCCATCGATTTTTTGTCCGCCGCGCGGCGTTTGCCCGGCGGAGGCCGCGGGCTCGGCCAAATACGCGCCTGGAAGCTGCGTCTACGAAACCGTTTACTCCTTGGGCGCCGCGCGGGCGGCCAGATCCAGAAATACGATCACCGAAGGGTTGCCGACCGGGGTATAGTGCCCGGTGAAGCGCAGGTCTCCGGTTTCGGGATTCACGCGAAAAGCGACCACATTGTCCGCTCGCTGGTTGCAGCAGTACAGGAATTGGCCCGTCGGGTCGAAGGCAAAGCTGCGTGGGTAGTCTCCGCGTGTCCAATGCTCGTCGCGATACGCGAGCCTGCCGTCGGGGCCGATGGCAAAGATCGCGATGCTGTCGTGCAATCGATTCCCGGCATACACGAACCGGCCGTCGGCAGAGACGAGGATGCCCGAGCAGAAATTGCTTCCGGCAAAGCCCGGCGGCAGCGTCGAGACCGTCTGTCGCGGCGACGACAGCCGGCCGGTGTCGGGGTCGTACTCGAGCAGCGCGATCGTCGATGCCTCTTCTTGGATCGAATACAGCCAGCGTCCGTTGGGATGAAAGTGAACGTATCGCGGGCCGTCACCGGGCGGCAGGGCGACCGCGGGCGGTTCGTGCGGCGTCAGCGTGCCGCGCTGGGCGTCGAATCGCCAGACGAAGATCCGGTCCAGGCCCAAGTCGACATGCAGCACAAAACGGCCCGATGGGTCGGCTTGGATCATGTGGGCGTGCGTTCGATCATGACCACTGAACGCAAAGCTGCCCGGCGGAGCATTGGTCGCTTTGGTCGGACCGATCTGCCCCGCGTCGACTTTGACGTCGGTCGCGTCCCCCAGCCGACCGCCGCCCAGAATCGGCAGGACCGCGATCGAGCCGCCAAAGTAGTTGGCCACCAGCAGAAATCTCTGCGACGGATGAAGCCGTACATACGTCGGGCCCGCGCCGCCCGAAGCAACCGTGTTCAGCAACGTCAGATGGCCATCCGTGCGATCGATGGCAAACGCGCTGACCGTTCCGTGTTTGTCTTCGCCCACGCGATCGGTTTCGTTGGCCGAGTACAAGCGAGTTCCGTCCGCGCTGAGCGCCAGGCAACTGGGGCTGGTCCCCAGTTCGACGACGCCCGACTCTGTCAGCTCGCCTGTGCGGCGGTCGACACGAAATACGTGGATCCCACGACCATTGCCCGGCGGCAGATCGACTTGGGTGGGCAGCACGTCGCGCAGCGGCGAACTAAAGGTCCCGACATAGGCCATTAACGGCGGATCGCCTGCGTTTGCCCGGCGAACCGGCAAGCCGGCGATCAACAGGATCGCAACCGTCAAGGATCCAAAGAAGCCGATCAACGGACCTGCCTGGCAAGTGTGTCGAGTCGTGGTCATCGTCATGGCACATCGTCATCGTCATGGCAAAGTCGAGCCGCCAAACGCGGTGGCTGGGAAGAATCCACATCCGACAAGACGTCCGGCATGTCACGGGCCGTCGCGGATCGTCGCTCGTGATCCGTCGTATGGCGCCTGCGGTCGACCGATGGCCGACCTCGCGGGAACCGGTCGGTCCAAGCGCGCTCGTCCCAGCTAACGTGGCGCTCGGCGTCCCGCGAGATCACGCGCGGGCCTTTATCGGACAGTCTTCATTTATACTGCGCTCGATCGCGTCTGTCTGCCAGCCGGTTTACGATCGGGGGGAACAACGTCCAGCGCGCGACACGGCGCGGCGAGATCCGTGTGGGCTGGCACTTGAAGCCGCAGCGAGCGAGGATTAAGGTAAGAATCGCGTCCGACACCTCGATGCTGGCGAGCAGCCGGCGCTGGCCCCTTCTCCCGCGGCGACGCTCGCCGGGCGATCGAAGACGGGCTGACGACGGGGCCGCCAAGACCACCTCGGAACTTTTTTTCTCGGGAGCATGCACGCCGTGAAGAAGACCGCTGTGACGATCGCAATGGCAGGGCTGTGTCTGTTTGCCGTTCAGGCAGGCGCCGAAGACGGTTGGGTGAGCCTGTTCGACGGCAAGTCGTTCGACGGCTGGAAGGCCAGTGAAAACCGCGACACGTGGAAGATCGAGAACGGCCAGTTGATATGCCATGGCCCCCGCAGCCATCTGTTCTACGATGGCCCGCTACAGCCGCTGAAGGACTTCGAACTGAAGGCCGACGTGATGACGTCGCCCAAGGCCAACTCGGGCATCTACTTCCACACCCGCTTCCAGCCGGTTGGCTGGCCGCTGAAAGGCTACGAAGTCCAGGTGAACAACACGCATCAGGATCCGAAAAAGACCGGCGGTCTGTACGGAGTGGCCGACGTGTACGAGGCGCCGGCCCAAGACGGCAAATGGTTCGAGATGCACATCGCGGTCCGCGGCAGGCATGTGGTGGTGAAGGTGGACGGTAAGACCGTGGTCGATTATACCGAGCCACCCAATCCGCAACCGGCTCCGGGCGGCTTTGAACGGATCATCGGCGAAGGCACGATCGCGCTCCAGGCACACGATCCGGGAAGCGTTGTGCGTTACAAGAATATCCGCCTCAAGAAACTCCCCTGAGCACGCCTCGTCGATGAACAAGGTCCGCACATTCGTGGCAGTCGAGCTAGCCGACGAGGTTCGGGATCGGGCGGTCCAGTTGATCGAACGGCTGCGATCGGCCGGCGCGGAAGCACGTTGGACGATGCCGCAGAACATGCACCTGACGCTCAAATTCCTGGGCGACGTGCGCGAAGATGCCGTAGCGGACGTGTGCCGGGTCGTCTCGAAGGTAGCCGCCGAGGCGGGACCGTTCGAAATCGAGTTGGGTGGCGCCGGGGCGTTTCCGGACGTGCGGCGACCACGGACCCTGTGGATCGGAGTCCGGCGCGGTCACGCCGAGTTGGCTCGACTGCAGACTGCCGTCGAGCGAGCGCTGGCCAAACGCGGATTTCCCAAGGATCGCCGAGACTATCAGCCGCATCTGACCATCGGCCGAATTCGCGAGCGCGCCGCGCCGATGGCCGAACTGGGACAACTGATTCTCGAACACGCCAACTTTGCTGCCGGCAGTTGCGCGATCCGCGAAGCGATCGTGTTTGCCAGCCATCTGTCGGCCACCGGACCGCGATACGAACCGCTGGCCCGTGCGCCGCTGGGCGCGGGGGGCGTCGAGCCGCGGTAACGAGGCTGAGCGTCGGAAGCTTGGTCGCGCGCATCTGTCAGCACGGCCATGTCAGCGCGCCCATGCCGGCCAATCTCTGTCAGCACGCGTCCGCCAGCGCCGCGCCCAAGGCTTTCAGCACACGAGCTCCCGGCTCGCCCAACGCCGTGATCTGAAATCGACGGGCCGTTTCACCGACGACATCGATGCGGATTTCGAGCCGCTGTCGCGGCAGGCAGTCCGCAACGCGATCCGCCCACTCGATCAGCGTGATTCCGTCCGACTCGAAAAACTCGTCGGGACCAAGCTGCAGGAACTCGTCGTCGTCCTTTAATCGATACGCGTCCAGATGGTACAGCGTGCGGTTTCCGTGATACTCGTGACACAGTACGAAGGTCGGACTGAGCACCGACGCGGGCGGCACGCCGCAGGCCGCGGCCAAAGCCCGCACGAGCCGTGTTTTGCCGGCGCCCAACGTCCCGATCAAGGCGACGGTCGTTCCCGGCGGAATCGCTTTGGCCAGCGCGGCGCCCAGCCGCCAGGTGTCGGTCTCGTCGGTGGCTACGAAGACAAGTTCGGGCATGGTGAATTTGTCAGTGGTCAGTTGTCAGTGGTCAGTTGTCAGTGGTCAGTTGTCAGTGGTCAGTTGTCAGTTGTCGCTGATCAGGGGTGATTTCTCATTTGTTTTTGTCTAGCTTGGGGCTGTGCGTTGCTGGGGGGGTGGGCGTGGTGTGATCCTCGGCGGCTTATCGGGGTGTGGGATTTCGGCGATCGCGCGGGTTGTGCGCGTCGGCGACGATATACTATACCATGCGCCGCGGAGTTCCGGCGGTCGAAACGCCGTGTCCGGTATGGCCCACGCGGACGCAAGGCCCGCCGACGAGGCGCGATTTCCCATCATGTGAAGAACAGCGGTCGCGGCCAAGATTCACCATTTGCGTCCTTGCGCGTTTTCCACCATGTCATCCTCAGCCGATGCCCATCGCCGACAGATTTTCATCCTCTCGGGTTCCACTGGTCGAACGTGCGAAGAAGTGCTGAACGCAGCGTTGGCCCAGTTCGAAGAACCGCGCGTCCAGATCAAGCATTGCGTGGGCTTGGACAGCCATGCCGATGTAATCCACGCGGTGCAGACCGCGGCCCAGGCCGGCGGCGCCATCTGCCATAGTGTCGTGGTTCCGGAGTTGAAAAACACGCTGCTGCGCGAGGCGACCCGTCTGCATGTCCCCACGGTCGATGTCCTCGGACCGCTGCTGATCCTGCTGCAGGACCAGCTTGGCCAGCAACCGCGAGGTCTGGCCGGCTTGGCTTTCCAGGCGCAGCGCGAGCGGTTGCAGCGAATCGCGGCCGTGGACTTTACGCTCGGCCACGACGATGGAGCTGGACTTACCGATCTTTCTCGCGCCGATGTCGTGTTGGTCGGCGCGTCTCGCGTATCGAAGAGCGTGACGTGTTTTTACCTGGCTTACGAAGGCATAAGCGCCGCCAACGTGCCGCTGATCCCAGGTCATGATCCACCGGCCGAACTGGTAGCCGTCGATCGGACCAAGGTCGTCGGTTTGACGATGAACGCCAACCGACTGCACGGCCTGCGACAGGCTCGGGTCAAGATGCTGGGCAATGCGCCGTTCGGCAACTATGGCAGGCTCGACGCAATCGAAGTCGAATTGCGCGAGATCGAACGGCAGATGGCCCGCTACGGCTGGCGTCGGTTGGACGTCTCCTATATGAGCGTCGAGGAAGTGGCGAAGCAGGTCCTGTCACTCGTTCGCTCTTAGCCCCGCGTCTGCGGTTCCCCACCCGCGAGCTGCGCGCGTACGACGCGCCCGTGCGGGTGGGCGAGTGACCGTGAACGAGCCGCGGCTGATCGGCGCCGGGGGGTCGCTGACGATCGCCAGCGATCGTCAGGAGTCAGCAATCCATGCTGCGGTCAGCGTTGTGCCGTGTCGCCGGGTGCCGCGTCCGCCGCATCGTCCGCGTCGTCCTCGGGATGGGTGGCGTCGTACTCGTCCATCAACATCGATGGGCAGACATCTTGTTCGCCGCACTGTTTACAGACGATGCGGATCAAGTCCGTCCCGCCGAGTTTGAGGTCTTCTTTAAGGCATAGGTCGTACAGTTGTTTGAGATGTACACAGGGCATTACGTCCTCCGTGAAGATCCGATGCTTGTTTTTGCCAGCCTGCCGCCATAGCCGCTGTCCGTGCGCTATTGTTGGCCGTTTACGCTCGCGGGACAAGGACCTGTCGGCCGTCTCGGTCGAGCGATGTTGACCGACGGCCTGTATCTTACGCCGCGTCGCCTACGCTGCCTGTCCTGTACCACGTGGCCTACGGCCGATCGTCGCTGGGCGCCAATGTCGTCTTGATCTCCTGCAATTCCGAGGTCGGATCGTGATCGACGTATTCCAGTCGCCGCGCTTGCCGATACCAATATCGGCTGTTTCCCAGATCGCCTTCGATCTTGTGCAATACCGCGTGGATCCAGGCCGCCGTTGAATCGCCGTCGTGCCGCTGCACGATTCGGTGCGCCTCGTCCCAACGATTCTCCAAGGCCAACTCGATCGCCGTGAGCAGTTCATCAGTCATGTTCATTCCCATCCCATGCAAGCCGGGCCCGATCCGAACGCAGCCAACCGAACGCCGGTCCGACAGATCGAGCCTGTGCCGCAGCCGGCAACGCGCGCCGCGCCCATTGTTTTACTAATTTGGCCAACTAGACGATCCCCATCATGGACGCATCGCGGTCGCCCGTTCGCTGTTCAATCCTCCCTGCGTCTACGAGACCCAGGGTGCACGAAGCACATTTTTTGGCAAGAGACATCTATTGGTCAGAAGCAGAGGGTCCTCACAGATGCGAACAATACAGCTCTGGTTCGACACAGATGGACAGCCGTCCATGGTGGCGATACGCTGGAATTGGCTCGATGCTTTGCCCAATTCTAATTTTTGGCGGCTGCACTCGCCAGCGTGCGGGACTGACGCGACCTGATGACCGCGGCAGCCCAACGTTCAGCCCTCGATGCTCACGCGTGCAGGGCAGGTCCGTGGACCGTTGCCAATGGACGCCGGCGTGTGAGAACATGGTTTTCCCGATTTGTGCGGCGAACGGTAATCATCAGAACCAGGAGACGCCCATGTCTGCCACCGATTCGCATCCTCCGCCACCAACGGCGGCTCGTCCGCCGTTGTCCAACGGCATATTGGTGCTGTGCGTACTTGTGCTGACAACCGTGGTGTTGTGGCAGAATCGGCCGTGGCGTCCGCCGCCACCGAACGCTTCGCCGCCGGCCGCGGCAAACCAAGCCGACGAGCCTGCGCCGACGGAAGCCCGCGAGCCGAAGGCGACAGCCGCGGTCTCGCGGCCCACCGTCGAGCGGGGCGGGCAAGCGTCGGACGCCGACCGTCCGGATGCGCCAACCGCCGAGACCGCGGCGGGATTGGCCGAGTCGGCAAGCGCGGCACCGCCGGACGACGCATCACGAGGTGGCCCGGCGGCCGCGACCGGCCCCGCCACGGTGGCTGGCTCGACCGCGCCAACCGACCCAGCTCGCGCGACGCTAGCCCAGTCGCCAACGGCAACGGCAGCCAATGCCGAACTTGCGCCGCCGAACGCCGGTCGCTCGCCCGAAGAAATGGCGACCATCCGCGTCTTCAATGCGACGTCGCCGGCCGTGGTGCACATCGAAACACACACGCTCGAACGGGACTACTTTTCGATGAATGTCATGGAGGTTCCGCAGGGCACGGGGACTGGTTTCATCTGGGACCGCGAGGGCCACGTCGTGACGAATTTCCACGTCATCGAAGGGGCGAGCGGGGCGCAAGTCGCCTTGGCGGACCATTCGAACTGGCCCGCGGAATTGGTCGGAGTCGCGCCGGACAAAGACATGGCTGTGCTTAAAATCCAGGCGCCCGTCGAACGTTTACATACGATTCCGCTGGGCACGTCCAGCGACTTGCTGGTCGGCCAGAAATCGTTGGCGATCGGCAATCCGTTCGGCCTGGATCACACGTTGACCAGCGGGATCATCAGCGCGTTGGACCGTGAGATCGCCTCACGCACGGGACGACCGATCAAAGGAGTCATCCAGACCGATGCCGCCATCAATCCCGGCAACTCGGGTGGGCCGCTGTTGGATGGATCGGGGCGGCTGATCGGCATGACCACGGCAATCATCAGTCCGTCCGGCGCGTACGCGGGAATCGGATTCGCCATCCCGGTCGACACCATCCGCTGGGGCGTTCCCGAATTGATCGCCCACGGCAAGCTCGTTCGTCCGACGCTGGCGATCTCCGTCGCCTCGGAGGCGATGACCGAGCATCTGGGCATCACGGGCGTGTTGGTGATGGCCGTCGAGAAAAACAGCACGGCTGACGCGGCCGGACTGCGTGGCACGCGGCGCGATCCCCAGGGCGGAATCGTGTGGGGCGATGTCCTGACGGCCTTGGGCGACACGCCGCTGCGATCGCCGAATGACCTGCTGGACGCGCTGGAACGTTACCGAGCGGGCGACAGCGTGACGTTGACGATCCAACGCGGCCAGGAATCGCGACAGGTCAAAGTGCGTCTGGACGCCGCCCAATAGCGGAACAGGCCAACAGCGAACGGCCGGACGCAGAGGACCGGTCGAGGGCCTCGGCGTCGCGCAGCCGCCGAGCCGTTGAACCGTCGTCGCTCGGATTTATCTCGCGCGGATTTGCTTTGTCTGTCGCCAGACGCGCGATACAATGCCGGGTCGCGATATTCCGCGCGGCGCATGGCTTGGCGTCAGCTTCGATTCCGGAAGGCGGAGAAGGCAAATGAGGCTGTTCTTCCTGTTCAGCATCGCGATGATTGCCGGGACGGCGCAGGCCGACGACGCGATCTTGTACAACCGCGACGTACGGCCGATTCTGGCAGAGACGTGCTTCAACTGTCACGGTCCCGACGCGGCCTCGCGCCGGGCCGATCTGCGCTTGGATCTGCGCGAAGTGGCGATCGAGTTCGAGGCCATCGTGCCCGGCAAGCCCGACGAGAGCGCAGCGATCCACCGAATTTTCTCGACCGATCCCGACGAAGTGATGCCGCCGCCCAACGAGCGGAAGCAACTGACGCCCGAGCAAAAGGACTTGCTCAAACGCTGGGTGGCCGCCGGCGCGCCATACGAAACGCACTGGTCGTACGTGCCGCCGGTGCGTCCCGCGCTGCCCGCGGTCAAGAACTCGAACTGGGTCCGCAACCCGATCGATGCGTTCATTTTGGCCCAGCTCGAGGCCAATGGCCTGGAACCGGCGCCGGAAGCGGATCGGCGAACGTTGGCCCGGCGGCTGAGCCTCGATCTGACCGGGCTGCCGCCCGAGCCGGCGGTCGTCACGGCGTTTCTCAAGGACGAATCGCCGGACGCTTACGAGCGGCTGGTCGATCGTTTGCTGGACTCGCCGCATTGGGGTGAGCATCGCGGCCGCTACTGGCTGGACGCCGCCCGATACGCCGACACGCATGGCATCCACTTCGACAATTTCCGCGAGATCTGGGCCTATCGCGATTGGGTGATCGACGCCTTCAATCGCAACTTGCCGTTCGACGAGTTCAGCATCGAGCAACTGGCCGGCGACTTGCTGCCGAACCCCACGCTGGAACAACGAATCGCCACCGGATTCCACCGCTGCAACATCACGACCAACGAAGGCGGCGTGATTGCCGAGGAATACGCGGTGATGTACGCCCGCGACCGAACGGAGACGACCGCCTGGGTCTGGCTGGGCATGACGATGAACTGTGCGACATGCCACGACCACAAGTTCGACCCGATCACGCAGCGCGAAGTGTACGAGATGTCGGCGTTTTTCAACAACACGACCCAAGCCGTGATGGACGGCAACATCAAGGACACGCCCCCCGTGGTGATGGTCCCGCCGAGCGAGGATCGCGCGCGTTGGGATGCGCTCGGGCCGGAAATCGCGGCGGCAAAGAAGCGCGTGGACGATCGTCGCGCGGCGGCGCGGACCGAGTTCGAGCGTATTCTGTCGGCGGGACGTCCCGAGGATCTGGCGCCTGTCGGTTCGCCCGAAGGACTCGTGTTTCATGCGCCGCTGGATGACGGAACGACCGACCAGGTCGCAGTGACCATCGACGGCCAGGTCGCGACGACGCAGGCCTCCGCGGCCCTCGCCGCCGAACCCGGCCACGTAGCGTCGTCGGCCTATCGGTCCGCGGCCGGCGTCACGCTCGAGTTTCCCGCGGTCGGCGACTTTGATAAGGATCAAGGCTTCTCGTACGGCGCGTGGATCAAGCTATCGGCGGCCGACCAGAGCGGCGCGGCGCTGGCCCGCATGGACGATCAGAACGGGTTTCGCGGTTGGGATCTCTGGATCGAAAGCGGGCGGCCCGGCACGCACATCATCAATACCTGGGACGGCGATGCGCTGAAGGTCGTGGCGAACGAACCGCTGAAGGCAGGGCAATGGAGTCACGTCCTGGTGACGTACGATGGTACGGGCAAGGCGAGCGGCGTCCGGGTGTACGTCAACGGGACCCCACAGGGCACGCGCGTGCAGCGCGACCAGTTGACCAGCACGATTCGCGCCACCACGCCATTCAAACTGGCTCAGCGCAGCACCCAATCGCGACTGGATGGCGTGGCGCTCCAGGATGTGCGGATCTACGGCCGCGCGCTGACCGACGGCGAGGTTTCCCAAGTCGCCACCGACGCCCGCGCGGCCTATCTCGTGGCGCGGCCGGCCGATCGACGGAGCGACGCCGAGAAGGACGAGTTGTTCGCTTGGTGGCTCGAGGCCAAAGACCAGCCGTATCGAGATGCGATCGCCAAGCTCGCGGCGCTGCAGAACGAACAGGACGCGATCAAAGCTCGCAGCACCGTGGCCTATGTGCAACAAGAACGCACCGAGCCGCCGACCGCGTATGTGTTGTTCCGCGGCGACTATGACAAACGTCGCGAGCAAGTCCAGCCCGGCACGCCGGCCATTCTGCCGTGCCTGGCGGACGATCTGCCGAAAAACCGGCTAGGTCTTGCCCGCTGGCTGTTTCTACCCGACCAGCCGCTGACCGCCCGTGTGACCGTGAATCGATTTTGGCAAGAGCTGTTCGGCGTCGGGATCGTGAGCACGCCGAGCGATTTTGGCGTGGCGGGCGAGCTGCCGTCGCACCCGGAATTATTGGACTGGCTCGCGGTCGAGTTTCGAGAGAACGGCTGGGATATCAAGAAGTTTTTCAAGCTGTTGGTGACGTCCGCGACGTATCGACAGGCCGCCGTGACCACGCCGCTGAAGCTCGAGCGGGACGTCCAGAACCGACTGCTGTCTCGGGGACCGCGGTTCCGTATGGACGCCGAGATGGTTCGGGATTATGCGTTGGCCGCCAGCGGCCTGCTGTCGCCCAAGATCGGCGGGCCGAGCGTCAAGCCGTACCAACCTGATGGCGTGTGGGAAGCGGTGGCGATGATCGGCAGCAACACGCGCGAGTATCGGCGCGATTCGGGCGAGAGCCTGTATTGCCGCAGCCTGTACACGTTCTGGAAACGCAGCGCGCCGCCGGCTTCGTTGGACATCTTCAACGCGCCGAGCCGCGAGGTATGCACGGTTCGGCGCGAGCGAACCAACACGCCGTTGCAGGCGTTGGTCACGTTGAACGATCCTCAGTTCGTCGAAGCCGCCCGCAATCTGGCCCAAAACGCACTGCTCCGCGGCGGCGACTCGAACGACGGCCGCCTGGACTATCTCGCCGAGCGTCTGCTATGTCGGCCGTTTGCGGCGCGCGAACTTGTCGTGTTGCGCGATTCTCTGGACGGCCTGTCCGCCTACTATGCGGCTCACGCCGACGACGCGGAAAAACTGCTCGCCGTGGGCGAGTCCAAGCCGGATCCAACGCTCGACGCATCGACGCTCGCCGCGTGGACCATGCTGACGAATGCGCTGCTGAATCTCGACGAGGCGCTGACCAAATGACCTCTAGCCTCGGGGCTGCCGCTCGCGAGGCGCCCCGGCCCGCGCGAACCTCCTCTACTGTTCAAAGGACCATCCGATGCACCCATTCCACGAATACGGCCGCCATATCACCCGACGCCATTTCTTCGCCCGTGGATCCCATGCGTTGGGCTGGGCCGCTCTGGCTTCGTTGACCGGTTCGGGCGTCCTGCGAGGGCCGAACATCGCGACGGCTTCCGACGCCAAGCCGAACTTGGCCCACTTTCCGGGCAAGGCCAAACACATCATCTATCTGCACATGGTGGGCGGCCCTGCGCAGATGGACCTGTACGACTACAAACCGGCAATGGACCGATTCTTCGACCAAGACCTGCCCGAATCGATCCGCATGGGCCAGCGGCTGACCACGATGACTTCGGGACAGAAGCGATTTCCCGTTGCACCGTCCAAATTCAAGTTTGCTCAGTACGGCCAGTCGGGAATGTGGGTCAGCGAACTGTTGCCCTGGACCGCCAAGATGGTCGACGATATGTGTTTTGTGCGCAGCATGCACACCGAGGCCATCAATCACGAGCCGGCCATCACCTATATCCAGACCGGCAATATGAATACCGGCCGTCCCTGTCTGGGCGCCTGGATGTCCTACGGCTTGGGCTCGCTGAACGAGGATCTCCCGACGTTCGTAGTGCTGGTCGCTAACCCCACCAACACCGAGCAAGTGCAAGCGATTTCGGCGCGGCTGTGGTCGTCCGGCTATCTGCCCGGCACGCACGCGGGCGTGTCTTTCCGTTCCGCGGGCGATCCGATCCTATATCTCAACAATCCGCCCGGGGTCCCGGCCGAGATTCGCCGCCAGACATTGGACGGATTGAAGGCGTTGAACGAGCTGAACTATCAGACGCTTCACGATCCCGAGACCGAGACGCGAATCGAGCAATATGAGCTGGCGTTCCGAATGCAGAGCAGCGTGCCCGACCTGACGAACATCGCCAGCGAGCCGGAATCGACGTTCACGCTGTACGGCGACGATGCGAAGAAGCCGGGCACGTTCGCCAACACGGCGTTGCTCGCCCGACGGCTCGTCGAACGAGGCGTGCGATTCGTACAGATCTACCACAACAACTGGGACACGCACTCGAATGTCGCCGGGCGATTGCCCGACCAGTGCCGCGACGTCGACCAAGCCTGTTATGGACTGATCCAGGATCTCAAACACCGCGGTTTGCTCGATTCCACGTTGGTTATCTGGGGCGGCGAGTTTGGCCGCACGATCTATTCGCAGGGCGGCCTATCGAAGGAGAACTACGGCCGCGACCATCATCCGCGTTGCTTCACCATCTGGATGGCCGGAGGCGGCATCAAGAGCGGAACGGTCTACGGCGAGACCGACGACTTCTCGTACAACATCGTCGCCGACCCTGTCCATCTGCACGATTTTCATGCCACGATTCTGCACCTGCTGGGCTTTGATCATCGTCGATTCACGGTCAACTATCAGGGCTTGGATCAGCGGCTGACGGGGGTGGAACCCGCCCAAGTCGTCAAAGCACTGCTGGCCTAAGGATCCGTCCGCCCATCACCTACTGGAGCTGAGGTTGCATACGAGGGTGGATTTCATAATTCCAGACGCCGTGGAAGGCGTCGCACGTATTGGCATACCGTGCGCGGGTGACCGTGGCCGGTCGAATGCTAGGCGATGTGCGGCAAACGGAGGTCGAAGCCCACGCTGCACCAAGCGCGGTTCTGAGCCGCCCCATGTATAGGTTTAGCAGCGTTCTAGCAATAATTGCCCGATATCCTCCCGCCATTTCGGCGAGCAGCCAGGGCGACGGGGCGCAAAGTGCGTCTGTTGTTTCTCGAACGATGCTGACCGCCGGTCTTCCGGGACCTCGAGCCACAACCGGTGGACGTGGCGATGGGGGCTTCCGGCCTTTGTCGCGGGGTTGTGCCGCGGCGTCTCGTGTGGCAGAGCGCCGACGGCAGAGGGCCTACGTAGCCGCGGGATCTTGCCGCTGGGCCGCCGGCGGAAACAGCGGCTGGAAGCCCCTGCCACGACGTGCCGAGACAAATGACGGCTGGCGATCCGCGGGCGCCCAAGGCTGATGCGGCGAGAAAAGGACGCGAGTTCGTCTTGTGTCACGGACCATTTCCGCGTACTCTTCGCGCCGATTGCTTCTGGGCAAGTCCTCTATTCTTGGCATGACAACGGCGACAGATGCAGGCGCGGATCAGTGGCCTTCGGAACGTTCTTGGGATGCTGGCGGCGATGGCGTTGGCCATCGGCGCCGCTGGCTGCCGCAGCGATCCGTACCGCGACGCCTATCTCGAGATGTTGAACGCGGAAAAACGGGCGCTCGAGGACCGGCTGTACGAGGTCCAGTACGAGTACGAGCAAGCCGTGGCCGAACTGAAGGCCGAACGCGGTTCGACCGAGAAGAACACGAGCAAGCCGACCGGCCGCGCGCGAACGGCGGAACCGGATCGACGCCAATCCGAGCCGCAGACGGACGAACCGATCGAAGTTCCGGATCTGCCGGAGATCGAACTGCCGCCGGGGGTCGAAGAGGGCAAGCGGAGACAGCCCGGGTTGAACGCGGCGGCAGCGCGGGCCGCCAAGCCGGGCGTGCACGCGCGGATGGCCTCGGCGATCACCGGTCAGCGGCCGAGCGGCGAAGAACTGGCCGCCGCGATCATCTCGGCGCTGGACCAGCGGGTCGAGACGATCTATCTCAATCCGCGGCTGACCGGCGGGTGGGACTTGGACGACCAGCCCGGATCCGATGGCCTGCGGGTGCTGGTGCAACCGCGCAACCGCCGCGGCGAGTTCGTCCCCGAGCCGGCACGGATCTCGATCGTGCTGCTGGATCCGACCAAGTCCGACGATTCCGCCCGGGTGGGACGCTGGGACTTCGACGCCGACGCCGTGAAAGCCGCGCTGCGGGTCGGTTCGCCGGATCGCGGATTCTTGTTTCAACTGCCGTGGCAAGCGACGGTCCCGGACAGCCCACGGCTGCATCTGTTCGTCCGCTATCTGACGGCCGACGGACGAAAGCTGGAGGCCGATCGCGAGATCCGCCGGGGCTCGACGGATCGCGTGGCCTTTCGCTGGACGCCCCGCAAGGCAGACGAGCCGCAGCGGCTGGCCCTGCGCGACGCGGACACGCCGGCCTCGCAGCCAGCGTCCGGCGAAACCGGGCCGTCCGCTGATCGGCGACGGATGACCGCGGCGGTCGCTCGCGATGCG
>JAVYAJ010000236.1:0-1620 GCA_032229885.1 Candidatus Anammoximicrobium sp. | reverse complement strand
AGAGGCACGCGCGCGGCGCCAGCCCTGGGGCGTTGCCCCAGGCTACGGTGATCGGAGGCCTTCGGCCAAACAGATTCTTGGGTTGCGGGCGCTAGCCCGCGTTAGGACGTAGACCCGAAGGAGTACTCGGACCGTTTCATCTAGAATTGACCGCGGCTAGGCCCGTTTAGAAGCAACGTTTCGCCAAGGATCCACGACAGCCGCGTGTTATACCCTGCGCGGGTGATAGTGACCAGTCGAACGCTCCGCGACGTGCGGCAAACGGAGGCGGAAGCCTGCTTTACAAAGCGCTGTTCTGAGCCGCCCAACGTACACTTAGGTGGATGCCGCCGGCGTGCCATGTCTAGATCCAGGGTCGCGACAGAGCCGCGCACCCTGGGGGTCAGTTGTCGTGCGTTGCCGCACCTGGAGAAAACAAGTGACGCGAAGCTCGATCGCTCGTCACGTATCGCTGGTGCGCGGAACGCCAAAGCGATCGGCGAGCGCATTGGCCGATGCCACCAACTTCTCGTGCCCGTCGCGACCGATATCGGCGGTCTCGAAATCCGAGTACGTCGCGAGCAGCCGCGCGTCATCCTCGGCGGTCAACGATGGCTCGGCGTCCGGAAACAGGCAGTTATCCTCTTTGTCGATATGCTCACGGATCAAGCGGATATAGCTATGGCCGTGCTGCATGAACCACTGGACCGACTTGGGATCGCCTTCGACCGCGCCGTCCAGCGAACATTCCATGCCTTGGATGTACACTCGGCCGAGTTCGTGTTCGCGACGCAACAGCGCGAGCGGACCGCAGGGGCTGCCCATTCCGTATGTTTCCAACAACGGAAAGAGTTGAATCTCCTCTTTGCCATGATGCGCCCGATCGGTGAACCCGTGGAAAAAGGCGATCGCCTCGCGGGCGGATTCGCCATCCAGCCGGTTCTCGTCACGACATCGTTCCAGAATCTTTTCCAGGGCGTTCAGCACCTGTTCGATCACTCGGTGCTCGTGTTTTAGAACTTCGAGGGACTTCTGCATAGTCGAATAGCCTTTCTTCCTTCGTGGCGTGCAGGCGGGCGTCTCGAAATCCCGGCGCCTTATGCCTTGGCGCCGGCCGCCAATTCCGTCTCCAGTTGAATCGCCTTCGGAAACAGCACGTTGTTCTCCTTGTGGATGTGCTGGTGAGTGTCCCACTCGAGCTGCTTCAGACCATCGAGCATCGAGCGATACGAATTGCACCCCCACGCAGGCAGCTTATAGCCGTCCGTCAATTCATTCAGGCGGGCCAACCCCTCGCCCACCACGTCGTGTTCGTGGTGCATCTGCTGGATCGGGTTGGCGACCGATCCGCAATGGAAGCTGGGCTTTTCCGTCGCTGCCTCCAACTGTCGAATGATCGGGAACAGTATCTGCTCTTCCTTCATCGTATGGCTCGTGAACTCCTCGTACAGGCTCACGAAAGTCTTGCGAACATCGTGCAACCGCGCGTCATGGGGGCCATGCACATTCGCCACTTTCTGTGTCAGCGCGTCCAAACGCGGCAGCTCGCGCCGCAAATACCCGTGATGCACCTGTTCGATGTGGTTCGCCAAATCGGTCAGCGACATCGCGTCGGCGTCGGCGAGCGAGGCGCCGGTAGGT
>JAVYAJ010000235.1:0-19056 GCA_032229885.1 Candidatus Anammoximicrobium sp. | reverse complement strand
GCCCGCCCGTCGCAGGGCTGTCCGCAAGCCGGCTTGGCTCGGCAACGACACGTGTCGCGGCGCTTCGGTCACTTGGCACCATCTGCGACCGAACATGCTTGCTTGTAGGCTGTCGACCAGAGGAACGACCGCCGCAAACCAGCCGCCCGGCTTCAGCAGCGCCCAACAGCCGCGCAGCATCTGCTGGACGTCGCAGACGTGCTCGACGACGCAAAACGCGGTCACCAAATCGAACGACTCCGATCGAAACGTCGACGCCAGATCTTTGACTCCGCAGCAATGTGCGGTGATCCCCAATTCACTTTGGATGTATTCGGTCACTTCCGGTTGGAAATCGCAGCCTGCAACTTGGCATCCGCGCCGTTGAAATGCGAGCAGCCGATGTCCGCGCCCGCACCCGACATCGAGCATCGCCTTGCCGGCGGCTGCGCGCCCCAATGTGCGGCGGAGGATCCGTCGCGCATCGCCTTCGTGCATCGTGCGGTAGATCAACTGGTATTCCAACCAGGCCCATGCCCGTCTCCAGCGGCTGCTGCCGACACTTTCGGGCGCAAAGCTGTAGACCGGTGGATAAAAATCGGCAAGCTCATCCTCGGCCGGGCGGGGCGAGAGCATCGCGGAACCACATCCCTGGCAGCGATGAAATGACCAGCTTCCCGGCGCATACTGCAAGCGGTCGCAGACGCCTTTGTACAGCGGAACCAACTCGGTCGAGGCACAGTACAGGCACTGCTCGGCGGTGTCTGTCCGCGGGTCGCGCGCGGGTCGAGTCGGGATGTCCATCGTTGACGGAGTGTTCATAGTCGATCGGTGGCTCGATTGGCCAGATGTAATCGTGGGCCGCGCGCCAGCCGCGGCGCGACCGCGCCACGGGCTGTCCAGCGAGCGGCTTTATGCGGCGCACAGCACGCGACGAGCGCCCGCAATGGAGTGCGGCCCACACCGCGGGATGGCCAATAACAGGCCGCGATTCCATCGTAATTGCCCGTCCGACCGCCACAAGGATTTTCGTTTGATTCGGCCGGACATCTCGGATTCCCGAGACGAAATATCGGATTTAAGCGTACACCTGGGCTGCGGCTCGATTTATCCGCAAGCCAAATCGAGACAGGCACGAGATCGGAGGTCGGTCGCGTTGACCAACAACGGTCGGCGGCCGATGGACATCGATGGACGAGATCGACAGCAGTGCGCGAGATCGACAGGAATCCACCTGATCGACGATCGGGCGAGGCGGTTGCCCGCGACGCGCGTTCGCCACGTCTTGCGGGGCCAGCGCCGGGCCGTTCAGGTTTGCGCGCGCAGCAGCCGTGCGGCCTCGATGGCAAAATACGTCAAGATCCCGTCCGCGCCGGCCCGTTTGAAGCCCAGCAGGCTCTCGAGCATCACGCGTTGGCGGTCGAGCCAGCCGCGCTCGGCCGCGGCGCACAGCATGGCGTATTCGCCGCTGACCTGATACGCGTACGTCGGGACCAGGAACGTCTGTTTGACGCGGCGGATGATGTCCAGGTAGGGCAGGCCTGGCTTGACCATGACCATGTCGGCGCCTTCGGCCAGATCCAGAGCCACCTCGCGCAGCGCCTCGTCGCCGTTGGCGGGGTCCATTTGATAGGTCCGTTTGTCGCCCTGGCCCAGGTTCGCCGCCGAACCGACCGCGTCGCGAAACGGACCGTAGAACGCCGATGCGTATTTGGCCGCGTAAGACAGGATCAGGACGCGCTCGAAACCCGCCGCATCCAGGGCTTGCCGGATGCGGCCCACACGGCCGTCCATCATGTCCGACGGCGCGATCACATCACAGCCGGCCTCGGCCTGGACGACGGCTTGACGGCACAGCGCGTCGAGAGTTTCGTCGTTGACCACGTACCCGTCTCGCACCAATCCGTCTTGTCCGTGGCTCGTGTACGGATCCAACGCGACGTCGCAGATGACGCCGATCCGATCGCCAAAGGCTTGCTTCAAGGCACGTACCGCGTGGCACGCCAGATTCTCGGGGTTGTACGCTTCCTCGGCCTCCGCCGTCTTCTTGTCGGACGGCGTGACGGGAAAGACGGCCACGGCCGGGATCCGAAGTTCGACGGCCTCGGCGACGGCCGCGACCAGCAGGTCGACCGTCAAGCGTTCGACGCCCGGCATCGAGGCCACGGGGGTCCGCGTCGCTAGTCCTTCGTGAACGAACACCGGCCAGATCAGATCGGCCGCGTGCAAGCGATTCTCGGCGACGAATCGCCGCGACCAATCGTCGCGACGGGTCCGCCGCAATCGCGTGCTCGGAAACTCGCCCCACGCCGTCGCATGTTCCGTCATCGCTCTGGTCCTGTCTGTAAGTTGTTCGGCTGGCCTTGTCGCCGTCGCGCGCGCTCGCCCGCCCGGCGCGCCGCCTTGGGGGTCCGCGTCGCCGCGGCACACGCGCTCCGTCCCATCCGCGCACGGGGCAGTCGACGGAGCGGCGACAGCCCCGACGACCGGTCGCAAAGAATTGTATCCGAAACCAGAGTCGAGTTGTGCGCGGTCCCTCGACTGAGTACATTGCGACGATTCCGCCTTGGGCGACGGCTGGCTTGGGCGCTTCGGCGCGCGGCGTCTGCGAGACGTGCATGGTCCTGTGGACGGCCGGGGACGAGACGTCTTCTACCGCCGAAGGCGGACGGGCGACGGATCGAGAACGCATGGCGGCGGAGGAT
This sequence comes from Candidatus Anammoximicrobium sp., assembly GCA_032229885.1. Taxonomy (GTDB): domain Bacteria; phylum Planctomycetota; class Planctomycetia; order Pirellulales; family Pirellulaceae; genus Anammoximicrobium. Next base: position 16,372 of record JAVYAJ010000235.1, on the reverse strand, counting down.
CTGCCACGGACTATTTCCGGAGACCGAACGCATGGCGAATCTGACGTTGTTGGACGGCAGCATCATCGGCACGTACCTGCTGGCGACGATGGTGGCCGGGATCATGGTGCGCAAATATGTCTCGCGGGTGGACCATTTTTTGGTCGCCGGCCGCGAGATGGACGTATTCCTGGGCATCGCATCGCTGGCCGCCACCGAGTTCGGGATCGTAACCTGCATGTACACGGCCCAGGCGGGCTATACGCGCGGATTTGCCGGCGCCGTTCCCGGACTGTTGAATGCGGGCGCGATGTTTTTTGTCGGCTGGACCGGGTTTTGCGTCAAACCGCTGCGCGACTCGGGCGCGATCACCATCCCGGAACTGTTTGAAAAACGGTACGGCCAATTCGTCCGCTGGCTGGCGGGCGTGGTCATCGTGCTCGGCGGGCTGTTGAACATGGGAGTATTCCTGCGGGTGGGCGGCCAGTTCCTGGTCGTGTGCTGCGGGATGGATCTGCGGTATCTCGAAATCGCCATGACCGTCCTGCTGCTGGGCGTGGCCGTGTACACGATCCTCGGCGGCATGTTGTCGGTCCTGGTGACGGATTTCTTGCAGTTCATCGTGATGAGCGCCGGGCTATTGGTCGTCACGGTTCTGGTGTTGATGCATGTGGGTTGGGATCGTCTGGTGGACACCGTCGAACACAACTACGGAGCAGGCGGTTTCAACCCGTTCATCGCCCCGGACCTGGGTTGGTCCTTTGTCCTATCCAATCTGTTCACCAACATCGCAACCGTGTTGACTTGGCAAACATGCATCGCCCGCTTGCTGGCGGCCAAAGACAGCCGAACGGGCCGCAAGGTCTACACCGGCACCGCCTTCTTTTTCGTCTGCCGCTGGGTCATTCCGGGTCTGTGGGGGATCGCGGCTCTGGCGATGATCGATCCGTCGATCGTCGAGACGATTGGGCTTCAATTCGGCGAAAAAGACGGCTCGCTGTTCGCCATGCCGTATTTTCTCGCCACGATCGTTCCCGCGGGAATGATGGGTATCTTGGTGGCCGCCATGCTGGCCGCGGACATGTCCACGGACTCGGCCTATATGCTGACCTGGGGCAGCGTGATCTACAACGATATCCTGGCGCCGTTTCGGCGGACCCAGTGGTCCGAGCGGCGCGGCATCCTCTGGAACCGCTGTATCGTGGCTCTGATCGGCCTGTTCCTGCTGTTCTGGGGACTGTGGTACAAGCTCGAGGGGAACCTGTGGGAGTACCTGCAGACGACCGGCGCGATCTATCTGGCCAGCATGTCCTCGCTGTTGATCGCGTGCTGTTACTGGAAACGGGCCAACAACTGGGGGGCGATCGCGGCCATCATCGTCGGCGCAGCGCTGCCCGTTCTGTCGCTGTCGTTGAACCTGTTCGTCAAAGTGCCCCTGCTGGACCCGGCCGGCGCCCCGATTCTGCGCGAAGGTCAAGCGCTGACCGTCGGCATTGTCCAGCACTATATCGGCGACAACTTTGTGAACATCGGCACATTCCTCGCCACCGGGCTGGCGATGATCGTCGGTTCGCTGCTCAAACCGGGCTCGCAAGGTATGGCCTCGACTCTTGCCGCCGACCAGCTCGGCGCTGACGGAGGTGCGCGATGAATCCACTCGCCATGCTGAACAATCATCCGTTTTGGGCGTCGATCGTGCTGGCTTCGGTGGTCTGGTACTCGAGCGTCACGATCTATGTCGCCATCCGCGGGTCGCTGGACATCAAGCACATGCTCGGCCGCTTGGCCGCGCAGCGCGACGCATCGGCGCTGCGCGACGAAAGCACGGACACGTAGCCATCCACCTAAGAACCCGGCCCACAACAACTTTGGGCGAGATCGCGCGGCTGCGCGCCAAGTCGACTGGTACGCAAAGTCCCGCGTATACGCCGCTCGGAGTTTTTGCGCTCGGGCGCGAGCCCGCGCAATCGCGGTTACGATGCCGTCTAGTCAATCCGCCCTAAATCGGTCACAATCTGCCGTTGCCGGTCGCGTCGCGCGGCGGATGTCGGCGTGAGGACACTGCGGGGCGCGGCGGATGTCGACATGGGAAGCGGTGACCAAACCGTTTACTATAGAACGATTTGCGAAACGACTTGTCCCGCTTCGTCGTTCGGGGGTGAACCCATCCCGAGGCGATCGTTCGTTCCGTTTGGTGAAGCGAGAGATGAGAGGAATACAGGATGAGTTCAATCGCTGACATTCACGGTCGTCAGGTGCTCGACAGCCGCGGAAATCCGACGGTCGAGGTCGAAGTCACGTTGGTCGACGGATCGTTCGGCCGGGCGGCCGTGCCCAGCGGCGCGAGCACCGGCGCGCACGAGGCCTGGGAACTGCGCGACGGGGACAAGGCTGTCTATCTTGGCAAAGGCGTTCGCCAAGCGGTCGAGAACGTAAATCGCGTACTCGCGCCGGAGCTCGAGGGCTTCGATGCCCTGGACCAGATCGGCTTGGACCGCAAGATGATCGAAATGGATGGCACGCCGAACAAGACGAAGCTCGGCGCGAACGCCATCTTGGGCGTGTCGCTGGCCGTCGCCAAGGCTGCCGCCGGATTTACCAATCAACCTTTGTATCGCTATTTGGGTGGCGCCAACGCGCGTGTGCTACCGGCCCCGATGATGAACATCTTGAACGGCGGTCAACATGCCGACAACTCGGTCGACATTCAAGAGTTCATGGTGATGCCGCTGGGCTTCGACTGTTTCAGCGATGCCCTGCGATGCGGCGTCGAGGTATTTCACCAGTTGAAAAGGGTGCTGAGCGCGAAAAAACTGAACACGTCCGTCGGCGACGAAGGCGGATTTGCGCCCGACCTGGGCAGCAACGTCGAGGCGCTCAACCTGATCATGGAGGCCATCGACAAGGCCGGCTATGTCGCGGGCCAGCAGGTGTTCATCGCGCTCGACGCGGCGTCGACCGAGTTCTATGACGCCGACAAAGGCTTGTACACAATCGATGGCAAATCGATCGACTCGGCCGCGATGGTCGAGTTCCTGGCGGATTGGGCCGCCAAATACCCCATCTGCTCGATCGAGGACGGCTGCGCCGAAGACGACTGGGCCGGTTGGAAACTGTTGACCGAGAAACTGGGCCAGCGCGTGCAACTGGTCGGCGACGATTTGTTCGTGACCAACACCGAGCGGCTTCAGCGAGGCATCGACGAAGGGATTGCCAACAGCATCCTGATCAAGGTCAATCAGATCGGCACGCTGACCGAGACGATCGAGGCGATCCAGTTGGCGCACCGACACGGCTACAGCAGCGTGGCCAGCCATCGCAGCGGAGAAACCGAGGACGCGACCATCGCCGATCTGGCCGTGGCCCTGGCGACAGGTCAAATCAAAACCGGCTCGGCATCGCGCAGCGACCGGATGGCCAAGTACAACCAATTGCTGCGCATCGAAGAGGAGTTGGGCGCGACGGCCGTGTACGGCGGACCGTTGTTTCCGCGGGCCAAGAAATAATCTATGCGTCGTGAAGACATTCGAAACATCGTAATCATCGCCCACGTCGACCACGGCAAGACCTCGCTGGTCGATTGCTTGCTGCGCCAAAGCGGCCAATTTCGCGACAGTCAACTCGTCGGCGATTGCATTCTGGACAGCAACGATCTCGAGCGCGAGCGCGGGATCACGATCCTGGCCAAGAACATCGCCCTGCCGTATCGCGGGGTGAAGATCAATATCATCGATACGCCCGGGCACGCGGATTTCGGCGGCGAGGTCGAGCGGGTGCTGCGGATGGCCGATGGCGCGTTGGTCCTGATCGACGCCGCCGAAGGGGTCATGCCGCAGACCCGATTCGTGCTGAGCAAAGCCCTGCAGTGCGGGCTGAAGCCGATCATCCTGGTCAACAAGATCGATCGCCCGGACGCGCGGCCCCACGAGGTGTTGGACGAAGCGTTCGAGCTGTTGATGGAGCTCGAAGGCGGCCACCGCCTGGAAGACTTTCCGTATATTTTCACGACTTCGCGCGAGAGCTATGCGACGGAGGATCCCGCACAGCGCGGCGATTCAATGCGGCCGCTGCTGGATCTGGTGTTGCGCGAGATCCCGGGCCCGGAGGTCGAGGCGGACGCCCCGCTGCAGATGCTGGTGACGACGCTCGATTGGTCCAAGTACGTCGGCCGCATCGCCGTCGGACGGATTCAGGCCGGCGCCGTGCGCGAAGGTCAGACCATCGCGCTGCTGCAGGCGGGCGACCGCACGACCACGGCCAAGGTTGTCGCCCTGTATGTGTTCGAGAACCTGGGGCGACGCCAGGTGGAGACCGCCGAGGCGGGCGATGTCGTGGCCATCGTGGGTCTGGACGACGTCGAGATCGGCGATACGATCTGTCATCCGGATCACCCGCGGCCGCTGCCGCGACTGGCCGTCGACGAGCCCACGCTCGAGATGGTGTTTACGATCAATAGCTCGCCGTTTGCCGGCCGTAGCGGCAAGTTCGTCACGTCGCGCCAGCTTCGTGAACGTCTGTATCGCGAGCTGGAACGGAACGTCGCGCTGCGCGTCCAACCGCTCGAGGGCAGCGACGGGTTCCAGGTGTCGGGCCGGGGCGTGCTGCATCTGAGCGTGCTGATCGAAACGATGCGCCGCGAAGGCTACGAGCTGTCGGTCGGCAAGCCGCACGTGATTTTACGGCAGCAGAACGGCGTCAAGGAAGAGCCTTTCGAGACACTGACGGTCGAAACGCCGCTCGAGAAGGTTGGCGCCGTGATGGAACTGGTCGGCGAGCGGCGGGGCGTGATCAACAAGGTCGAGCTGCGGCACAATTTCAACTATCTCGTGTTCTCGATTCCCGCCCGCGGCTTGATCGGACTGAGGACGCGGCTGTTGAATGCGACCCAGGGCGAGGCGGTCATGCACCATCGCTTCGAGGCGTATCGTCCGCTCGAGGGCGACGTCCCTCGCCGCGGCAATGGCGTCCTGGTGTCGATGATGGGCGGGCGGGCCGTCGCCTATGGCTTGAACGGCCTGCAGCAGCGATCCGATCTGTTCGTCGCGCCCGGCGACGAAGTCTATGAAGGCATGATCGTGGGCGAGAACAGCCGCGAGAACGACATGTCGGTGAACCCGACGAAGGAAAAGAAACTCACCAACATCCGCGCCGCCGGCAACGACGAGAACATCTTGCTCAAGCCGCCGCGCCGCTTCTCGCTTGAAGCGGCCCTCGAGTACATCGAGGAAGACGAGTTGGTCGAGATCACGCCGGACCAAATCCGCCTGCGCAAGATGACGCTGAAAGAGATCGACCGCCGCCGCGAAGGGCGACGCAAGGCCTGAGCGCGGTCGCCCGCCGCGGCGATCGAGCCCACGACGCGAGCCTTGGCGCGCGTGCGCGACTCGTCTCCGCCGACGCGGCTTGGCCATCGTTGAGCTTTTCAACCCCAGCCCTTATACTCCCGAACAACTTCGCCGTTGCGCTGTGAGAGGCGGTCGGCAATGCGAGAAGGAGTACGGCGATGCCGCCAGACGAGTTGCAAGGAGTTTCCGCTGTCGAGCAAATCGGTCACGCCGCCGGCTCGGTGTGGCACGCGCTGGCTTCCGGCGGGCCCCAGTCACTAGCCAAGTTGGTCAAGGGCGCCGCGATTCCTCGCGACCTGGTTCTGCAAGCCATCGGCTGGCTGGCTCGCGAGGACAAGCTAGCCATCGACGACACGAAACGCGGGCGAATATATCGGCTGCGTTGATGACGCTGACGCCGACAACTCGCGTCGATTCGCGTCCGGCGCACGGCCGTCGCCAGCGCGCCGGCCACGGGCCGCACGCCAAGCTGCGGTGTCGCAGTTGGCAGCGGCCTGAGATGCGCACAACACACCGACGCCCGCCCATCGACGCGGACTTCGGTCCGCCCGCGCGATCCGCTGGCACGTCGCCCGTTCAAGCCGCGCGCTCGAGTTCATCGAGCATCTCGACGGCGGCGAACGCGTTTTCCACGCCGCCGATGTCTTCGACGAACTGTCGCAGCGCGACAGCCTGCTGGCGGGTCAGCGGGCGGCCATCCTCTGCTAGCAGCTCGGCGATTTCCGATGCCGTCAAATCTTGGATACGAATCTCGTGGCTCATGACGTTTCCTTTCGAAAAGAGGGTCTTGCCACTTATCGGCAATCCCGGCGGATGAAATTCAACGAGAGATTCTTCCAGGCCAATCCTGCGCCGCGCGCTGTTGCGGGATCTGTCCGTTCAGGATTGATCCGGGCGGATCCGATCGAAGGCGATCCATCCCCGGCGGCCGCGGCCGCGTCGGTCACGGCGAGTGCGGTGAATCGATGGGCACGGTCACCCTACGGACCGGCGACGATCCGGACACGGATTCTTCGGCCAAGATGCGTTGGACACTCGAGCGAAAGACGGGCGCCCCGCCATGGGAAGGATGCCGCACCTGCACGCTCGGGATCCCCAACTCGCGCAGCGCGCGGGCCGCGTGGTTGCCGATCGCGACAACCGTCTGCGGCCGCAACACGTCGACCAATCCGCGCAGAAGGTGCGCGTACTGCCGGATTTCAGCGATCGTCGGAGCTCGGATCGACAGCGGGAATCCGGGTCGATGAGGATGGAACGGGACGCAGTTCCAGATGAATGCCTGCGCCTCGAACCCATCCAGCGCGCTCCACAAGATCGTCGCCGAAGCCTCTTTACACGGCGTCGGGCGACGACTGGATTGGCGGCCAGTGAAAGCTAGTGCGCGCGAGACGAGTTGAAACTCGCTGGTGAATGGAATCCCAGAGAAACGGCAGCCGTGCGGCCCGGGGGCCTCGCCGACGAGCAGGATTTTGGGGCGAACGACGAAATGGGACACGTAAGCTCGGAAATTGGCGCGGCGGATGGCGACGGCGTTGGGTTTGTCGAGGGACGCCGCGGCGTCCGCGTATTGGTTGAACAGCGTCGGCGTCGACGGCTCGATGAAAACCGTCCGCGCAAGATATCGCCATAGGTCATCCAGCAGCATTCCCTTTCTCCCTTTCGCCGCGGATCAGGCCCGCGCGGGGCGCCGTCCCGACCGCAGGTCGTCACCAACATGCTTTCGCCGTTCTTCCGGGCTCGAGCGAGCGTTCGGCGCTTCAAAACGGCAGTCGGCGCACCGCGACGTCGCCAACCAGCAGCAGCGCGGCGGCGAGCAGCAGATGAGGCCAGAGCCTCGCGACCCGCTCGACGGTCCGCCCGTCCGAGGCGAAGACCGAAGCCGGATCGGGATGGAACGCGCCGCCGGTCAGCTCGGCCACCCGGCGCAGGAGCGGCTCGTCGGTCGGACGCAGCAACAACTCGTCCGCATAGTCGATGAACACGTGTTGCTCGGCCGTCGCGGAAATGCTCGCCGAAGCGGCGGTGACGCGGATTCGATACTCGCTGGGAACCTGGGGGCTGGCGGGAAACGTCGCCGCGTACCGGCCTGGGGCAATGGCCGGTAGGCCGATCGACCGTGGCGGATCATCCGGACCGGCGACAACGGCCGTCAGCGACGCACCGTCGGCGAACTGCCCGTCGACGAACTGCCCGTCGACGAACTGCCCGTCGACGAACTGCCCGTCGGCAGCGACCAGATCGGCAGCGACGCTGAGAGTCGTTCCCTGGCGGCTGGCGGTCAACCGCACCGGGCTGGGCCGCGACGGACGCGCCACGTGCTGAACAAGCCGCTTCCACAGCGCCGGGTATCCGGGCCACGTCGCCCAGGCGTCAGCCTGCCGGGCTTGGATCGGTGTCGTCAGCGCGAGAGTAACGCCCGCCCCATGCCGTCCCCAACACAGCAGCGGATGGCCGGCCGTGGCGAACAGCAGCGGCTCGGCGTTCGGTTTGGGATTTGTGGGAACGAAGCCGTGCCGCGGCGGGGCGGACGACACGTCCAGCCCCGGCAACGCGCGCAGGGCAAACGGCCGAAACGCGCGCTGCGTCTCGTTGGCCGCCACGACCTGCGTCTCGCGCACCATGATCCCGGGAACGTCCGTCGGATCGTTGCAGTGATGATGACGGCCGCCGGCGGTCGCGGCCATCAATTTCAACATGTCCTGTTCCGCGCCCGCGCTGATCGACACCGTCGACAGCGTGATTCCGGCGGCAGCCAACCCCCGGGCGATCTCGTAGTATTCGCCGGGCGCCGGGATGCCGTCGGTCAGCAGAATCATGTGACGACGGTCGGCGGCGGTTTGCTCCAACGCCAGCATCGCGCGGACGACGCCCGGGTACATGTTGGTCTGCCCATAAGCCGTCAGCGTGTCGATCTGCCGCAGCAGGCTCGCCTTGTCCGCCACCGTCGTCAGCGGAGCGATCCACTCCGAATCGTCCGAAAAAGCGAGCACGCCGGCCTTGTCATGCGCCTCGAGGACCGACACCGACTGCTTGGCCGCTTCTTTGGCCAATTCGAGTCGACGCTCCTCGTCCATCGAACCCGAACGGTCGATCACCAAGACCATCGCCAAGATCGGTTTCTCTGCTTCGGGTGTCGCCGCCGCCGCGACCGGCAGCAGCCGCTCGAGAGCCGAATCGCGAAACACGGCCTCGCCAAACGTCCGCTGGCCGCCGACGACGATCAGGCCGCCGCCCGCGTCGCGCACATAGCGCTCGACGAGCTCGAACTGGGCCGCCGTCAGGGCCTCGGGCGAGACGTTTATCAGGACGAGCGCGTCGAATGCGTCGAGCGCCGCCGGGTCTTGGGCGATCCGCGACGGTTCGCCGACGGTCACCTCGTCGCCGACGGATCGCAGGGCGTCCGCGACGACGAGCGGGGCGTCGTCTTCGGCGTCCGCGACGACGAGCACGCGCGGCCGCGGTCCGAACGCGACTCGCGCCCGCCGCTGGTTGTTTTCCGCGATCGTATCCCGTTCGGCCTGAATACGAGCCGTGAACGTGACGCCATCGGCGGCTTGCTGGTCCAAACGCACCTGAAAGTGAACGTGATTCTCGCCCGGCCGCAAAGCCACGTCCGCCGTCGCGATGATTTTCTGATCGCCCAGCAGCTCGACCATGCCAGTCGTTTCGACGTTGGCGGCCAACACGACCTCGACGGGCACATCGTCTCCGAACGCCATTTGGGCAGGTGCTTGCAGGCGGACCACACAGACCTCGGGATCGGCGAACGATGTCAACGGGATCGTCGAGATGGGGACGCCCGCGCCCGCGGCAGCCTGCGCGAGATCGCCCTGCGTTTGATTGCCGTCGCTCAATAGGACGACCTGGGGCACGTAGTCCGCCGGGATGCTGGCCGCGGCCAGGCTGATCGCCGCCGCCGGATCGCTGGACTGGATGTCCCGTTCACCCCAACCCAACGAGCCCCCGTCCAACGAGCCCCCGTCCAATGAGCTTGCGTCCGCCGACGGTGGCCGGTCCGTGAGCGGGCCGGGCTGGCCGGCAAACGCGATAAACGCCGTGCGGTGCTCGCCCTGTGTTCGTCGCGCCGCGGCGATGAACTGGTCCGCCGCCGCGCGACTGCTGGCAGCGCTGCGGCTGAGATCGACGGCAAAGACGACCATTCGTTGTTCGCTGGCGAAACGGCGCACAGGACTGGCGCAGGCCGCAGTGGCCAGCCCAAGGACCAGCAAGCGGCACGCCAACCCCACTGCGCGACGGCGGCTCGACAGCGACGTCCAACTGCGAAACGCAAAGTATGCGACCACCGGCGCCGCCGCCAGCCAGACCAGACGCCACGGATGCTCGAATTCGAGGGCAGCCAGCACGGGGTACATAGATCATCGAGCCCGGGGTTCTCGCGCTTCGGGTCGGCCGACGTCCGTTCGCCGTCCGCTGTGTTCGGTATCGCCCGCGCGCCGACCCGCGCTCAGTCGGTCGCCGGCGCGCCGCACGCGCCTGCGACCGCGCGAAATTGGGCGGCGATTGCGTGCCCGCCAAACAGGACGACGGCAAAGAACAGGTCGCCATAGACCGTGTAGCGGAAGAACGGAATGGCCATCCCGTAGCACTCCAGCAGGCCCGCCCAGGTGCGCGGATACATCGGGAACAAGGCCCACACACCGAAGTTCGTCGTCAAGAAGAACAGCAGCGACACCCCCAGGCTGCACCCGATCAGCCCAGCCGAGACCAGCGCGGCCGACCGCGGCGCGCCCCGGCTCAATTCCAGGCACTGCCGCAGCAAGGGACGACACGCGACGGGCGCCGCCAACATCGCGTACACGAGCGCCATCATCCGCCAATCGTAGCCGCCGATCGACAGATCGCTGATCGCCAGCACGCCCAGCGGCAGGCACAAGGCGGCCAGCCACGACCGGAAAAAGTAGCCGCCAAACAGGGCCAAGGCCGCCACGGGCGCAAAGTTCGGCAGATCTTGCAGCCAGATCCGGACCAGCGCCCCGACGCACACCAGCAGCGCCAGCAGCAGGCATTCCCACAGAAGATGAGGTTGTCGTTTCATGAGACCGTTTTCTCCGCAATCGAAATTAACAGGGGCTGTTTACCGTCTGCGTCACGAAGGCTTGCGCGCGTCCTGCCCGCCGCCCAGAGTGGAACCTCGGAGGCCGGACTTCGGTTCGCCTTTGCCGGACAAGGCTTGACGATGGCGCCGTCCCATTCTCGCCCGCGCCTACGATGGCACGACACCTTTCGTGGCCCGGATGCCGACGCGAGCCGGCCCACACTCGACTCGCCGATTCACACCGATCGAATTCGCGAACCAAGCCTGCTCGGGCTCGGGCGCGCTTGCGCCTCGGACATCGATAGTTTAACAAACCGCACAGCTTATACATTGGGCGGCTCGGAACGGCACTTTGTGGAGCGGGCTTCGGCCTCCGTTTGCCGCACGTCGCGTCGCATTCGACCGGTCACTGTCAGCCGCGCACGGTATCACAACTCGCATCGCGACGGGCAGCGTTCGCCGGATGCCGTGCCCGGAATCGGCCGTCGCGCCGCGGCGCGAGGGCACGACCAGACTCCGAACACGCACGTGACGCGAACACATGTGTGACGTCGTAAAACCACCGATTTGTCCGCTCGGGCCCCGACGCTCGTTGGCTCGATGAGCCTTGTCGTCACCCGCGCTCGCCCGTCCGGCCCATGCGCGGCCGCGGCGAGCTCGCGACGCGACCCGCTTATTTGTATTCGGTAAACTTCCACCGCACACAGTCGCCCGCTTTGATCGGCGATACGGCAAAGCTCTGCTTGCCTGCCACGTCATTGATCGAGAAAATCCAATTGCGGCCCGCGCCCTCGTTCTTCACATCATCGATCTGGGTGAGGAACGCCGTGGCGCCCGAGCCCCGGTAGACGAACCGACTGCCGCGTGGATGCTGTTCCGCCGCCCGGATCGCGTCCAACACCGTCGCCTCGGGTTTCCACGGCAGCTCGGAAAAGCGCTTTTCCACGCCGTCTCCATAGTCGATCACCAGCGTCACCGTCTGGGGCATCGGTTCCGCCGCCGACGCCAGCCCGCTGGCAGCCAATATCAAGGCCAACATGATTGCCCGGCCAAAGGGGAACGAGACGTTGTGTTTTGCTGCTCGTCGCATCGCATCCTCGCTGGCGCCGATCCCATCGTGGGTCGTCCCGAACAAGATAGCCCTGAGTGCATCGCGGATCAAGATGCCAGCGGCGGGAGCGCGTCACGGCCTGCGGCCGATGGCCGGGGCGCCCAGCCCGCCCGCTAGCGGCCTCGGCGCGACGCTCGCCTTGGTCGGCCAGAGTTTCGCTACAATCGCGGCGGGCATCGTTGTGAACCCGCGGACGGCGCTGCGAGACAAAAAAGCGAGGCGAGATGCGAATTACGACGTGGAACGTCAACGGCCTGCGTGCGGCCTTGCGGAAAGGCTTTGGCGACTGTCTGGCCCAACTGGCCCCAGACGTGCTGTTGTTGCAGGAGATCCGTTGCCGCCCGGACCAATTGCCGGTCGAGTGGCAGGCGCCGCTCGGCTGGCACGTGCACTGGCGGCCGGCTCGCAAGCCCGGGTATGCGGGAACGGCCATCTGGTCCCGGTTTCCGTTGGAGATCTTGAGCGAGGGATTGGGCGACGCGGCCGACGAAGATCCGGACGGGCGGGTGATCACGGCTCGCGTGGCGGGCGTCGTCGTGGCTACCGTCTATCTGCCGTCCGGCTCGTCCGGACCGGAGCGTCAAGCGTACAAGGACATCTGGCTCGACCGCTTCCTGCCGTGGGCTGCCTGTCTGGCGGCCGAACGAACGCCCGTAGTCCTGGGCGGCGACCTGAACATCGCTCACACCGAACGCGACATTTACTACGCGGCGGGAAATCAGGGCAATTCAGGTTTTCTACCGCACGAGCGGGCTTGGTTCGGGCGGCTGCTCGACGCCGGGTGGACCGATTTCGTCCGTCGTCAGTTCGGCGACATCGACGGCCCTTATTCGTGGTGGTCCAACCGCGGACAGGCGCGTCAGTTGGATCGTGGCTGGCGGATCGACTATCTGTTGGGAAACCGCGCGGCGACCGAGCGGTGGCGCGATGCGGCGATCTATCGCCACGGCGGTCTGCTGGTGTCCGACCACGCGCCCGTGACGATCAATCTGCATACGGCCGATCGGCAGGCTGGCCTACGCAACGAGTCTCAATCATCATGAACTTGTATGGTCATGTTTTGAAGTCCCCCCGGCCACGACCGGGCGTGGTCCTCCAAGCCCGTGGCGTCATCCGGAGGGACTCGCTGCGTCGACGCATGGGCGCACCGATCGGCAATGGGCCGCCGTGCGAGCCGCCGGACGCGCGGGAACCGAACGCCCGACGCGCTGGTCCGGCGTTGCTAAATTCTGGCGAAAAATGGCTGATCGGCTCGGAATTCCGCGCCCGTTCCATTACGATTGAGTTGCGGTGCGCGAGGGCGTTGGGCGTCGGAACCGTCGGTCTCGACGGCGCGCCGTATCGCAGCTCGGCAAGCTGCCAGACATCGCTCCGCCGAGGCGGGGCGCTCGCCGCGGCTTTGGATCGCCCACGGTCAATTCTGCTGTGAGACAGTCACCGATTCTTCGGTTTCAATCGTCAGGAGTCGTCGTATGAGAGCCCGTTTCCAACTGTTCGTCCGAGCTCTGGGCGCGGCCATCGGCTCGATTTGTCTGATGACCGCGTCGCTATCGGCCGCCGAAACCGGCAAGTATGTCGGGCCGACGGGCGTGGCGGCGGCCCCGGACGGCAAGAGCCTGTTTGTCGTCGCGAGTGATTCCGGTCAAATTCTCGTGGTCGACGTCGAGTCGAGCAAAATCGTCCGCGCGATCCCCTGCCCGACGGCGCCGACGGGCGCGGCCCTCAGCGAGGATGGGACGAAGCTGTACGTCACCTGCGCGGGCCCCAAGGGTGTGGTCTGTGTCGTCGAGGTGGCCACGGGGAAGATCGAAGCGACGATCCCCGTTGGGCACACGCCGGGCGCCCCCGTGCTGCTGGCGGACGGCAAACGCTTGTTCGTCTGCAACCGATTCAATAATGATGTATCCGTGATCGACGTGGCGAGCCGCCGCGAGACGGCCCGTGTGCCGGCGGTTCGCGAGCCGGTCGGCAGCGCGGCGACGCCCGACGGTCGCTGGGTATTTGTGGCCAATCTGCTGCCTCTCGATCCCGCGGATTCGTACAACGTGGCGGCCGAGGTGACCGTGATCAACACCGAGTCCTTGGAAAGCAGCCGGATCCGGCTGCCCAACGGCAGCACCAGCGTTCACCAGATCTGTATGGCGCCCCGCGGCGACTATGCCTATGTGACGCACATCCTGTCCCGGTACCAGATGCCGACGACCCAGTTGGAACGCGGCTGGATGAACACCAATGCGCTCAGCGTGATCGACGTCGCGCAGCGCCAGCTGTTGAACACGGTGCTGCTGGACGACATCGATTTGGGCGCCGCGATTCCGTGGGGCGTCGCCACGATGGACGAAGGCAAGAAGATCGTGGTCAGCCATGCGTCGACCCACGAGCTGAGCGTGATCGACGCCGAAGGGTTGCTGAGCAAACTGAACGCCATGCCCAAGACGATCGACGAAGCGAAGGCCGCGGGACGCTACGACTTGCACGGCTCCTATGCCTCGATCGTCGCCGCCGACGTGCCGAACGATCTGGCGTATCTGGTGGACCTGCGACGGCGAATCCCATTGCAACGCGGCGGCCCCTGGGGGTTGGCCGAAGACGAAGGCCCGCTGGTGAACGGCCCCCGCGGGCTGGCGGTGATCGGGACGCGGGTCTATGCCGCACTTTATTTCAGCGATGCGCTCGCCGTCGTCGACTTGGAGGACAAGGCGTACTATCCGGTGAAACTGATTCCGTTGGGCCCCCAGCCGACTCTGACGATTCAGCGCCGCGGCGAGATGCTGTTTCACGATGGAACGCTGTGCTTTCAGCACTGGCAGAGCTGCGCTAGTTGCCACCCGGACGCGCGTGTCGATGCCCTGAACTGGGATCTGCTGAACGACGGGCTGGGCACGCCCAAGAACAACCGAAGCATGCTGTATGCGCACCGTACGCCGCCGGCCATGAGCCATGCCGTACGGGCGTCCGCCGAGGTCGCGGTGCGGGCAGGCATCAAGTTCATCCTGTTCACGGTCCAACCGGAAGAGGACGCGGTGGCCATCGACGAGTATCTGAAGTCGCTCGAACCGACGCCCAGCCCATATCTGGTCGATGGCAAGCTGAGCCCCGCGGCGGAACGCGGCAATACGCTGTTTCATAGCGAGCGGCTCGGATGCAGCACCTGCCACCCCGCGCCGCTGTACACGGACCAGAAATTGCACGACGTCGAATCCAAGGGCCCCTACGACCGCATGGCCGAGTTCGACACGCCGACGCTGATCGAATCGTGGCGGACCGCGCCCTATCTGCACGACGGCCGCTATACCACCATCGAGGAAGTGTTCAAGAAAGGCCAACACGGCAGCGTCGAGGGCGATGTCGAGAGCCTGACGGACGAAGAGATCCATGATCTGTCCGAGTTCGTCCGATCGCTGTAGGCGCCCGGCCGCCTGTGGCGGACCTGTGGCGGGCCGGTGGACGACGTCCGGCCGCCGCGATCCTTTGCCTCCGTTTTCCGAGCAATCCATCATGCTAAACTCCGCCCTGCTAAACTCCACAGTCTGTTCTCGCCGCCAATTCCTGCGCCGCACGGCCGTCGGGCTGTCCGCCGCCGGCCTGTCCGTGACCGGGGCCTCGATGTCGGAACGCGCGTTGGCCTCTACCGACGTGGGCGGACCGATCGTCGATACGCATCAACATCTGTGGGATCTGCAGATCGTCCGACCGCCCTGGTTGCGGGGCGAGACGAATCCGCTGAATCGCCGTTACGCCATGCCCGAGTACCTCGAGGCCACGCAAGGGCTGAACGTGACTCGAGCGATCTACGCCGAGGTCGACGTCGACCCGCGGGACCACGTCGTCGAGGCCGAGCATGTGATCGACCTGTGCCGCAACCCGCAGTATCCAACCGCCGCCGCCGTGATCGGCGGCCGGCCCGCCGCCCCGGATTTTTCCGAATACGTGGCTCGATTCCAGGGCAATCCGTTCGTCAAGGGCGTGCGCCAGGTGCTGCACGGCGGAACTCCGGCCGGATACTGTCTGAGCGGCGCGTTTGTGCAGGGAATCAGACTGCTGGGCGAAGCCCGGTTGAGCTTTGACCTGTGCCTGCGGCCGAAGGAACTCGGCGACGGTGTCGAGCTTGTACGACGCTGTCCCGCGACGCGGTTCGTCCTCGACCATTGCGGCAACCCGGATCCCCGCGCGTTCGTGTCCGGCGAGGCCAACCCAAGCCACGATCCGGACGCGTGGAAGCGGAACATCGAGGCGTATGGCAAGCTGGAAAACGTGATCTGCAAGATCTCGGGCGTCACCGGGCGCACGACGCCGGATCGTGCCGCGAGCGAGCTTGCGCCCGTCATCAACCACTGTCTGGACGCGTTCGGCCCCGACCGCGTCGTGTTCGGCGGCGATTGGCCGGTCTGTCTGCGAAGCGCGACTTTTCGCCAGTGGGTGCAGATCCTGGGCCAGATCATCGCCACCCGCCCGGCGGCAGACCGGCGAAAGCTGTGGCACGACAACGCCGTGCGCTGGTACGGACTGGAGGCCTAAGAGCCGGTCGAAATATTCGAGAATGCCCCAACAGGTTATGTTGCGAGCGATCGCGCCACTACAATATGTTGTGGGTCGATCCGACTTCGCAGACAGGCTCCTAGGGTGCAGCCCTGGCGGGCAACGGGGCGAACAAGACGCTCGGTGCGCGCCCGTCGGGCGAACATGCTGGATGCGGCCGGTAGAGTCTTAGTTCGTATCATGCGCGCACGATGCGCGCATCTTGTACAGTGGTGTGTACAGTACACTTGTGGGTTAGTGGCACGTGAATGGGTTAGGTGGGATTGGGGTGGGATGACTGTTGCGGGCCACAGACGACAGGGGGCGTGTTGGCCGAAGGCCATCACCACCGTAGCCTGGGGC
>JAVYAJ010000234.1:0-7240 GCA_032229885.1 Candidatus Anammoximicrobium sp. | reverse complement strand
CGACGCCGACGCCGATCCCCGATCCTTGGGACGGCACGGACGGCGGCGCGCTGGATCAATACAACGCGACCAGCGGCCGGAATGTCCTGATCATCACCTACGATCTGCTGGCCGATACCAGCGTCGAGCCGCGCGAGACGATCGTGAACACGGCGGTCCTGACATCCTACGCGGGTGTCGAAGGAGGCGAGAACCACGTCCCGAGCACGGACCAGCCGTCCGACACGGCGCGGGTGACGATCGTCGAGCCGGCCATCGACAAGACGATCACGGGCACGAACCAGGCACACACGCTGAACCAGGACGTGGCCATCGGCGAGATCGTCACGTACCAGGTCGTGGTGACGGTCCCCGAAGGCACGACCAGCAACGCCAAGCTGGTGGATGTGCTGGACAGCGGCCTGGCGTTCGTCGAGATGGTCGGCATCACGGCGTCGCCCGGCGTGAGCACGAGCGTTGGCAGCTTTGCTGCAGTGGCCTCGAACGTCGCGGTCGCCAACGTGGGCGGTGGCGCCGAACACGACGGTCGCCAGATCACGCTCGACTTCGGAACCATCATCAACACCGACACGGACAATGGTGTCGACGAGACGATCACGATCACGTACCGCGCCGTCGTGTTGAACACCCTGAACAACAACCGGGGCGACGCGCGGAACAATCTGGCTCGATGGCAGTGGGAGGATGACTTCGGCCCGCAGAACGTCGAAGACAACGCGCCGGACGTGGTGATTGTCGAGCCAACGCTGGAGGTGATCAAGACCGTCTCGCCCTTGACCGGCGACGCGGGCGACCTGTTCACATTCACGATTACGGTGCAACACACAACCGGGGTCAGCAATACCGACGCCTTCGATGTTGTCCTGACGGACATGATCCCGGCGGGGCTGACCTACGAGACAGGTACGTTGAGCTTCGTCAGCGGCCTAGCGCCGACGTCGTTGACCGAGTCTTCGGGGACGATCACGGGCCAGTGGAGCAGCTTTCCACTGGGTAACACATCGACATTCCAATTTGGCGCCCGGACCGGCGGCAGCGTGACGCCGGGACAGAAGATCACCAACGAAGCCGAAGTCAGGTACACCAGCCTGCCCGGCCCCGTGACGACGCCTCAGTCCTCGCACAACGGCCTGTCGACCGAGCGGACGGGCAATACGGGAGACCCCGGCGGAAGCGCCAACGATTATCGCCATTCAGACTCGGCCGACATCACGGTGCACATTCCGTCGATTTCGAAGTCGATCGTGGCGACGTCTGAACTTTCGACCATCGACACGAACGTCGCCATCGGCGAGATCGTTCGCTATCGCCTGAAGGCGGAGTTGATCGAGGGGGCTTCGCCCAAGGTGCAGTTTGTCGACGTGCTGGAGGACGGGCTGAGTTTCCTGGACAAGGGCCAAGTAAGAGTATCGTTCGTCTCGGCCAGCTCGATCACGTCGCCCGATGGCGGCTGGGATTTGGCGGGCGCCAATGGCGGCGCGATTCCGCCCACGTTCGTCATGCCCGCCGACAGGATCTCGGTCGCTGGCCAGCAGATCACGTTCGACTTTGGGACGCTGGTCAATCCCAATCATGACGCCGATGTCGAATACATTATTCTGGAATTCAATGCGCTGGTGCGGAACACGACGGCCACCAACGACGGCGACGTCAAATCCAATAGGGTCGAACTGTATATTGCGGACACGCTCGTTCACACGTCGGCTCTGGTCGACGTCACCATCCGCGAGCCGGCGATCGTCGATCTGAACAAGCAGATTGTCGGGCCGACGCCGCGGGACGCGGGCGACACGGTAACGTACCAAGTGACCTACTCGAACACCGGCCACGCGACCGCGTTTGACGTCCGCGTCCGGGACGTCCTGAACGCCAGCTACTTGACGCTGGCGTTGCCGCCAGCGATCACTCTGGGGGGTGGCGCCGCCGGACCGATAGACAACTCTTCCGGCAACACGATCGACGTCACGATCAGCGAGGTGCCGGTCGGCGGTTCGGTCACGATCACCTATACGGCCACGTTGACCGCGGCCGTCGAGCCTGGTCTGGTCGTCAACAACACGGCGAACGTGACCTACACCAGCCTGCCGGGTTCAGGAACGCCGAGCAACCCCACCGGCTCGGTCACGCCCGGCGGTTCCGGCGCCGACAATGGCGAACGCGACGGCTCGGGCGGAAATGTGAACGACTATCACGACACCGACAGCGAACACGTCACGATCGTCTCGCCGACGTTCAGCAAGACATTCACCGACACCAACCAGATACACACCAGCGGGCGGAACGTGGCGATCGGCGAGATCGTCACCTACACGATGGTGGTGACGGTGCCCGAGGGCACGATGCCCAACGCGAAGATCGTGGATACGCCCGACGCGGGCTTGGCCATCGTGGCCGTGGACAGCATTACGGTCAACAATCCATCGGCGCTGACCACCGACGTGTCGGGCGGTTTTTCACAGGTACGGCTCAATGCCAACGGGTCGATTCCCGTCGATGGTAGCCACGTTACGCTCGATTTTGGCACGCTGACCAACACGGACAATAATAACACTGTCGCCGAGACGATCACCATCGTCTACCGCGCGGTGGTGCTGAACACGGTATTCAACGCACGGGGGTGGGCGTTGGACAACGCGGCTACGTTGAGCTGGAGCGAGGGCGCGCTGACGCGGTCTGCTGATCCGGTCGTGGTCGTCGAACCGACGTTGCGGGTGGACAAGCAGAACGGCGATCCGCCGTTGGGCGACGCGGGCGACGTGATCACGTTCACGATCGTGGTGCAACACGCGTCGGGCAGCAATGCCGACGCGTTCGACGTGCATCTGGCCGACTCGATCAACTCGATGCTCGCCACCAACAAGATGACTTACGAGTGGGGCTCGGTTCACGTCGTCGACGCCGGCGGCGCGACGCAGGCGTTGGGCTCGCCCGATGAGACCGGCGGCGACTTGAATATCACGTGGACCAGCTTCCCCGTGGGCGCCACGAGTACGATCACCTTCAACGTCACGCTGGACGTCACGGTCAACCCGGACGAGGTCTTGACGAACACCGCCGACTTGACATGGACCAGCCTACCCGGCGACGTCACCGGTCAGCAATCCTCGAATCCGTATTCGGTCGAGCGGACGGGAGACCCGACCGGTCCGGGCGAGGACGGCGCCAACACGTATTCCACCCACGATGATGGCCACGTCCTGACGCCGACCAACACGATGAACAAAGAGGTGCTCGACACCTCGGAACCGTCGACCGGCGCAGGGCAACACAACTCGGCCATCCAGGATTTGACCATCGGCGAAGAGGTCACGTTTGCGATCGTGGTCAATTTCATCGATGGCACGACCAACGATGTGGTCATCACCGACCAACTGCCGATCGCGCCCGGCGTGCTGGAATACGTCGGGGCGAGCCTGTCGTTCGTGGGCGCGGATTTGACAACCGACGGCGCAACTCCCATCGCGTTTCCCACGCCCATCGTGACCGACACCAACGGCGACGGCATCCCGGATCGCATAGTGCTGAATTTTGGGACGATCGTCAATGCGGCGGACACGCGGCCGCCGCTGGACGCCGAGGACCAACTGGTCGTGCTGGTGACGGCCCGCGTGCGAAACGTGCCGGCCAATCAGAACGGTTTGGTTCTAACCAACACGGCGACCGTGACGTCCGACGGGGCGCCTTCGATCTCCGACACCGCGGCCGTCGAACTCGTCGAGCCTGCGCTGACCATCGCCAAGGGTGCCACGCCGACGGTCGTGGACGGCGGGGACACGGTCACGTTCACGATCACGGTCGGCCACACGGGGGCTTCGACGGCGGATGCGTTCGACGTGGCCATCGCCGACGCGCTTCCGACAGGGTTGACCTACGCCGGCAATGTCCAGGCGCTCGCCGGTCCCGGCCCGACGGTGACCGTTGCGGGCCAAGGCGTAACCTTCGCTTGGAGCAGCATTCCGCTGGGCGCGGGACCGTATACGTTCACCTTCGACGTCACGGTCGATCCGTCGATCGTGCCGGGCCAGACGTTCACGAACGTGGCGGACCTGGACTGGTCGACATTGCCGGGTGACGATCCGTACGAGCGGACGTATACGGACAGCGATGAAGCGCCGGTGGTCTCCAGCAGCACCACGCTGCGGGATCCGGCCAAGAGTCTAGTCGTAACGTCCGAGCCGTCCACCATTGGCAGCGACGTGGCCATTGGCGAGATCGTTCGCTACCGACTGCGGGCCGAACTGACCGAGGGCACGTTTCCGAACCTGGTCTTTGTCGATACGCTGCCGGCCGGGCTGAGCTTCTTGGACGCCGGCCAGGTCCGCGTGTCGTTCACGTCCGACGTGCCGATGGGTTTGGCGCCGGACCTGAGCGGGGCCAATAACGGCGCGCTGCCGCCGACGTTTGTGCTGCCGCTCAGCCGGATCGTGCAGAACGGGCAGGAGGTGCGCTTCAACTTCGGCGACGTCGTCAACAACGACAACGATCTGGATGCTGAATACGTGACGCTGGAGTTCAACGTGTTGGTGGGCAACACGGCGGACACCAATGCGTTAGACACCAAGAGCAACGCATTTGCGGCGTTCGTGGATGAAACCCAGTACGGCACGACGCAGTCGGTCGATGTCCACATCGTCGAACCCTTGATTGACGACGTCGACAAGCATTTCGTATCGATGGCGGGCAACCAGCGCACGTTCGAGGTCTCGTTCTCCAACACGGGCATCGCCACGGCGTTCGATACGCTGGTCGGCGACGTGATTCCGTCCGGCGCTACGCTCGACATGGGTTCGATCGTGGTGAATCTGGCCGGCTGGGCGGCGGGGGCCAGCACGGTCGGCTCGACGCCGGGGTTGCTGCAAGTGCGCATCGACGAAATCCCCGTAAACGGGAGCGTCACGATCCGGTACACGTTGATCGTGAACGATCCCGGTTCCTCTGGAATGGTCAATACGGCCGACGTGACCTACACCAGCTTACCCGGACCCAACGGCACGACGGTCAACCCGACCGGTTCGAGCACGCCGGGCGGGCCGGGAAGTCCGAACGGCGAACGTGATGGGGCGGGCGGGGTGAACGATTACCAGGATTCGGACACCGAATCGCTGGGCGCGTTGGGCGATCTGGTCTGGCACGACCTGGACGGCGACGGAGTGTGGGACGCGGGCGAACCGGGCCTGCCGAACGTCGGCGTGACGGCCGTCTGGGCCGGTCCCGACGGGATCTTCGGCACGGCGGACGACGTGACGTTGACGACCACGACCGACGGCGACGGGAACTACCTGTTCAGCGACTTGCCGCCGGGCGACTATCGGGTGGCGGTCAACACGAATGACGTGTCGCCGCTGATCCCGTCCTACGATCTGGACGGCGCGCTGGATTCGACCACGGTGGTGACGCTGGGCTCGGGTCAGACCCGACTGGACGCGGACTTCGGCTATACCGATCCCAGCTTCATCAACGGGATCAAGTACCGGGACGACAACGGCAACGGCAGCCGCGATCCGGGCGAACCGCCGCTGGCGGGCGTGACGATCTATATCGACCGGAACAACAATGGCGCGTTGGACAGCGGCGAGCGGACGACAGTGACCGACGCCAGCGGCGCGTACTCGTTCGGCGGCCTGCTGCCCGGTATCTACGTGATCCGCGAACTGCGTCCGGACAACAGCGTCCAGACACAGCCCGCCGGAGGCGGAGGGCATACGGTCGCGATCGTGACGCCGGGCGCCGTGATGAATGACATCACGTTCGGCAATCGCTTCGTACCGGCGGTGATCGTGGACGACGGCGATCCGGAATTCTCGGTGTCGGGGAACTGGGAGGTCTCGTACTGCGAGATTTTCTACCAATCGGATGCGCATTACATCTGCGGAACCCTGGGTGGCACGAACGTCGCCCAGTGGCGATTCACGGGCCTCGTGCCGGGCGCCACGTACCGGGTTTCCGCCACCTGGGCCGGCGGCAGCGGCCGCAGCACGGATGCGCCTTATACGGTCATCGGCGGCGCCGCGCCGGTGACGGCGGTCATGAATCAACGGCTCTCGCCCGCCGCCTATCCCGGCGCGTTCTGGGACCAGGGCGCGGTGTGGGCCGACCTGACGAGCGCGTACACGATCTTCGGCAGCGAGCTGACGGTCCAGTTGTCCGACGCCACCAGCGGCGGCTGCGTGATCGCCGACGCGATTCGCATCATCCAGGTGACGACCCCCGAGATCTCCGTCTGGGACGGCGGGGCCAGCTTGACGTCGGGCGTCAGCCAGGTGGATCTGGGACAGACGACGGTTGGCAGGCCGTTGCCGCGTCAGTTTGTGATCCGCAACGAGGGCGGCGCCAATCTGACGTTGGGCGCGATCACGCTGCCGTCCGGCTATAGCCTGGTCCAGGGCCTGGGCTCGACGACGCTGTTGCCCGGCCAATCGACGACGTTCCGGGTCCAGTTGGATGCGGCGGCGCTGGGGACGTACGCCGGCACGATTACGGTGGGCAATAACGACAACAACGAGTCGCCGTTCGCCTTAGGCATCACCGGCACGGTTGGCGCCGTCTACAACCCGACCGAGCCACCCGCCGGCACGCCGCCGGCGCCGCCGGCCGCCGCGCCCGAATCGGTCGTCGTGTTGCAGGGAAACCAGGTGCTGTACTCGGGACTGAGCCGCGTGGACTTCGGGACGACGAACGTTCCCGTCGGCGTGACGCAGACGTTCAGGATCTTGAACCCGGCGACGGCTACGGCCAACGTGACGCTGGGGGCGCTCAGCCTGCCGACCGGCTTCAGCAGCACGTACACCGGAAACGGCGTGGTCTTGGCGCCCGGCGCGTCGTTCGACTTCACCGTGACGCTGGATGCCGCCTCGGCCGGCACGTTTTCGGGCGATCTCAGGATTTCCGGAATCGGCGGAGACTTGCCGTTCGTGTTGCCGATCACCGGGCACGTCGTGGCCGGTTTGCTGCCGCTGGCAGCCCCGTTGTACGTCGACAACGGCGACCCAGGGTATACAGCCAGCCCCGGTTTTTCCAACCGGGCGGGCACGGGATTTGGCGGCGATTATGCGTTGGCCAACGGCGACAACACGGGCGATCTCGCGACCTGGACGTTCGAGCACCTGCCCGAAGGTTCGTTCAGCGTGGCCACCTCGTACTTTGAGCGCAGCACGCGGACGGCGACGGCCCGGTACACGGTGTCGTGGGTGGATCCGAGCGGCAATCCGCAGACCCGGACCGTGGACGTCAACCAGCAGGT
>JAVYAJ010000233.1:0-13300 GCA_032229885.1 Candidatus Anammoximicrobium sp. | reverse complement strand
GCATGATACGAACTAAGACTCTACACGGCTCATTTGGTCGATCCACCTGAACTTCTCCCATGGTATTCCTCTCCCAAACGCTACGGAGGGATACATCATAGCGGATCCGCATCGTCACACACCGGCTCGACGGCAATCGCCAGTGACGTAATCCGGAATGTGCAAGCGTCAGCACAGTTAGCACTTGGCGCATAAAACGCGAACGCCCCGCGGGCGCTTATCGTGCAGCTCCCATGTTCGATGGTGGTCGTGGGGTGTTCCTCGCGAGGCGCTCGAGGCGCGGGGCGCTTTTGGTGTACGCATTCGCGGCCGAGAGATGCCGCCGTCGGAGGGGGAGCTCGCGGGGCCTGGGTTTCAGCCGGATTGACCGATTTCTCCGGGTCTGGATTGTGGTCTGCCTACAACCAACAACGAGCTGCCGAAGGGAAGTTGCAGGCGACCGATCAACGTCTGCTCGGCGAGGCAGGCGGCGTACATCAACCGATTCAGGGGGCTGATCGGGACGCGGGCGGGACGCGGCGGTGAACGGATCAGGCGCTCTTTGAATCGGATCATCAGCTTCACCGGACAGGTCCAGTGAAAGAAATAGCGGACGTCGATCAGCTCGAGCCCGCTTTGGTCCGCCAGGCGGGCGAACGTGCGTCGCGTGTAGCGCGTGCGGTGGTGGTTCAGATCGTCGTGTTGTGTCCACAATCCCATGAACGCCGGTACGGTGATCACAATCAGGCCGTCCGCACGTAGCAAAGATAGGGCATGGCGCAATGCTTCGGCGGGCTGATCAAGATGTTCAAGGACGTCGAGCATCGTGATCAACGCATAGCGTCGCCCGGGCTGGAAACGCTGATCGAACGGTTGCCGCGCAATTCGCTCGGCAAAAGGTCCGGCGGGATCGATGATCGAGTCATCGGCTTCGACGCCTTCGGGCTCGCCGAACGCTTCGAGCGCGGGAAAGAACAACGCATCGCCACACCCCACATCCAGGACAGGAGCGCGGCTGCCCAGCGGCAGGCGTTGTTTTAGCGTCGCCAGGATCAGGCGTTCTCGAGCCCGCCACCACCAGTGGCGGCAATATAGATCTCGGTAGGCTCGGGCGTACTCTGCGTCCACGGGCGTCGACTCCGGATGGTCTCTTGGACAATGTAGGTCGGGCGTGCTTTGACCTCTTCGTAGATTCGGCCGATGTACTCGCCGATCACGCCCAAAAACACGAGTTGGGTTCCAGCAAAGAATGCCATCGAGACGATCAAGGCGGTGAACCCCTGCGGCGAGTGATTGAAAAACAGCTTGGCGGCGATCGAGTAGCTGGCGACGAGGATCGAAAAGAAAATCGTCAGTCCCCCGAGCAACGTGGCGGCGCGGATCGGCACGATCGAAAATGCGAAAATCCCGTCGAAAGCCAGTTTGAGCAGGCGGCGCGGTGAGTACTTCGACACGCCCGAGTGACGCGGCGCCCGTTCGATCGGAATCCCTACCTGACGAAAGCCAACCCACGTCCTCAGGCCGCGCAGATAGCGCAGACGCTCTTGCGTCCGCGTCAACTCGTCCACCACACGCCGCGACATCAGACTGAAGTCGCCCGCTCCACGAGGCAGTCGGACGTCGGCCAACAGCCGGATCAAGGCGTAAAACAAGTAGTAACAGGAACGCAGAACGATCCCTTCTTTGCGTTTCACTCGCACCACATAGACGACGTCGTATCCCTCCTGAAACTTTTCCAACAACTGGGGGATCGCTTCGGGCGGATCCTGAAGATCTCCGTCCATCAGAACCACCGCGTCCCCCGAGACGTAGTCCAGAGCCGCCGAAAACGCGGCCTGATGCCCAAAATTCCGCGACAACGACACGGCCACGAGGCGCGGATCCCGCCGCGCGGCGTCTTTCAGCATGTCCCACGTCGCGTCGCGGCTGCCATCGTCGACGCAGACAATCTCGTGCGGACCGCCAGGCAGCGAGTCCAAAACTCGACCGATCCTAGCCAGCAGCTCAGGGAGGACGCTGGACTCGTTGTACAAGGGTACGGCTACAGAGATTCGCATCTGAGGATCCGCTCCGCGCAGTCTTGAACTAGGACCGCGTATCGGTCCAACCACGTCGCAAGACTCCTACTGCAAAGCCTATGTCACACATACGCATTGTGAAGCCGAACCAGGCGGCAACCGTCCGGTAAAACCGTACCCGAGCGCGCCATCCAGCGTTTCAATCATTATAGACGGGAATGCGGAAATTCCCCTGCAAATCGACGGCCGTTCCTTCAGACGCTTCTAGTCTGATGAGGGTTTGACGCCCACAGGCCTGATACGCCGCGCGGAGCCCAGCGTCAATCTGCGAGATCGCCCCGTCATGAGATTCTGTTGCACACAGCCAAGCTCAGCACGATTGCCGTCGGTCAACCAGAAATGCGGGCCAGTGGCGACGGAACGCCGGCGCGGTCACTGGCGTTTCGCGCTTACGATTCGATTCGGCTGCGTACTCTTTAACAGCGACGACCGTTCCGGGTGTCTACAACGAACCGCTTGTTACGTTGCGTGCGCTAGCACGGAGTCTACGCCGGTCCGATCTCGACTAGCTTCTGCGCCATCCACGGACGGCGACCAGCACCACGAGCAACAGGGTCAGGATCGACATCACCACTCCGAGCCTTGCTCCAGGAGTCGCGTAATGGAACTCGATCGTGTGCTGCCCGGGCGTCAGCGGGACAGCTCGAAAAACGATGTTCGCGGGAAGCACGGGCGCGGGGCTTCCGTCGACGATGGCCGACCAGCCGGGGAAGTAGGCATCGCTCAGCACCAGATAACCCGGCGCCTGCGTCTGCGCGTGAACCACCACGCGCGTGGCCGTGTACTCGACGATCGTCGCTGGGCGGAATTCTTGCCGAACGCCCTCCGGCAAGATATCTCGTTCCATCAGCAGGGTCCGGCGTGGATCGAGTTGCGAGAGCTGCGCAATGAGGTTCTGCGGGTCAGTCGCCAAAACCGTCGCACCGAGGACATACGCGCGAGGCATCGGCGTCAGGTTTTCGTAAATGGTATAGGGCAGCCGGCTCGGCTCGGCGTCCGACAAGTGAAATTCCTGGATCACGCTGCCGCTGTGCCAGCGACGCCAACCGATCGCTTCGGACGGTCCGGCGCCGTCCACGACGACGTACTGCGCGCCCAATGCATCCAACAGCGGCTTACGGGCGCGCTCTAGATTCAGCGGCGCAAAGCCGGCAAACGCCATGGCGGAATCAGATCCCGGCGCTGCGGCGGCACAGTAGAGCCCGAATCGGCCGAGCGGAACCGGCTCGTAAGCCTGAACCTTGGATATTCCTCCGCGCCACGCTTCGCGATCGCTGACCAGATGCTGCGGCGCCAAAATCCGACCGAACCCCAGCTTGGGCCGTATCGCTTCCACGATCGGATTGTCTCGGCGAATCGAAACCTGTGGAATCGTCCGGAGAACCTCGCCGGCGTGCCATGCCAGTTCGCCGGCGCAGAGGAGGACGACCATCACCGTGCCGCAGCGTTGCGTCCATCCACGCATCGTCATCAGGAACAGCGCTCCGCCTCCGGCAAGCGACCACCCCAGAACACGGAGTACGGCCAATTGGCGCCATGCCTCCGGCCAGCCGCCCGAGGGTTCCGCTGCCGAGGCGCCGCGGCTCGCCTGTTGCCACCACCACAGCCCAGCGGCCAGGATCAAGGCGACGAGCGCGGCCACGACGACAAGACGCCGCCACCCAAGCCGCGCCCGCCGGGACGCGACAAGCATCACCTCCACCCCTGCGCCCGCCATCACCGCCGTGAAAAATGAACAGAAGAACAGCGCTCGCGCAGGACCACGGAACAACGAGATCCCAGGGACGAAACGATACAGAAACGGAAACCACGGAGTCTGGTCACCGAACGCGAACAGAAACGCAGCGAGCCAGAGCACGACGAGCCGCATTCCTGGGTACCATCGCCGACAGGCCGCGGCGCCGATCAACGCCATGATCAGCGGGACGATTCCGAAGTGACAAAGGGCATCCCAGTAATAAGTCCCTGGTCCGGAATAAGCCTCAGGACCGCCGAATACGCGCGGATCCAGCAGTTGGATCAAGCTGCGTGGCTGCAGGCTCGCAGCACGTAGCGCATCCATTGCGACGCCTCCCGCACGGACCGAGTTGCGACTGTAGGCGAACATCGGAATCAGTTCGGCCGCAACCAAGCCCAGCAGGACGACGCCGACGAAGCACCACGACAGGATGATCTGCGACGGCGTGCCAACAGCTATCGAGACATGCCTGACCATCGTGCAGGCGGCGTGCGGCGCGTCTGGCGCCGGGTGGGTGCTCGGGCGCCCTATCGAAGTTTTCGTTTCGGCTGCGCGAGCCCCTCGGCGCCAAGAAAAGATGTCGAATGTCAAATAGACCGTCAGCGCGAGGATCAGATAAAACAGCTCCTGCACATGGCCCGCGAAAAACGCCAATGCCAGGATTATCGCTGTTCCGCTCACGCCACCGCGCTGTCGTGCGCGAAGCCGCTCGACCATCAGAAAAGCCCAGGGAAACCAAGCGACAAGACAAACTTGTGGGAAGTGTCCCTCGCTCGTGTTGGCCACCAGAAACGGCGCGCCCAGATAACACCCAGCAGCCAACAACGCGGCAGGGCGCGAAAACGCGTAACGACGACACAGCAAGAACGTTCCAATCCCGCCGAACCAATGATGAAACACCATCAGCCAACTGATCAGATATTCGCTCGGTACGAAAGCAAACAACCAGTTCGGCGGGTAGAAGACCGCGGCTTGCGGACTTCCCAGCCAAGGCGCGCCGGCCATCGCGTGAGAATTCCACAGCAAGGAAGAGGTATCTTCGCGCAGCCCACGCCCGGCATAGGCCCGAAACTCCAGGAACTGTGAGGTAACGTCATTCTGGCCATTTCGTTGTGGTCCGACGAGCAAGTCGGTCGGGTGCAGGGTCAATCGCCAGAAGCATACGAGCGTCATCACGGCGAGCGCTGCGGCAGCCCAGACACGAGAATTGTTCATCATCGACTAACGCGGACTCCCGCCCGCAACCTAAAAGTGTAGGGAGCAAATCACTGTACAAGACGCCCGTCGTGCGCATCGTACGAACCGAGCCTCGAGAACGCCTGATTTCAAACCACGAATACCACGAATAATACGAATGAGCAACGGACCGCCAGAAGCGACGTCTTGATTCGTTCGATTCGCGTCGATTCGTGGTTCACTCTGTACAGCCGTACAGCCCTGGCGTTCGCCCGCGGAAGTGCGCACTTTTTCGGACGGTCGGTGGACGGAGTCCGGGCGTGCCGGATCGACCACCGCGCTTCGATTCAGTTTCATTCGAGCGTCAACATCGGCCAGCCGAGCGGTTCTTGGACATGATGCACAGCATATCGGCCCGCGCGAAACGTGATGGGATGCGACCACGGGAGAACGGGACGGTCTCTGTCTGACCGGTTAAACATCAGACTCAGACGCGCGTCTCGTTGGATGGAACCGAGCCTCGCCTGAGACATTCCCGCGGCCAGCAAATCCGACACCACATATCGTGGACGCGCGGCTTCCAAGGCGGCCATCATCTCCTCGGTACGTTCGGGAAAAAAGACCAGACAGTTCTCCCAGTACACGTAGCGGGTTGGCGGGCGGATCGCCAACGTCCAGTACAGGGAGATCGTGCTGTTGTTGAAGCATAGCAACTCGCAATCCCCGACGCGCTGTTGTCGCAAGTAATCTGCGACGCGTGCCAGATCCTGCCAGTCGGGCAACGACAATAGTCTCAAGCGATCACGTATTGCCGGCGAGTCGCCTTCGGTCACACAGGACCACCAGGACATCAGTCGAGACCCTCGGACTGCCGGCGAACAGGCGACAGCCAGAACGGTCCACACGCCCAACGCGACAATCGCCGGTCTCCAGACGATGGGCATGCGTCGGTTACGAACGACCGGCGGATCCGCAACGACGACGCCCGGCACGGCGGCGGCCGTAGACGGACGTCCCAGCGCAAGCGCGCAGATCAGCCCAGCTAGGACGATGCCGGGCGCCTGGACATAGTCGTACAGATGCTGCAGCAGGAATGCCTGGGCAAGCCAGCCAACATAAAACCCAGCCACCAGGCGAGCCGTACCGGACTTTGCGAGTTCCGCCGGATCGCGGTTCGCCGCCGGTGACCGGCGCTCTCGTCCAGCGCGGATCAGCCACGCCCCCGCGGCGCCGATGGCCGGGATATGGAGCAGGCACCAGGGGAACAATCGAACCACCATGCCTACAAACCGCACCCAGGTCCAGTGCTGTCTGCCCGCCGCCACGTAATGCGGATTCCACGAGACGAAGGTGTCCACGAAAAACGGCCAGGCGCCCGTGTGGATCAACCAAGCCACCCCTCCGCAGCCGGCCACCGCCACCCCTGCCGCCAGGCCTAGACAATCGACCAACACGGCCCGCCAACGACGGGTTTCGGCGAGCCCCGCCAGCCACATCGTCGCCGCAGGAACGACCAGCATCGGCTTGAGCCACATCCCCGCCCCCAACACTAGGCCTTCGTACAGCGCATGCCGGAGGCATTGGCCAGCGCCAAGCGCTGGATCGTTCAAACGAGCAACCTGCCGACCGCGCATCCAGACAAGCGCGATGGATGGCGCCAATAGCCACATGTCCCGCTGACAATGACACCATTCGGACAGCGAGAAATAGAAGAAGAAACCGGCTGTGGCGAACCAAGCCTGGCCGCGTTTCGTGACGCCGGCCTGCCTCAGCACGGCTGCGGCGAGAACCACAATAAGAGAAAAGATCCCCAAATCAACCGCGCGCAACGCCACGGACGATTCCCCCAGGACCGTCCTAACGACCGCCAGAATCCACAACATGCCAGGTGGATTCGTCTCCAATACGTCGCAATACGGAGTTGCCCCGTGCAAATATTCGCGGGTGTGCAGATCCCACAATACGGCGTCGTCGATTATGGGCATGCACAGGAACAACGGCCCATTCGCGATCAGCAACAGCCCGAGCAAGGCGAGGACGAACCAAGTTGTGTGTTTCTGGCCAGTGGGCATGGTCGAACCGTAGGCAAAGCGTCTCGCATCCTGCGCCCCATCTGCGTGACTAGTAGGTGTACCACCGCGCCCGAACGTGGTGACACGTCCGACTCGCCGGTTCGCGGGCCGGACCTCGCGCTCGCGAAACTCGGCGCGGTGCGCCGCGAATCGAATCGAGAGTTTATCGTGGCTTCGGCACGGAATGGACTTCCGCCGGCGACGGCCGGCGGATGAACATCATGAAGCTTACCATGCGTCGATGGCCAGGACTTGGTCGATTTCGTCAGCAGTCGGCAAATGCCGGACGCCCGCCCGTAGAACGCCGCCCATCAGACCGTCGTCATGATCCGCGTCCACCAGGCCGAGAATATGCCCCATCTCGTGGATCACGACAGTCAGAAGGTCGACCTGCGACACGGGCGGCGGGGTATCCAAGCCGCCGTCCGTATGCCAGCCGAATCCGGCTGCGGTGGCGTCCAAGACAATCCGGTCCGACGCGGCCAGCCCTAGATAGCTTTCCGGCAAATCGACAATCTCGAACGTCAGCGACTGCAGCACGGAAACGCGAGCCGCGTCCAAGCCGGCCGACTCCCAAGCGTCGATGGCCTGTGGAACGACCAAAGCCAGCCGCTCGGCATCCAGTCCGATGACGGAACCGTCGCCGCCGACCAGCGGCGGAGCTTGGACAGCCGCCGTCACCTGGATACTGGTGGAAAATTCCGAGGTGTTGCCGTTTTTGTCCGTCGCGGTTGCCACCACCCTAGCGCCGACCGCGATGCAGCACTGCGCGAGAACGGCCGTCTTCGTGCCCGGAGACGCGTAGCTGTGCTGCCCGAGGTATGTCTGTCCCTCCTGCGCGTTGGCATCCGCCACGAAGAATTCGACGGTCAAGGGGTATGCCGCGGCGTCCACGGACGAGGGAACGGCGTAGGTGATGCTTAAATTGCCGCCATTTAGCACGGCGGCGCTCATCTCCGGATAATTCTGCAAGCGATTCGGTCCGTAATCCAGATCGTCCGCGTCGTTGGCGTTTCTGCCATACGGCGACAGGTCGATTCCCAGGTCGGCCGCACCGCCGTTGTCATGGATCGAGTTCTGCGTGAGTGCGTTCCCGGTGCTGTTCTGCCCGATCACGTACACGCCCTGCCGGGTGTTGTACGCAATTTCGTTGCCGACCCCCGCGCCGCCCACGGTGTTGTTTGTGGCGCCCGTCGTGACCAGCACGCCTGCCCCCTGGTTGCCCAGCGCTCCACCCGTGGCGCCGACCCCGATCTTGTTGCTTTGGAATCGATTGCCACTGCCGGCCGAACCGGACCAAGGCCAGCTCACATAGACCCCGCCCGACGTATTCCCAGAAATCACATTGCCCTGTCCCGCCGCGGCGCCGCCCACCACATTGTCCTTGGCGGCGATCCACACGCCATAAAGTCCGTTGGGCACGGCCGCCGTTCCCGCGGCGTTCGTTCCGATCCGATTCCCCTGGATCGTGTTGTTCTTGGTTTCGTCGCCCAGGATATAGATGCCCCGACCGGTGTTCCCTGAGATCACATTTCCGGTCCCCGCTCCGCCGATCACGTTGTTCGACGCTTTGGACGTGAGAAACACGCCCGTCCCTTGATTCCCCACGCTCGCCGTGCCGCTGGCGTTCGTTCCGATCCGATTGTTCTGGAGTGAATTGTTCTTCGCGGTGTCGCCCGCGATCAGCACTCCCGCCCCGCCGTTCCCCGAGATCACATTGCCGGCCGCCGCCGAAGTGCCGCCAACCAGAGACAAACCGGACAGGCGCAAGTCCACGCCGTAGGCGCCATTGCCGATCGCCGCCGTACCATCCGCATTTGTGCCGATCCGGTTGCCCTGGATCGAGTTGCCGGTGGCTGCGGAAAAGAAGACGGCCACGCCCGCGAGGCCATTGCCCGAAATGAGATTTCCTTCGCCCGCCAACGCGCCGCCGATACGCGTGTTCGCGGCCGTCACGTAGACGCCGTGCTCGGTGTTCCCCACCGCCGCCGTGCCATCGGCGTTGGTCCCCACCCGGTTGCCCAGAATCGTGTTGTCCCGCCCAGTGCTGCCCAGCACGTAGATGCCTTGCCGAGCGTTTCCCGACACTAGGTTCCCGGCGCCTTGTATCGTTCCTCCGACCCTGTTGTTCGGCGCGCCGGACAGCAAAATCCCGGCGCCTGTGTTGGCCAGCTTGGCCGCCCCCGCTGAGTTCGTACCGATTTTGTTTCCTTCGATCACGTTGCCCGAGGCGTCCGGCCCTACGACCAACACACCGCCGCTGGCGTTACCGGAAATCAGGTTGCCCTCGCCCGGCCGAGCGCCTCCGATCTGGTTGTCGGCCGATGCGATCCATACGCCGTACATGCTGTTGGGCAGCGCGGCGGTTCCCAAGGCGTTGGTTCCGATCCGATTCCCCAACACCCGGTTGTTCTTGGCGCCGGCGCCAACGAGATAAATCCCACGCGCGTCGTTGCCCGAAATCAGATTGCCGTCTTCGGCGAACGCGCCGCCGATCGTGTTGTTGCCGCTGTTGATAAAGACCCCGTTCGACTCGTTCCCGCGATCCTGCATGCCCGTCGGATCGGTCCCAATATAATTTCCGACCAGCGCGTTGCCGCCAAGCGTTTCGATGGACACGCCCCAGCCTTTGAAACGATTCACGACCAGACCGCGGATCGTGCTGCCGCCCGCGGTGATCCGAATGCCCGTGGCAGCGGACCCGGCTGCTGCGCCGTCGAGTTCGATCAGAGGCGTGCCCTTATAGCCGGGCTGGGTCGTCCCGTCGATCACAACCGGCTGGGTGATCGTCGGCAATTGCGATGTCGGCTGGATTTTGTACGGCCCAGGTCCGGGGAGATCGAACGTGATCAAATCGGGTACGCCGCCCAGGTTTGGCGTGGCGTTGGCCGTTTGGATCGCGGCTCGCAGCGTACAGACACCGCTGGCCGTAGCACAGGTCCCGTCGCCAGGGTTCGCGTCGGGCGCGTCGCCGAGCGAGTTCACGACGAACACGTTCCGCGGCAAAATCGTCAGCGTCAGCGGATTGTCGAGATCTTGGACAAAGCCCTGGTACTGCGGCTCGACGACGAATTCGGGGTTCGAGGCGTTCGTCGGAAACACGAGCGTCTCCGTCCCCGCGAACTGCGACTCGTCATAATTGGAGGGATTGCCGGAAAAAGCGACCTGTCCCGCCGCGTCCGCTCGGAGATCCACGTAGAAAAACTCGCGTTCCGCTTTCGCGACGCTCGCCGGCGGCGGCTGCTGTTCGTCCGAAAATGTGCCGATCCCTCCGAACGATTTCCCTCCGGACGGCTGGCCAGGTTCGGGATCTTTGTCCACGACCCGCAGTCCGTTGATGAACGGATAGACCGGGGTAAACGCGCTGCGAAACGCGCCAGGGCTGGACGGGTCCGCCGGGTAGAGTTCGGAGATGTCGGCGGATTTGCAATTGACCATCCCCGAACTGTCAATCGTGATCTCCGGAAGATCGCGCTGCGCCAGATTGTTCACGAACTGTACCCGCAGCGACTCGGGTTGCAGGACGTCCCCCGAAACGTGGACATTTCCGCGCCCGATGTTCGGCAGGGCTTCCAAGGCGTCCTGTACAGCAATGGCCAATTCCTCGATGATCGGGCTGTACGTGATCGGCGCCGTCGTGCGGATGTCGAAAGTGAGTTTGAAAGAACCGGAGATCGGTGGCGGCGTCGTTTGACCGGAGGACGGATCGTCCGGCACGAACTGGAGCAATTGAGTCTCGCCCGTGCGGACCGAAATCAAATCCGCATTGGTGTAAAAGACATCCATATAACTAGCGTAGACGCCTTTGCCTACGAAAATCGGATTGCCTCCCACCGGCGTCACGTAGCGAGTATCCTGGCTGTAGCCGTGCAGCCGCACAGTCTGTCCTATCGTGACGATCGGGTTTCCCGACGCGTCGGTCGGCAACGGCTGATTCAGAGTGTCGGTCAGCGCCAGACGGTACCGGACGATGTCAGTGCTCGTCAGTTCGCCCTCGCCCCCCCGCACCAGATCGCTCGATAGGCCATTACCCCAGGCAGAGTCGAACCAGCTGGCATCAGCACTCAACAGATCTCGCCGTTCTAGCGATTCAAAGACAATTTTTCGGTCTGACGGTCTCGCTCCCGGTCTCGCCCGGCTGGGCCGTGCCAAGCTCGACAGCCATTGAACCGCTCGGGAGCGCCTCTTGCTCGCGGATATTGTCAGACCAGCCACAGTTCTATCCCTCCCGTGAAACATGTCACGAATTCGCGAGTCCCAAGCCGCGATCCACAAGACTGGACGCACGGCGTCAGAAAACACGTTAACGAATCGTCTAAAACTATACTGCGCGTATTTTACAGCGCAAGGCACAAATCTCGTAGAGATGTGCGCATCTCACTTTGACACCTGTGGACGTTTTCTTAACAGTGACAGTTCCACGGATTGCGACACCCCCAGTCGAGACATATCGTAACTTGCTGTCAAATCGCGGATCCCGCCCATTTCTCGTGTGTGGGGCATTCCTCATCCGCTGCCGTCCTAGTGCGTTGTCCAATCATAATTTTCGGGTCGTCACACTCGACAGAGCAAGGACTTGTCACCGTCTATAATCGGGGTTGCCCCAACATTTGGTGGTGACATCACGCTGGGCTGCCCAGCCATTGCGAGTTCCCGGGGCGCACCACCCAGACGACCATCCTACGATCGGACGCAGCACGCGCGATCTGACGCGCTGTCGCGATTGCGGCCAGCATTTCATTGTTGACCATGTTGATCGACATTGATATATTTTTCGCGATCGCATTTTCGCGACGATCGTGATGGCGGCGTTCCGCCGGAACTGGTTCCCCCGATAGAGATTTATTCCAGGACACGTGCCGAAATATGCTCAGAATTTGGCCCTTGGGTGACCAACAGACTACGCCTTCAGAGACAGATCAGCCCAGTGCGGTCGATATGTCGCCAAGCTCGGTCGATCACAAGCAAAATGATTCGTCGTCAGCCGAGGCCTCGGGTTTGAAGCCGACGCCCGAGTTGCTCGACGAATTGCGGCAACACAGCGACCGGCTTGAGACGGCCACGCCCCAGTCGATCCTCCGCTGGGCGGTCGCGCGGTTTTCGCCGCGGTTCACCATGGCCACGGCGTTTGGTCCGGAAGGGATGGTGATTCTGCACATGCTTGCGGAAATTGCCCCGGACACTCCAATTTTCAATCTTGACACCGGTTACCAGTTTCCGGAAACGATCGAGATGCGCGAAAAGGTCAGGCAACGGTACGGCATCGAAGTCGAGTTCAAGCGACCGGAGTTGACCGTCGAGCAGTACGAACGGCTACACGGAGGCCCGCTGTACAACCGACGCCCGGATCAATGTTGCGCGGATCGCAAAATCAGCGTGTTGTACAAAGCGATCCATGGGATGCACGCCTGGGCCAGTGGCATTCGGCGCGATCAGAGCGAGGACCGAGCCCAGGCTGCGATCGTCGGCTGGGATCGAAAGTTTGGATTGGTCAAGGTCAGCCCTCTGGCGAACTGGACCAAAAAAGACGTATGGAAGATGATTACCGACCACGATATCCCTTACAATCCTTTGCATGACAAGGGCTATACGAGCATTGGCTGTTGGCCTTGCACGCGTCCCGTGATGTTCGGAGAGGACGAACGGGCAGGGAGATGGAGCGGCTTTGCCAAGACCGAGTGTGGATTGCATACGTTGGATGACGGCAAATGAGTGTCTCGGCTCGCACCCAATACGCATGCCTGGCAGTGCTCGAGTTGGCGTTGCGTCACGAGTCGGGCCGACCGACTCGAGTCCGCGAGATCGCCGCCGCGCACGACATTCCAGCGGCCTTTCTCACGCAGATCCTGTTGCAGTTGAAGACGGCTGGCGTGGTGACGAGCACGCGGGGCGCCTCGGGCGGTTATCGTCTGAGGCGGGATCCTGAGGACGTCACGTTAGGCGAAGTCATGGTTGCAGTGGGCGAGTCGCCTCTCGAGACCACGGCAAACCCGTGCGACGCCACGCCGCCGGCCCGTGCGTTAAGAACGGTCTGGCGCCGCGCGACGAGCCTGCACCGCCGACTGCTCGACTCGACCAGCTTTGCGGATCTGGTCGCTGAGGTTCGCGAGCCAGCGGAACACATGTTTTACATCTAGAGTCTTAGTTCGTATCATGCGCACACGGTGCGCGCATCTTGTACAGTGGTGTGTACAGTACACTTGTGGGTTAGTGGCACGGGAATGGGTTAGGTGGGATTGGGGTGGGATGACTGTTGC